>JBJHBD010000023.1:0-29494 GCA_050485305.1 Gemmatimonadota bacterium
GCTCCGAAGAGTAGATGTACCCGTTGTACCAGTAGGCCCCCCAGGAGCCGCCCACCACCAGGGTCTCGTCATCGATGGGGCCCCGGTCGAAGAAGGCGATCTCCACCGGGTTGTCCGGGTCGGAGAAGTCGAAGACGTTCACCCCGCCCTGATACCACCCCTGCACCTTGATGTCACGGCCCGGCACGGGGATCAGCCCCCCGTTGTGGGAGACGCAGTTCTCCGTGCTGGTCTGGACGGCGGGCATCTTGAAGTAGGCGTGCTGGGTGAAGCGCCCGTCTCGAATGGAAAGGATCGTGTTCCCCCCCAGCTCGTACGGGTCGCCCTCCCGGCAGCGGGGGTTGGTCCCGCCCCCCCACTCGTCTGTGAACACCACGGAGGTGGCGGCGTTGTTGAAGACGGCGGTGTGCCAGAGGGAGAAGTTGTCGTCGGCGATGGCGTCGAGGCGCACCGGGTTCTCCGGGTCCGAAACGTCCAGGAGAAGTCCGTAGCTCCCGCACGACCCCGCCACCAGGTTGTAGTGAGGGTACGAGGTCAGGTCGTGGCACCCGGAAGGGCCGCCCCGGGCCCCGCGGGGCGCCAGCCCCTCGAAAGCGCGGGTGTATCCGATGACCCGGGCCTCCTCCGGGCGATCCAGCGGCACCCGGATGATGTCCACCCGGAACTGGGCGGTGTTGGGGTTCTCCGCCACCGATCCCGAAGAGCACTCCGCCATCTCGGAGGCATCCCGCACCGAAGACGACCCACCCACATAGATGTAGATCACCCGGTCATCGGTGGGGTGGGGGACGATGGTGTTGGTGTGGGAACCCCGGCAGGTCTGGATGTTGTGGATGAGGCGAGGCGCCCGGGGGTTGGACACATCGAAGACCCGCACCCCCCGCATCCGGTCCGCGCCGTCCTCCACCCCGTCCATCCCGCAGTCCTTGCGGGAGCGGGGGCTCTCCGCCGAGACGAAGAGGAGGTGCCCGTAGATGGACGGGTCACCCTGGTCGGTGGCGCACCGCACTACACTCAGAAGCTCCGGGGACGCCGGGTTCGCCACATCCCAGATCTGGAAGCCCGAGAAGTTCCCCTGGTAGACGAAGTTCTCCCGGAAGGCCAGGTCGGAGTTGATGAAGGCCAGCCCTCGCGTGCTGTCGAACTCGGCCGGGCGAGGCGCAAACCCCGTAAGCCGCATGTTCCGGAGCGCCTGCTCCGCCATGTTCCCCGCCCCTGCCCGGAGCCCCACCCGGGGGTCATCGAGGGTGGAGGTGCGCCCCTCCTGTCCCTGAAGGGCCAGGGGAAGGAGGAGTGCCGCCAGGAGCGTGGCTCCCTGGAGGATGGGTTTCCGGGCACCCCACCGGAGCCGGAAGATCGAAGGGTGTCGGGTCATCTGGATCTACTCCGGAAGGGAAGAGGGGAGTCGAGCGAGAATGCGTTCCATGATGCTGATCTCGTCGAGCTGGTCGTTGGCCACGTCGGTGGCAAACTGGAAGATGTCCGGGTCCTGCCCGGCCCTGTGGGCGGCGAAGAGCTCATCCACCATGGAGATGGCCCCCAGGTGGTGATGGATCATGAACTCCAGAAAGAGGCGGTCGAACTCCGTCCCCCGGGCCGCGTCGAGCAGGGCCATGTTCTCCTCCGAGACGAGCCCCGGCATGCGCATCTCCGCCATCTGGGCTTTGGTTGGCACCGGCTGCCCCCGCTCCTCCAGCCACCGGGTCATGAAGGCCATCTCGTCGCGCTGGGAGATGTCGATGCGAATGGCAAGCTGCCGGAGGTCCGGGTGGGCATTGCGCTCCGCCACCATCCCCGACATCTCCACCGCCTGGGCGTGGTGCCCCATCATCATCTGCATGAAGTGAACATCGGCCGCCGTGAAGCCGGGGCCATCGGAGGAGGCGAGGCCGGCGGGGATGACGTGGTCGGCGTGGGCGCCGTGGGGGGGGTGGGCCTCGTGGGCGTTCCTGGTCGCCGTCGTGCGCTCTGCGGAGTCCTCGCTGACGGCGTTCCCGACCGGGGCACCCGCGCACGCCGGAACCGAGCCGACAAGGACAAGCACGAAAAGCGATCGAGGCAACGTCATCAAGGTCGGGCGGTTCGATTGGGGGGATGGGGGGCACAACGTACGCGGGGTGTGCCGGGGGCGCCAGACACACCCGCCCTGGGCGGCGTGCTCAGTCCGGGATGCCGATGTCCGACAGGTCGAGGGCCACGACATAGGGGATCTCCAGGGCGTCGAGCGAGACCCCGTAGAGGAGGCCGGCGCGAAAGTACGGACGGGCCGGTGTGAGGGAGAGTCGGGTGGAAAGACGGACCCGGGCAACCAGGTGGCCGTCCGATGAGAAGACGTCCAGGATCCGACCGGTGTCACCGCCCATCTCTGGGAAAACGCCGACCCACCCCTCTCCCAGTGCCAGGATCAACCGAACGGCCTGCTTGGAATCGGGGATCAGGGCGGGGTCCAGCTCGGGCCGGACGCCGGCGATGGCGGGCATTCGTTCCACCACCGAATCCCGTTCCGCGGTAGTGACCGGCACCCGATCGTGGGGAACGGTGAAGGCGAGAAGGGTGTCGCCGGACGAGGTGAGTTTGAGGATCCGGTAGTCAGGGCCGCTAGAACCCCAGAGGGTGCCGTCATCCTCGAAGTCGAGCTCGATCCCCGGTTGGAACCCCACGATGAAGTTCCCTGCGAAGGCGGTACGCTCGATGCCAAGTCCCGCGAGCGTGTCGACCTGCGACACCTCGGGAGAAAAGCGCGCCACATGGAGATTCTGGTGGAACTGATGGGTGATCTGGGACTCGTGACGCAGCCCCTCATTTCGGAACACCAGCCCGATCATGGATCCGTCGGGGCCGGGTCGGGCCCGGGTTCCGGGATTTGGCAGGTCGCGGAAGGAGCGGGTTTCGGTGAATCGGCCCTCGGAATCGAAGAGGGTGAGCCGAGCCCCGGAGGCCGACCACACCCAGATCGATCCGTCGGGCAGTCGTCCGAGGGAGCCGGCACCGAGCAGCTCACCGGGACCTTCCCCCCGACGACCGAAGGTGAACCAATGCCGCCCATCGGCGTGAAAGACTCGAACCTGCTGCTCCATGTCCTCGAGCACGTACACGGTTCCAGCATCATCCACGGCAAGGGCCCGAATCCGCCCGAAGACATCCGGACCCGACCCGTCCGGGGCTCCGATCCGGAGCACCTCCGGTGCGGAGACGATCCGGTCGGCCGGAGGAAGGGTGTTCCGGATTTCCGTATACGACCCGTCCTTCGCGTCGCCTCCGGAACACCCGAACAGGAGCACCACCGAGAGCGCACGAAGCGTACGGTCGAAGGGGCGAATGTGTATGATCGACAGCTCCCCTGCGAAGACGCGAATCTTACGGAAACGACGGCGTCGGGGGGGTTGCCGTCAAGGGCGGCCCTTCCGGGCGACAGACGGAGGGTGCCGACAATGATGGCGAATCGCACGAAGAGGGGGCGGGGGGTGGAACCCATCCTCCCGATGAGTCGCCCCCCGCCCCCCGGCGTGTCACTCCATGTAGGCGCGGCAGCCTATGCAGGCACGTCAGCCCTCTTCTTCGACGCTCCTGGCCTCTTCTTTGAGAACCGGCGTGAAGAGCACCCCCACGAACCCGGAAACCGAGCTCCCCTGGAAGACGAAGTTCCGGCGCACGTCCATGTCCACCAGGACGATGGTGGTGGTTCCCTCCTCGGCCTCGATGTCTCCGGCGAGCTGGACTTTGATCCCCGTCTGCGCGCCGCTGGGGACGAAGAGGGATCGCTCGGAACTCCCATCCGCGAAGGTCACTCCCTCCACCAGAGTGACGCGGGCGCTGTCCACCACTAGACGAAGCTGTGAGTAGCGCCCCGGAGGAACCGGCTCAGCCTCGGTGAGGTCGGCCACCACCCCGTTCTGCAGGGTGAGGAGGTCGTAGTGACGGGGGTTCTCCGGATCCCGGAAGAGGTCGACACGCCCCTCGGCGCCTCCCTGAAGGTACACATGGGAGATCCAGACCTCGGCGGACGCCACCATCTCCGCCGGGAAGTCCTTGAGCTGGACCTGTACCCGAGGCTGATCGTTGGGCCCGGTGCCCAGGTCGGAGCAGGCGGCGATGAGGGCGAACACACAGAGGACGAGGGTGGCGCTCACCCCTGCGAAGGTTGCGGGGTGTCGTTTTGTGGTATTCATGAGGGTACCTCCTTCGACATGCTCATGGTCATGGTCCCTGAGGTCCGGGTCCTTGCCCGGGCCCCATCGGGGGTATTGGGCAGGTTCCGTGCCGCACCCGGAGGGCGATTTTGGGCCTTGGGGACGGGATTCCGGCCCCAAACCGGAGCGTGGGCGATCCGGCTCGCACCAGAAGTGGGCGAATGGGTCGGGGTGGGCCGCGGGAGATGGTGGGTGGTCCGACCGCACCCCCTCACTTCGTGTTACAAAGTACTTGACAACCACATGTGAGAGTGCGACCGTCCCACCTCATGGACACCGCCCCAAGCACTCCCACCCACCCCCGCACCGATTCCAAGCCGGTGGCGCTGGGCGACCGCGCCTGGGACGACCTGCGCTTCATCCGCCGCACCCTGGAGCATGGCCCGGCCTTTACCGGAGTACCCGGATGGGGTGGGGTGGGGATGGGAATCACGGCGCTGGCCACCGCTGCCGTGGCGTCGGGCCGCCCCACGGTGGATGGGTGGCTCGCCACATGGATCATGGGCGCCATCATCGCCGTGGGGATTGGCGCCTGGGCCATCGCGAGGAAGGCGCGGCGAGCGGGAATTCCGGTCCTTCGCGGCGCCGGGCGGAAGTTCCTCCTGAGCTTCCTCCCTCCTACCGTCGCCGGGGCGCTCCTCACCATGGCGCTCTATCGCGGGGAGGCCGCTGCCCTCATCCCCGGAAGCTGGCTCCTCCTGTACGGGGCCGGGGTCACGACCGGCGGCGCCTTCTCGGTGAAGGTTGTTCCCCTCATGGGGCTCTGCTTCATGGCGCTCGGCGCTCTCGCCCTCGCCTTCCCGGGATGGAGCAACCCTTTCCTCGCCGGGGGATTCGGGGGTCTCCACATCCTCTTCGGCGCCTACATCGCGAGGAAGCATGGCGGCTGAACCGGTGCGCGCCCGTTCAGGGGAGGAGGTTGCCGTGAGTGGGAATGGTGAGAACGAACACTCCCACCGACCGTTGGGGGGGAGCATGAACCCGGTGGAACTCGACCAGCTCATCCATGGTCGGGTCCGCCTCGGAATCGTGAGCGCCCTGGCGGTAAACGAGGTCCTCACCTTCGGGGAGCTCAAGGATGTCCTCGAGACCTCGGACGGGAACCTGAGCGTGCACGCCCGCCGCCTGGAAGAGGGCGGGTATCTGACGTGCACGAAGTCGTTCGATGGCCGGGTGCCGAGAACCGAATACCGCCTCACCCCCGAGGGACGAAGGGCCCTGGAGCGGTATCTCGATCACATGGAAGCGTTGATCGGTCAGGTTCGTGAGCCCTGATCGACCACATCACCTTTTTTTCGGGCCGATAACTTTATGAAACAAAGTCCTTGGAGTCGAAGACCTCCATCCCCCGACTCCGGCTCGCACACCCGACCGAGGGATCTCCATGTGGCGATCATCATGGACGGGAATGGGCGATGGGCTCTGGAACGGGGACTCCCGCGCCTGGCCGGTCACCGTGCCGGAGCCGAGGCGGTTCGCCGGACGGTACGGGCCGCTCCCGCCCTCGGGATCGGAACCCTGACCCTCTACGCCTTCTCGGCGGACAACTGGCGACGCCCACCCTCGGAGGTCGAGCACCTCATGCACCTCATGCGTCGGTATCTCCGGAAAGAGGGAGATCGCTGTGAACGGGAGGGGGTGCGCCTCGAGGTGATCGGTCGCCGCGACCGGCTAGAGGGTGATCTCCGCGAGGCCATCGAGGCGGTGGAGTCCCGGACGCGAACGGGAACTCGTCTCCGCCTTCGCCTCGCCATCGACTACTCCGCGCGGGACGCCATTGTCGAAGCCGCGCGCCTCCATGCCGGGAGAAGCAAGCACCCTCGGTCTCCGACACCGTCGCGAGACGAGTTCCGCCGGCTCCTCGGACGTGCGATGCATGGCGACGATCCCATCCTCGACGTGGATCTCCTCATCCGCACCGGCGGAGAGCGGCGGCTGAGCGACTTCCTCCTCTGGGAGTGCGCCTATGCGGAGCTGGTATTCATCGACCTCTACTGGCCCGACTTCGATGCCGTCGCCCTCGAGGGCGCCGTAGCGGAGTTCCACCGGCGAGATCGCCGGTTCGGTGCGGTGGGTCCCGTCCCGGAGGTACGTCATGGTTGAATCGTCCGCACCACCCCATTCCCGCACCCCCGTGACCGGCGACGCCCCCTCACCGGGGATCCTCCTTGCCTGCGGCCTCGGGGTCGGGATCGCCGGAAACCTTCTCCTCCGAGCGCCGGGGGAACCGGGGCTCAATCTCCTCCTCCTCTTCTGGGCCATCGCCCTCGCCGTGGCCATCCTGAGTCGGACGGGTCACCTCCGTCCGAGCGCCGAGGCGGTCGCGTGGTTCACCGTCGGAGTTCTTCTCATAACGGGGATGGTACTGCGCGCATCTCCGTCCCTCCGGGTGGCGGCTCTTCTCTCCGCCGCCGCCGCCTTCGCCTTCCCCGCCCTCAGGGCCATGGCCGGGTGGGCACGGGAGAGCGGGGTGAGTGACTATGTGGAGGCTGTGGTGGGCGCCATGGCCGCTTCCGCCTTCGGTGCGTTCACCCTCCTGGGAAGTGTCTTCGGCCTGACTCGGACCGGAGGTGGGAGCGGAACGGAAAGCCCTCGACCGGCAGGGATCGGGCGGGTGGCCCTCGGGCTCCTCCTCGCCATACCCCTCCTCATCGTCTTCGGCGCCCTCTTCATGTCGGCGGACCGGCTCTTCTCCACCTTCGCTACCGGCCTCGTGGACGGGGTCAAGCTGGAGAACCTGGTCTCCCACCTTGTGATCACCGCCCTCCTGACCTGGTTCACCCTGGGCTATCTGACGGGGCTCCGGCGCGGAACCCGCCTTCGGGGCCGCATGGTCCCGGAGATCCCACGACCGTCGCTGGGAATGGTGGAGGTGGGGATCGCCCTCGGGGCGGTAAACCTCCTCTTCACCGCCTTCGTCGTCGTGCAGCTCCGATACCTGTTCGGCGGAAGCCGGCTGGTGGAGGTGACCCCCGGACTCACATACGCCGAGTATGCCCGTGAGGGCTTTGGACAGCTCGTCCTCGCCACCTCGCTCGTTCTTGCGCTTCTCCTCGTCGCGGACTGGGCGCTCCGACGAGAGACCCCCAGGAGCGAACGGGTCTTTCGACTCCTCGGAGGGGTCCAGCTCCTCCTCCTGGCCGTGGTCATCGCCTCCGCCGTCCACCGCCTACGAGCGTATGTGGATGCGTACGGCCTCACCGAATCCCGTTTCTACGGAGGGGTGTTCCTGGGATGGCTCACCTTCCTCGCCCTCTGGCTCGCGGTCACCGTCCTCCGCGGTAACCGCACCCGCTTCGCCTTCCCGGCCCTCGTGTCGGCGCTCCTCCTTATCGTCACCCTCTTCGCGCTCAATCCGGACGCCCGCATCGCCCGCGCTAACCTGGAGCGTGCCGACTCCATGTCCACCGATGGGTCCATCGACGTCGCTCACCTGGCCTCCCTGAGTGGTGACGCCGTGCCCACCCTGATGGATGCACTCCCCCTCCTCCCTCCGGCAGATCGGTGCACCCTCGCCGCCGGCCTGCTCCGGCGGTGGGACGGTGGAACGACTCCCGACTGGCGGGGGTGGAACGCCGGGGAGGCCCGCGCCCGCCGATTGGTGCGGGAAGGACGTGCGGCGCTCGAGGCCGCGGCCACCGGGGAGGAGTGCCCGCCTCTCGCGGAACCCTCGGTCCACGACGCAAACTCGCTCGCGTCGTCCTCCCTACCGTAGCTTCGTCGAGACGGGGAACGCGGACCGAAGAAATGAGGGGTGAACAAAATGGGGAGGGATCACTTCGAGGTGGTGTCCATCGGGAGCGTGGAATCTTCTCTGACGGACGTGAACACGGCGCCGCTCCAGGGTGACGAAGGTGCGCCCGACGCCTGGCTCCACGTTGACCCGAAGGTGTTGGAAGGTCTTCAGGGAATAGATGCAGGCCAGGAGCTTTTCGTCCTGACCTGGCTCCATCTGGCGCGACGAGACGTATTGCGGGTACGGCCGAGAGGGGATCTTTCCCGCTCGGAGGAAGGTGTTTTCAACACCCGTTCCCCGGACCGACCCAACCCCATCGGGCTTCACCGCGTGGAAGTCCTGGGTGTGGAAGGGCATCGGCTACGGGTGAGCGGTCTTGAGGCCGTACACGGCACCCCACTCCTCGACCTGAAACCGGTCCTCACCGCGGTAGCTGACCGTTGAACCTCGACTCCCAGGACGCGCCGCCCCGGGTCGGCCCCGGACACAGGAGCCCACGATGATCGTCGAAGTCCGAAAGTACCGGGCGAAGCCCGGCCTGAGAGATGAGTTCGTGGAGTTCTTCCGGACCCGGTCCGTCCCCGCCCTCAGGAGCTTCGGGCTCCACGCCATCGGCCCCATGCTGGACCTGGAGGACCCGGATGCCTTCGTCTGGTTTCTCCACCTCCCCTCCATGGAGGAGCGGGATCGCCGGAGAGCGGCCTTTTACGGAAGCGACGTCTGGAAGAACGAACTGGAGCCCATCGCCATCCCCATGCTCGAGAGCTACACCGTGATCCTCTGCGCCCCCCTCGACCCCGGCGTCGACCCGTGCCTGAACTCCCCGAGATCGCCCTCTACCTCGACGCGCTCCGCCCCCGGATCGTAAATCGCACCCTGGAAGGGATCCGGATCCGCTCTCCCTCCCTTCTCCGCACCTATGATCCGCCCATTTCGGAGGCCGCGCCCCGGATGGTCCAGGGGCTTCGCCGACTGGGGAAGCGCATCGTCTGGGAGCTGGAGGGCGACCTCTTCCTCGTCCTGCACCTCATGATCACCGGGCGACTGCACCGGAGGCCGCCCGGCGCACCCATCCCCCCACGCCGCGCGCACGCCGCCTTCGACTTCGCCGAAGACACCTTCCTCCTGACGGAGATGGGCACCCGAAAGAAGGCATCGCTTCATCTCGTGCGCGGTGAAGAGGGGCTTGCCGCCCTCGACCCGGGGGGAATCGAACCCCTTGACGCCTCCCCCGCCGACTTCGCCGCAGCCCTTCGCCGGGAAAACCGCACCCTCAAACGGGCGCTCACCGACCCCCGCATCCTGAGCGGGATCGGAAACGCCCACTCCGACGAGATCCTCCACGCTGCCGGCCTCTCGCCGGTACAGCTCACCCGCAACCTCGACGATGGGGAAATCGAGCGGCTCCGGGTCGCCACGGTGGAGAACCTCGTCGAATGGACGGAGCGCCTCCGAGAGGAGGTGGGAGACGCCTTCCCGGAAAAGATCACCGCCTTCCACCCCGCCATGGCGGTGCATGGCCGCTACGGAAAACCGTGTCCGCGTTGCGGCGATCCCGTCCAGCGCATCGTCTACTCCGAGCGGGAGACGAACTACTGCGCCGGCTGCCAGACCGGGGGGCGCCTCCTGGCCGATCGCGCCCTCTCCCGGCTCCTCCGGGAGGATTGGCCCCGGACCCTCGAAGAGATGGAAGAGCACACGTCTGAGCGCCGGATGTAGCTTTCTTTCCGGGCGCACTCCCGCCGGAGCCGTCTTTGGGTCCGGATCCCCTCCCTCCCCTCACCCTACCCGGAACGGAACGAATGAAGGCCGAGAGCACCTTTTCCCTGAAGGACCGTCTCTTCAACGCCGGGAAGGTCGACTACCTCGCCTCCCTCCTGGAAGGGGCCCACCCCGGGTTTCCGGGAGAGGCCTTCCGGTCGAGGGTGATTTCGGCTCTCCCCGAGCTGGAACTGAAGGAGCGGATCGCACACATCGCCGACACCCTCCGCGACGTACTCCCGTCCGGTTACCCGGATGCCCTCGAGGTCATCCTGAACGCTCTCCCACCGGAACTCGATCCGGGGAAAACCGACGACGACTTCGGCGACTTCATCATTGCACCCTTCTCTCACTTCGTGGCCATGAACGGGTGCATCGAGGAACACCTCTCCCTTTCCCTCGCGGCCCTCCGGGAGATCACGAAGCGATTCACCGTGGAAGACGCCGTCCGCTACTTCCTGAACGCCTTCCCGGCGGAGACCATGGCCTTCCTGCGGGAGTGCGGGGAGGACGACAACTACCATGTGCGGCGTCTGGCCAGCGAGGGGACGCGGCCACTCCTCCCGTGGGCGCAGCGGGTCGCCATCGATTACCGGGAACCCATCCCCATTCTGGATGGACTCTTCGGCGACAGAACGCGCTACGTCACCCGATCGGTGGCCAACCACCTGAACGACGTCAGCAAGCTCGACGCCAGTCTGGTATTGGCCACCCTCGAGCGCTGGCGAGCGGAGGGTCGCCAGTCTCCGAAGGAGATGGGGTACATCACGAAGCACGCGCTCCGGACGCTTCTCAAGCAGGGGAACCCCGAAGCCCTCAACCTCCTGGGGTTCGGCGGGAAGCCGGACGTTGCCATTACCGAACTGGCTTCGGACACCCCGCAGGTGCGGATCGGTGAGCCCTTCCGGTTCACCGTCACTGTGCAGGCCAACCGGCGTCAGAACCTCTGGATCGACTATCTCATGGACTTCGCCGCAGGGGGCCGGAAGGTGTTCCGGCTAAAACAGGTGGAGCTGGAGGCCGGTGAAGCGGTAACGGTGACGAAGTCCCATCCCATGCGGCTCATGACCACCCGCCGCCTCACCCCCGGAACCCATCAGATTTCCCTCCAGGTGAATGGGCACCAGCACGGCACCCTCTCCTTCGAGCTCCTTCCACCCCGATAGCGCGGCCGTCATCGCCTCTGATAGACCGCGGTGCGCCCCCATCGACCCGACTGAAGATCCAGCCGATCGTTTCGCACCAGCCCCACATCGTTGGGAATGCAGAACGCATTGGGAGGGCAGGGTTGGAAGCGCCCGATCTCGATGACCCTCCCCTGGACGCGGTACTCCGCCTCCCATACTCCCTCGGACACGTCGTCCACATTGGTCGCGAGGTCCGTCACCACGAAGCGGTGAGTCCGGATCACCGTCCCGTCGGGATGGAATTCGAACTCCTCACGCTCGAGAACACCCCTGGCCACGGAGTCGGCCCACATCTCGGCGGGAAGCCCATTCCCATCCACCTGAATCAGCTCGAAAACCCCGGAAAGCTCGCTCCCCGTTCCGGTGGGTGAGCCGTCACAGGCGATAAGGGTGAGAATCGCGAAGGTCACGAGGGTGAGTCTGCTCATGATTCCCGGATGGAGAGGGGTTCGAGTCGGGGTTCCCCGGGGTAACGATTCACCGGGGAAGTGTGTGACATCTTCCTGGGGGGCAGTTGGGGTCTCGGCGCACCCATCTATTGACCTCCATCGCCAACCCCATTAGTTAAGTGTATGCTTAACCAACAGGTGCCGCTCGACCGTGTCTTCCACGCTCTGGCCGATCCCACCCGCCTTCTCCTTCTGGAGCGCCTCACCCGGAGGCCGCACTCCGTGAGCGAACTGGCTGACCCGCTGGACATGTCCCTCCCGGGAGTCCTCCAGCACCTCCAGATCCTCGAGGAACAGGGGCTCATCCGATCACGGAAGGTGGGGCGGGTCCGGACCTGCTCCCTTGCCGGAGAAAGGTTGCGGGAGGTGGAGAACTGGATCCACGAGCGGCGAACCACCTGGGAGCGGCGCCTGGACCGACTGGGCGCCTACCTGGCCGCAACCACACCCCCCGAGGAGGATGAGAGGTGAGTGAACGAACCATCAACCACGCCGACTTCGTGGTGGAGCGGGAATATCCCGCGTCCCCCAGCCGGGTCTTCCAGGCCCTCACCACCCTGGAGTCCAAGTCCAGGTGGTTCATCGCGCCTGAAGACCATCAGGTGGTGACGCCGCTGGAGATGGACCCTCGCGTCGGCGGCACGGAGCTGTACGCCGGAGGACCCACCGGAGGCCCGATTCACCGCTACGAATCCTTCTTCCAGGACATCGTCCCCGACGAGCGCCTGGTCTACACCTATGTGATGTACGCCGACGACCGGAGAACCTCGGTCTCTCTCAGCACTATGGAGCTCACTCCGGTGGGGGGTGGGACACGTCTCGTGTACACGGAACGGGTGGCCTTCCTGGATGGCCTGGACACCCGCGAGGCCCGTGAACACGGAACCCGGGAGCTTCTGGACAACCTCGGGAAGGTGCTGGAAGCGGCGCCCCCCAACCTCTGACGTGGAGAGAAGAATGGGTACCGATGGCGAGCGGATGTCGCGAGGAAGGACGTTCCTTGGGTAGCGTTGGGGCAGCCGAAGATCCTGACCTCGGTGGCGTTCGGCCTACCACCCAGGCGGGAGAGCCATCCGGGGAAGGTGCGAGTGGGCTTGGGCTACGGCCCCGTCGATTCCCTCGTCGAAGGCCACCTCCATCCTCCGCACCGGTTCACGCCTTCGATTGTCAGTGCGTATGGCTCCCGATTTCGACAGTTCCCGAACCGGTTGCTTCGGTGAGGACGACGTCTTCGCTCTGCTTGAGCCCCGAACGGTGGCCGGCATGGGGGTGGACACGGCGATGGTCACGCAGCCGCCACAACCAGTACGCCATCGCCAGCAAGGGAGCCAGAACGGGAATAGCCAGCAGGATGGGAGTGCGGAGTGGCTCCGGGATCGAAGGCGCCTGCCCGAGGAAGAACGAGGCCGACGCGATCCAAAGTGCGACGCACATCCGCCAGAGATGCCGCCTCAGCCGTGGCGGTCCTTGCAGTCCGCCGGCGCGTATCATCCGCGCGTCGCCGGCGCTTGCGAGCAGGGCCACGGCACCGAAGACGAGGAAGACGGGTCCTCGGCCCCCCTCCGGCGTGACGTCGCCAGAAATCATCGCGCGGATTGCGACCGCCACGGCAGCGAGACCGATGACCATGGCCCAGACCAGAGCGCCTGCTTCGAGCCCGCGCGTGACCGGGGTGCGCGGTCTGACGGCGGTCAGCGCGGTGACGACGAGATACGTCGCCAGCAGGCCCGCGATCACGTTGCCGGGCGCCGCGTTGAGCGCCGCCAAGCCTGCGCCGGTGAGCGCCATGATTACCATGGAGCAGACGAACACCAGTCCGCCCCCCCGATGCAGACTCCCACCCTTCAGGGCGAACAGGGCAATGAAGCCCGAAGCGAGCGCCAGCCCTCCGGCAAACACGTGCAACAGCAGGCCCATAGACACACCTCGCTGTGGAATGGAAGCCTCAAGGGGTGAGGCATGCGGCTCCATCCCGATGCCCTGGAAACAGCTCACCACCTTACGCGAGGGCCACCGCCCGGGTTTCGGTGCGACCGATAAAGATGCGGTGTACCTGCTTCCTCCCATGGATGGCAGACTCCCCGACCTTCAATCCACCTGAAACAGCGAGGAACCGAAGAATGCGACCTGTAATGTGGCAGATGATGATCTCCCTTGATGGGCGGTTCGAAGGGGAGGGAGGGGCGCTGGACTGGCATGTGGTGGATGACGAGTTCACGGCGTACGTGGAGGAGATGCTCGCCGCCACCGACACCATCCTCTTCGGGCGCCGCACCTATGAGGCGCTGGCCGGCTACTGGCCCACCGCCACCTCCCCGGAGGCCCCCCGGATGAACGCGCTCCCAAAGGTGGTATTCTCCAGGACGCTGGCCGAAGCGGAGTGGTCGAACACCCGCATCGTCCGCCAGGACCCGGTAGCCGAGGTCCGGCGCCTGCAAAGGGAGGATGGGGAGGGAACCCTCTCCCTCTTCGGCAGCTCCGAGCTGGCCGGCACCCTCCTGGCCGCAGGGGCCATCGACGAGGTGCGTCTCGTCCTCTGCCCGGTGATCCTGGGGAAGGGCCGCTCCCTCCTGGAAGGGCTGGAGGATCGGCACCGGCTTCAGCTTGCCGCCACCCGAAAGCTGGCTTCCGGAGTCCTCATTCTCTCATACTCCCGGTAGCATCGGTCACCCTGAACCGAGGTGACCGGGATCAATCCACCCTCTCCGGTGCTTTACGGATTGCACCCAAGTCCTACAACCACGGAGCCCCGCCCCATGCGCCCCCTTCGCTACTCCATCAACGTCACTCTGGACGGCTGCTGCGATCATACGGCAGCCCCGACGAACGAAGAGCTGCATCAGTACCACACCGACAGGCTCGCCGAGGGCGATGCCCTCCTCTCCGGACGAGTCATCTACGAAATGATGGAGGGGGCGTGGCGGGAACCGGCGGAGACCGGAGTGAGACCCGACTGGATGGAGCCGTGGATGGACTCGTTCGCCCGGACGATCCACTCCATCAAGAAGTACGTCGTGTCCAGCACCCTGAAGCAGGTGGACTGGAACGCGGAACTCGTGCGCGGCGATCTGGAAGAGGCCGTTCAGAAGCTGAAGGAGGAGCCGGGGAAGCCGCTCCTCGTGGGAGGGCTGCAGCTCCCGCTGGCGTTGGCCGAGCTGGGATTGATCGACGAGTACGAGTTTGTCGTGCACCCCAGGATCGTAGGGCGCGGCCCAACCCTCTTCGCGGGGCTATCCCAGCATGTGGACCTGAAGCTCGTGGATCAGGTGGAGTTCGAATCGGGGGCGGTGGCCATGCGGTATGAGGCGAGGCGTTAGATGTGCGCTCGGAGGGCCTGAGGTGGTGGTGTCGTCTCGAAGGCTGCTGACGGTTTTCCTCCTCTTTCTCCCCGCCGGGTGCGAGACCCCTCCCGCACACGCCCCCGATGCGGGGAGCCGCACCTCGAATTGGCTGGCGGTGCACCCTGGTGGTGAAACCACCTGCGCATTTGACACACCCTTCGAATTCTGGGTTCGCGATGGAGATGGATCTCGCATCCTCCTCTACCTCCAGGGCGGCGGAGGGTGCTGGGACTTTGAGAGTTGCCACCCCGACAGGGAACTCCAGTTTTCTCCGCACATCGATGCCACCGGATTCGCCCAGCGGGTGCATGGCATCTTCGATATGGCGGTGCCCGAAAATCCGTTCCGGGACGATCTGGCAATCTTTGTCCCGTACTGCACGGGAGATCTCCACCTTGGCGCCCGGCGTGTCGAGTACGTGCCTCCGGAAGGGGAGAGTGCCGACGCCATTACCGTGAACCACTTCGGATGGATGAATGTCCAGGCAGTCCTCTCTTATCTCGCTACCCTCGAGTCATCACCTGAGCGGATTACGGTGATCGGTGGAAGTGCCGGTGCCGTCGCCTCTCCCGCCGTGGCTGCACAGGTGGCAGACCTCTTTCCGCAAGCGGAAGTCAGGCAGGTGGGCGATGGGGTCGCCGGACTCCGACTGGATGGATCTCGCAGGATGTTGGCGACCTGGGGCGCTGACTCAGTCCTGGCCTCCCGTGGGCTCCCCCTGCCTCCGGAGGGAGATCCCTTCGTGGGGATGTATCGGGCCGCGGCAAAGCGTCACCCTTCGATTCGGTTTTCCCAGGTCGCCACCACCGAAGACAGGAGGGTTTCCGAGATCCTGACTCTTCTGGGCGAAGACGCGGGTCAACTCCCAACGCTAATCGCAAGAAGTTACGGCGAGATTGGAGCTGCCGTGTCCTGTTTCTCAGGGTACACTCTTGCCGGTGTCGAACACACGATCATGTGGCGCCCCACTTTCTTTACCACCACGGTTGGCGGTGAACCCCTACCTCGTGTGCTCAAACGGGACGTCCTTCAGGCACCCTGCACCGGAGAGGGGTAGCTCCCACCTGAGTTCCTGAAGGCACCGAGGTAGTGGAAGCCTTTGCCCTGGAAGGGCCTTTTCCTGGCGTATGGAGGTGAGGGTGTCGGTCCTTTAGCGGTGCAAGCCGGAGCTATTTGGTGTCATTCTGCGGGTCGATGCACCGAACTTCTCACCAGGATACCACCGGCACCCCCAACGTCACCCCCATCTCGTGCTGCGCTTTCCCTTCCACCCGGATCACCGTGTTCGCGAGGTCGAGGGTAAATGGTCGATGAGCGAGGGTGAACCGGGCTCCGATAGAGGCGTGGGCTCCCGCCGTGAAGGTGGAATGGCGGCGGACGTTCCCGGCGGCGACGCACGGCCCTCCCGGTGCCCATGCAAGACAATCGAAGTTCGGTGCCCGGAAGTACCGTGGTGCGACACCAAACCCCACACGGAATCCGTCGGAGAGACTCAGGACAGCCTCAGCCGCCCCCTGGACCACCCACCCCCGAGGTGCTCCACGCCAACGGCAGTCGTCGTCCACCCGTCCGGCGGAATACTCAACCTCACAGAGCGATCCTTCAAACCGCGGTATCGGGCGGGGAGCCGTAACCGATACCGTACTCCTGACAGAACTTCGGGGCGAAAGAGGGACCGTCACCCCAACCCCGAGGGAGGGAGATGCGCTGAGCGCCAGAGTTCCCTCCGAAGGCTCACCATCATAATCCTCGTTCACCATCGAGAGCGTCGAGAGGGGTGCCCACCACCCCACTCGGAGTTGTACCTCGGCGCGGTCCGTGGCCTGTCCGTGAAGGGGCTCCCAGGTTGCAAGGAGAAGCCCCACAACAATGGTTGTGACTGTATACCAGGGGCGCTTTCCCACGATCACTCGATCCTCGGCGGAAGGGTGGCCGAACCTCCCGGGGAGCCGCAGCGCATGAGAGCGAGCTCCAACTCCGCCACCACCCAGGGGTCCTTCTCCGAGACTCGCCGTTGCTCAAGGGTTGCGCCAGCCGAAGAGGATCCCGCCTCCCCCAACGCCCAGGCCGCATGCCCCCGCACCAGCGGCTCGGAGTCCGAGAGCGCCTCCACAAGGACTGCGACAGCCTCCTGCGGCGGCTCCTCCTCGCCGGCGAGCCAGTTGCCCAGCGCCACGCACACGTTCCGGGCGAACCCCACCCGACCCGCCCGCCGGATCGCCGATCCCCGGGAGAACGCCTCCCACCCGTCTTCCGAGAGCGCCATGCGGAGGAGCTCGACCAGGGATGGCGCGTCGGTGCCGGGATGGAGCAACCGGGTGCGGTCCGAACCCGGGCCCGCGGGGCCCTCCTTCTCCACCCCAACCGGCACCTCCCCCGGCCCCCTCGCCCCGTACCCGGGCTCCGCCGCCTCCGCCGCGAACCGCCCGTTCCAGGGGCACACCTCCTGGCAGATGTCACACCCGTAGATCCGGTTCCCCAGGAGGGGGCGAAGCTCCGCCGGGATGGAGCCCCGGTTCTCGATGGTGAGGTACGAGATGCACCGGGTGGCATCCATGACGGGGGCGCCGGTCTCGTCCCGCCCCAGAAGCGCCCCGGTGGGGCAGGCGTCGAGGCAGGCCCGGCAGCTCCCGCAGTGGTCCGGCTCGAAGGGAGGGTCGGGCTCCACCTCCAGTTCGGTGAGGAGGGTGCCGAGGAAGAAGTACGACCCCTTCCGCGGGTGGATGAGCATGGTGTTCTTCCCGAACCACCCGAGCCCGGCTCGCCTTCCCAGCTCCCGCTCGAGGAGGGGACCGGTGTCCACGTATGCCCGGGCCACCACCGGTCGCCCCAGCTCCTCTTCCAGGCGCCGGTGCACCCGGGCGAGCCCCTTCTTCACCACCCGGTGGTAGTCCCGCCCCCGGGCGTAGCGGGCGATGACCCCACGGACCGGGTCGGCAGGGACCCCCTCCGGATCGGGGTGATGGTAGTTGTGCCCCACCACAAGAACGCTCCGCGCCTCCGGAAGGGACCGGCGAGGATCGGCGCGACGGGCCAGGGCGTCCGGGCGCGCGAGGTACTCCATCTCGCCGTGGTACCCGGCGTCGATCCACCCCTCCAGGAAGGGAGCGTGTTCCGAGGGGTCGGGGGGGCAGATCCCCGCCAGATCGAACCCTTCAGAGAGGGCGATCCCCCTGAGCGTCTCCCTATCGATCATCCACCAGGGTGTCTCCCAGCCAGTGCACGAACCAGCTCCGGATCCGTTCCAGTCGGTCCACCAGGAGCCAGGGCTCGCCCGTGCGGGAGAGGCCGTGGGAGGACCGCGGGTAGCGGACGAACTCCACCGGGACTCCCTGGCGCTGGAGGGCCCGGTAGAGGAGCTCGCCATCGGCCATGGGCGTCCGGTGGTCGAACTCCGAGTGGATGATGAGGGTGGGAGCGGTCACATTCCCCACATAGGTGATGGGCGAGGCGGCGCGATACACCTCGGGGATTTCCCACGGCACTCCGCCGAACTCGAACTCCAGGGTGCCGAGGGCGTCGGAGATTCCCCAGAGGTTCTCCAGGCTCGCGATGGAGCGCGAGGTGACGGCGGCGGAGAACCGGTCGCTTCGCCCGATGAGCCAGTTCGTCACGTATCCCCCATAGCTCCCTCCCGAAACCCCGAGACGGGCGGGGTCGATGTCGGGATACCGGGCCAGCACCGCATCCACCCCGGTGAGGAAGTCCTCTTCGTCCACCAGCCCCCACCCGCCGAGCGTGGCGTACTGGAAGTCATGTCCGTATCCGGACGACCCCCGGGGGTTAGGGTAGAAGACGTAGAAGCCGTTGGCGGTGAGAAGCTGGAAGGTATGGAAGAAGGTGTTCCCGTACATGGCGTGGGGCCCGCCGTGGGCCTTCAGCACCATGGGGTAGCGGCGACCCGCCTCGTGCCCGAGGGGGCGCATGACCCATCCGTGGATCTCGGTGCCGTCGGCCACCTGCCAGGTGATCTCCTCGGCGGGGGTGAGCGCGACTTCGGCGAGCCAGTCGTCGTTGAACCCGGTAATGCGCACCTCGTCGGAGCCGTCGCCCCGGGCTACCCATACCTCGGCGGGGGTCACCGGATCGGTAGAGGTGTAGGCGAGGAACCGCCCGTCGGGGGTCTCATTCACCGACCCCAGTTGACGAAGACCGGTGGTGACGGCGCGGAGCTCCCCGTCGCGAACCCGGACCTGGTGGAGGTGGGAGTCGCCCCGCCAGGACGAAGTGAAGCGGAGAGCCGACCCGTCGGCGCTCCAGCGGGGCGCGCCGGGGTTCAGCTCCTCCCCATCCACGAGGACCCGCCCCTCCCCTGCGAAGGTGCCGTCGCCCCCCAGAGGGGCCACCTGCAACGTGGTGGGTTCGTTGGCCCCCGCCGAGTGGAGGAAGGCGAGGAATCGACCGTCGGGAGACACCGCCGGCGCCCGCCAGCTCCCGCTCCCCGGCCCCGGGGTGAGGCGGGTGATCTCGCCGGTGGCCACCGACGCGGTGTAGATGTCCCCGGAGCGGTTCCAGACGTCGTCGGAGGCCTCGTCCCCGGTGAAGTAGAAACGGGTCCCGTCCGGGCTCCAGCTCACCCCTCCCACATCGAAGGATGCGTCCGTGACCTGCCTGGGCTCCCCACCGGATGCCGGCACCACCCAGATCTGGTTGGTCCCCCGGGATTCGGGGTGGGGGAGGAGAGGGTTCGTCCCGTCGCTCTTGTACCGAGGATGGGTGATGACCCGACCGTCGAAGCGCTCCCGGTTGAGGGTGGTGGTGATGGCATCGGGGGCGATCCACCCGGCTCGCGCCCCACGCTCCGGCGCCTCGGTGCGGCGGGTGAAGGCGATCCACTCCCCGTCCGGCGACCAGATGGGGGTGCCCTCGAGCCCATCCACCCGGAAAGCTTCACCCCCTGGAGCACCCACCCGAAGAAACCAGGTGGAAGCCCCGTCATCCCGCCGGGACTGGATGGCGAGGAGCCGCCCATCGGGTGACCAGGTGGGCCCCCCGGCGTCGCGGGTGGGATCGGTGAAGGGGATGGGTTCACCCACCGGTCGCCCATCCTCCAGTTCGGCAAGCCATACCGTGCGATGCCGCCGGTTTTCGGCCTCCACCACCCGGGTCACCGTAAACGCCACCTTGCTCCCGTCGGGGGAGAGGGCCACGTCTCCGACGAAGGTCATCCGGTAGTAGTCTTCGGGCGTGATCCCCCGCTCCTGCGCCTGCACCCCGGAGAGGGGGGCGAGGACCAGGAGAAGGAGTGCGAAGGGGGCAAGGTTCAGGTGCGAGCGAGAGGGGGCCAGACGGGACATACATCCCTCCAGGGCGTCGGGGCGGGGCGCTTGATGGGTTGGAGATGAAAGGTAGACACCGGGCTCCGTGGGACGCAAAGACCGACTCACCCGCCGTACCGCCGCCCCTTCCACTCGATGCGCCTCCGGCCCCGGAGGAGACTCCGGAGCACGATGAAGAAGGCCACCCCCGCACCGGCGAAGTAGAGGAGAGCGTACACCGGCGGGGCGTCGAATCGGTGGTAGATTCCGGCCCAGAGGAGGGTGGAGAATCCGGTGACGATCCCGGCCCAGAGGAGGACCGGAGTGCCGACCACCCCCGCGACCCCCATCCCCAGGACCACCGGAGGGATGATCCAGAAGGTGAGGAGGAAAACCGGGATGGCCGGGATCGCCACCCACCCCCACCGCCCCGAGGCCTGACGGGCGCCGACGGCCACATTCTTCGTCCACCCGTTCACCAGCTCGCGAAGCGACGTGTACATCCGGGTGGAAAAACGCTCCCTGGCCCCTCGCATGGTGAGGCGCCCGCCGGCGGCCACCATCTCCTGTGCCAGCCGGAGATCCTCCACCACCTCGCCCCTCACCGCCCCGTGCCCGCCGATCTCGTCGTACGCCTCCCTCCTGACCAGGACGTACTGCCCGTTGGCGATGGCACCTCCGGGGTTGCCGCCCTCCACCGGCCGATCCAGTCGAGGGTAGCGCATCCCGATGAGGACAAAGATGTGGGGCTGCACGAGCCGCTCCGGGAAGCTCTCCATCTCCTGGCGACCGATGAGGGAGAGGAGAGCGGCCCCGTCCTCCTCGAGCCCTCGTACCGCCTCTCCCAGGAGTTCGGGATGGTGCCAGGTGTCCGCGTCGGTGAAGAGGAGGAGTTCCCCCCGGGCATGTCGACTCCCCACATGACACGCCCACGGCTTTCCGAACCACCCCACGGGGAGGGGCTCTCCCGCCACCACCGTGAGGGACTCGGCGTGCCCGGAAGGGATGGCCCGGGCCAGCTCGCCGGTACCATCCTCCGAGCGGTCGTCCACCACCAGGATCTCGAATCGCCGGTACCGCTGCGCCGCAAGGGAGGTGACGCACCGCTCGATGCTCCGCGCCTCGTTGCGGGCCGGAACGATGATGGAGACGAAGGGAAGAGCGGAGTCCGGAGACCCATCCTCCTGAGGAATTGCGTCTTGGCCCGGCTCCGGAAGGGGGACGAGGGGCCGGGGTTCCTTCAAACGGAAGGCCAGGAACGCACCCACACCGATCCAGGGAAGGAGCGCGACGAGGAGAAGGGGCGTCGACATGGGAGTTCGGGTACTCCGGTGAGGGGTATTCGGATCCAGGGTTCTCCCAGGTTGCCGACCGGGAGAGCGAAAGTGAGGTGGAGCCCCCGGGGAACCCGGTGCCGCGCCCCGGGTGCTCAAGTTTCCATCCCTTCCGTCCGATACTCTGGAAGGCCACTTTGTCCCCGTCCCCCCCACTTCCCCTTCCGGAGGGCCGCATCGTGCCCGAGCGTTCCCGTTTCGACCTGTCCGAGGTCCGGGCCGAGTTTCCCATCCTGGGTACTCGGAACTACCTGAACTCCTGCTCACTCGGCGCGCTCTCGCTCCGTGCCGAGGGGTACATGAAGGAGTTCCTGGAGCTGTGGCACACCAAGGGGGCGTCGGCCTGGTACGAGCACTGGCTCAAACGCATCGAACTGCTGAGGGGGAGGGTGGGCTCGTTCCTCGGAGCCTCTTCAGGAGAAACCGCTCTTCTCCCCTCCATCTCCGCCGCCCTCTCGGTGGTGGCGGAAAGCATCGACTATTCGCGGCGCCCCAAGGTGGTCATTACCGAACTGGACTTCCCCACCCTCGCCTACCAGTGGGCGGTGAAGCCCGAGGTGGAGGTGGTGGTGCTTCGGAGCCCGGACGGAATCCGCATCGACCCCGAGCAGTTCGAAGAGGTGGTGGATGAGCGAACCGCCGTCCTCGCCACCTCCCATGTCTTCTACGCCACCGGATACCGCCAGGACCTGGCCACCCTCGCCAGCATCGCCCGTCGAGCCGGAGCCGTGTCCCTCATCGACGGATACCAGGGGGCCGGCCAGATCTCCGTCGATGTGAAGGCCACCGGGGTGGACGTCTACGCCACTGGACCCCTCAAGTGGCTCTGTGGGGGCCCCGGACTCGCCTACCTCTATGTCCGGGAAGAACGCATCCGCTCCTGGCAGCCCCGGATCACCTCCTGGTTCGCCACCCAGCAGCCCTTCGCCTTCGATCTGGAGGGGTTCCGCTACCGGGACGACGCCCGCCGCTTCGAGCTGGGGACTCCGGCCCTCCCCACCATTCACACCTCGTTGGGGGGGCAGGAGATCATCGACGAGGTGGGGATAACCCGCATCGAGGCTCGCAATCGGGAACTCACCGATCGGCTGGTGGATGGGCTCGCCGCCGCCGGCTTCCCTCCGCACATCGCCAATCCGGTGCACCGCACCGCCATCGTCCTCATCCCCCACGAACAGGCCCGGGAGGCGGTGGCCCACCTGGACGACCTGGGGATCATCGTGGACTATCGCCCCGGACACGTTCGAATCAGCCCCCACTTCTACAACACGGAAGAGGAGGTGGATCAGGTGGTGGAAGCGCTGGCGGCGTTCAAGGGGTAGGGGGGCGATCTACCCCGAAAGGAGTTCCATACCCATCTCGGCGGCGGCGGTTCTCAACCGACCGTCCCCCGTGGCCAGGGGAATCCCGAGGCGCAGGGCGATCTCCAGATACGAGGCGTCGTACACCGAGAGCCCCCGTTCTCCGGCCAATCGTCGCACCTCTCCCATGGCCCCTCTCCGGTCTCCGGGGTCGACCACCACCGGGAGCTGGAGGAGGTAGCGGCAAAAGCGAGCCGAATCCGCGGACGCCAGCCGGCCTCGTCGCTCCGCGGAGAGAAGGCCGTTGGCCACCTCCAGCGGCCAGATGCTCGACGTGATGGCCTCGGAGCGCCTCAACGCCTCGAGCGCCGCCAACGCCCCGGAGTCCCGCTCGTCCGCGAAGGCCGAGGGTCCTGAACCCGAACTCCGTCACGGCGCGGGCCGCTTCGGAGGCGAACCCCCTCCCCCACTAAGGCTTCCCGATCCAGTACCCCAGCTCGCCCCCATCCTTCTCGACCTCCCCGGCGTATCGCCGGATTCGTGGGGCATCGGAGGCTTCGAAGGCTCTCAGGACGAGCCGCTCGGTGCGGAGGGTGGGGAGCGCGGAAAGGCGTGGGCGAGGTTCCATAGCCATCCCTTTCTCAGGAGGATGGAACCCCGGAAGACCCATCCTCCCGTTTTGGCTCCCACCGATCCGAATCCCGCACGCGATACTTCTCCAGCACCTGCTCCAGCGCGTCGTCCAGATCGATTCCCTGCTCGTTTGCCATGGCGATGAGGACGAAGAGGACGTCGGCGAGTTCGAGGGCCAGATCCTGTTCGGGCTCGTCCGCCTTCTTCTTCTTCGCGCCGTAGCGGTGATTCAGCTCCCGGGCCAGCTCACCCACCTCCTCGATGAGGCGGGCCAGGTTCACGAGGGGGGGCCAGTAGCCCTCTTCAAAGCGGGAGATCCAGGCGTCGACGCGGGCCTGTGCTTCGCGGAGATCCATCAGGGCCTCACCACCACCTTTCCGAACACCCTCCCCCCTTCCAGGAGTTCGTGCGCCTCCCTGGCCTCGTCCAGGGAGAGGACTTCGTGGATCACCGGGCGAATCGCCCCCTCGAAGAGCAATCGCATGGAGGCGTGGAAATCGCCCGGATCGCCCATGGTGCTCCCCAGGATGGAGAGCTGCTTCCAGAAGATGTGGCGCAGGTCGGTGGGGGCGGCGTGGCCGGTGGTGGCGCCGTAGGTGACGAGACGCCCTCCCGGTGCGAGGCTCCGGATGAGGGTCCCCCAGAGCGCCTCTCCCACCGAGTCCAGGACCAGGTTCACCCCGGAATTGCCCAGCGCTTCCTTCAGGAGCTTCCCCGGATCTCCCTCCTTCCGGTCCACCGCCTGGTGGGCGCCCAGCTCCAGCACCCGGGCCACACTCTCCTCTCCGGAGGTGAGGACGGTCACATGGGCACCGGCGTGGCGGGCCATCTGGATGGCTGCGGTGGAGACCCCTCCGGACCCTCCGGTGATGAGGACCCGTTCCCCTGCCCTGAGCCCCCCCCGGGTGAAGAGCGCCCGGTAGGCCGTAACCCCAACAAGGGCGGCGGCAGCGGCAGTCTCGAACTCCACCTCGTCGGGGAGCCGGAGGAGGTTTGCGGCGGGGACCACCGCGTACTCGGCAAATCCACCCTGGGTGTGCTCGCCCATGACCCGGAACTCGGGCTCTACGAGCCCCTCTCCCCGGCGCACTCCGGTGTACCACTCGTAGTCCAGGGAGGGGTCCACCACCACCCGCGTCCCGATGGCGACACCCTCCGCCCCCGGGCCCAGCGCCTCCACCGTCCCCGCCATGTCCGATCCCCCGATGTGGGGCATGGGGATGGAGATGGGGAGTCCTCGGCGGACCCACAGATCCAGGTGGTTGAGCGCCGCGGCACCGATCCGGATGCGGACCTCACCGGGGCCCGGCTCGGGGGTGTCCACCTCGGCGATCCGGATGACCTCCGGTCCGCCGTGTTCGGAGAAGATGGCTGCCTTCATGGGGTCCGTGCCGCCGGTAGCATGTAGAGGAGCCCTCCCGAAGTGGGAGGATGGGGATCCGGTACGCCTACACTACCGGCCCCCTCCGGCTCCATCAACGGGAGCGGACTCGCACCCGCACCACCCCTCGGAAGTCCTGAGGGTCCACCCGGCGGGTGGCCCGATCCAGGAGGCGGAGCCAGATCCGGGAGTGCATCTCGATGGCCACCTCTGTGGTGCGATCCGTCCCCACCTCCACCAGGAGGTTGGGATCCAGCACCTCGATGAGCCCGTCCGGCCCCAGATTGACCTGCACCGTCCCGATGATGGGTTCACCGTCTACGGTGAGCCCCCGAACCACGTTGGCCTCGACCCGCCCGAATATGGTGCGGACTCCCACGTAGCTCCCCGGGGCGAGCTCCCTGCGCGCCAGGACCCGGATTTCACCGCCCTCCAGGGGGAGGGTGATCTCTTCGGGACCGTCGGTGAGTTCACGCCACTCGCCTCGGACGTCCCCTCCGATGTACGACCGGACCCGGGCGGTGAGCGTCCCCTCGATGGTCCCGCCGGCGGCGTCCGCCGCGATTCCGGCCTCCCGGAGGAGTCCCATCATGGCGATGGAGTCGGCGGCGAGGACGACTTCCACTTCGCCGATGCCGCCGGAGGTCAGCTCTCCGCAGCCGAAGAGCCCGGGAAGGAGGATGCCCAACAGTCCCATCCTCATGAAAACCGCCTGTGCCCTATTCATGAAAACCCTGCTCCTTTTCCCGTTGCTCCTCCTGGAGCCCGACCGTCGTGGCGGACTCAAGGGTGCGATAGATCTCCATCGCCCGCTCCAGCGCCTCGCGCCCAACCTGTTCCTCACCGCTTCGTGTCCGCAGCTTTCCGTACGCCTCCAGGGTGAGCGCCTCTTCGTAGGGTGGAAGTCCGTGGTTCCGGACGAGGGTGAGGGCACGTTCCAAAAGGACGAAGGCATCTCCCTCTCCTCGTGCTTCCGCCACCTTCGCCAGGAGGCGATAGACCTCGGGAAGCTTCCCCACCACCCCTGCAGCAAGAGCTCGGGCCTCTGCGTTCCGGGCCACTTCACCCGCATCCAGCGCGCGCCCCGCGGCAAGGAGCGCCTCGCCCAGGTTCACCCCAACCACTACCTGGGCGAGAGGAGATCGGGCTCCCGCCAGGGCATTGCGGAAGTGAAGTGCGGCGGCTTTCGGGTTCCCCTCGGCAAGTCGGAGCATCCCGTAGCCGTTCTCCACATCCACCTTCCCCTCGGGATCACCCAACGCTTCCACCATTTCGCGGGCCACCTCCAGATGAACACGGGCCTCTTCGAAGTGCCCCTGCTTCCTGGCGGTGATCCCCAGATTCTGATGGAGCTGCCACCGCTCCGGCGCCGGCATTGCATCTCCGATCCGGGGAGGGAGAAGGGCGAGAGCCTCCCGATACCACCCCTCCGCCTCGCTCCACCGCCCCCGATCCACCGCCACATTCCCGCGACCGATCCGCGCCACCACCTCGTCCTCCTCCCGCCCCAGATCCGCGGCATCCCGCGCGGCGCGCTCGTACCACTCCTCGGCTTCGGCCAGTCGTCCTCTCCCACGGGCAGCTCGAGCCGCCTTGCGCAGCCCTTCCGGCGCCCGGGGAGATCCCGATTCGCGGGCCAGACGGTGCCCTGCCAGGTACCACCTTTCGGCCTCGGCCAACCGACTCGCCTCCTCTTCCGCGGCGCCCTGTGCCAGGAATTCGGCAACGGCCTCCTCGGTCTTCCCTTCGGAGACCCGCTGAAGAATGATCCCCACCCGCCCCATGAGGGCGCTCAACCGGGCCCCTTCCTCCCTGGCGTGCTCGTCCAGCCGCCGGCGGGCCGACCGCGGGTTCACGATCCGCTCTCCCACACTCCCCAGCTCACCCGATCCACTCCACCTCCGGGTGGGATCCGGCTGTGACGCGGGGATGAGAGAGTCCATGAGAAGACGAAGCTCCGGGACCTCGGGGAAGAGGGCCAGGACGCGTTCCAGTCGGATCGTCCCGGGCGCGGGTGAATCGGATCGCGCGTTCATCTTCCCGACCTTCCGAAGCAGGGAACGTGCCACTCCAAATGGGGAATAACCGGCCCTCGGGCGCCGGTATTGCGCCCGAAATCCGTGAAGGCGAACCCGTGTCGAGGGTCCCCTTCACCGGAACCGTGAAGCCCCCGGGTCATGCCCGCCCCCCCTTCCCGACCGCGTCGATCCCGTATTCCCGCACCTTGGCGGTCATGGTGTTTCGATGGATCCCGAGAAGCTCCGCCGCCTCTCCCATATGGCCACCGGTGTGATCGAGCACGCGCCGGATGTGACGCTCTTCCACCTCCTTGAGGGAGAGGGAGGGGGGAAACCCTTCCGGGGGTTTCGCCTCCCGGGGAGAGAGGCGGGGGGAACCGGGTCCCAACTGAAGGTCCCCCGAGCGCACCACCCCTCCCCGAGCCATGAGGACGGCGCGGTCCAGGACATTCCGGAGTTCCCGCACATTCCCGGGCCAGTTGTGGTTCTCCAGCCGTCGGAGCGCCTCCCGACTGACCCGCGCTACCGGACGCCCGTACCGCTCGGCAAAGTGGCGGAGGAAGTGCAGGGAAAGAGGGACGACGTCCTCGGGACGGTCCCGGAGGGGCGGGAGGGACACCTCCACAACCGCCAGACGAAAGAGGAGATCGGCCCGAAACCGCCCCGCCTCCACCTCCTCCCGGAGATCCCGGTTCGTGGCCGCCACCACCCGGACATCGACCCGCTGCTCTCCTGCCGCCCCCAGGCGCTCCACCTCACCGGTCTCCAGCACCCGGAGGAGCTTGGCCTGAAGGGCAAGGCTCGTCTCCCCGACCTCGTCCAGGAAGAGGGTCCCGCCGTGGGCCCTCCCGAAGCGGCCTTCGCTCCGCCCAATGGCCCCGGTGAACGCCCCCTTTTCATGACCGAAGAGCTCCGCCTCAAGCAGGGTATCGGGGATGGCCGCGCAGTTCACCGCCACGAAGGGACCGGACCCTCGCCGACTCCGCTGGTGGAGAAGGCGGGCCACCAGCTCCTTCCCCGTTCCCGACTCCCCGGCAATCAGGAGGGTCGCCGTCGAATCGGCGATCCGCGCCACCTCCCGGAGAACCCCCAGGAGGGATGAACTCGACCCCACGATGGGCTCCGCCTCTCCGGAGGATGGACCCGGAGGGATCTCCACCTCCCCGCGCTCATCCAGGATCGGGGTGATCTCCCGCCGGAGTTCCTCGGGCCGAAGGGGGAGGGGGAGGAGGGCGGCCGCACCCACCTCCTCGGTGAAGAGGATCCGCTCCACCGAGTGCTCCCCGGCCAGGAGGAAGAGGACGCCGGCGTGGGGGTGCTCGGCGACCCGGCGCACCGCCGCGTCGTCCAACCCATCCCCCTCGCCCTCGGCCAGACGGACCAGCGTGATCCCCCGGGGTGCGGCTTCCAGAGCCCGGAAGAACGCGCCGGCGGATGGGCTCCACTCCACCGATCTCCCCCGGATGGCCCCCTCCACCACCCCTCGGTCCTCTCCCGGAAGATAGGACAGAACCGAATTCTTCTCTTCCGCGGCATGTCCCATCTTCACCCCCGGTCGGCGACGGCAAACCCAATGAACGCACAAGTATTGTGATGGAGCGGTATCACATGCAAGAATTTTATGTTGACCCGCCTCACCAGCGCCTTCGCCCCGACGACCGGTGACACCCGTAACTTATTTTATACAAGTGCTTTTCGTCGCCTCACCCCCCTCATGGCATCATCGTTGCCCTCCTCACTCACAGCCGGCCCCCGCCATCAGGGAGGGGACTGTCCGGCGGCAGGAACAACGTAGACCGGGCGCCGAGCGATCCCCGGTCCAGCGTGGAAGAACCCATGCGACTCATGACGAAGGGAGTCTGGATGCTCGTCGCCGGCCTCGTTCTCGTGGGGTGTGACACCACCCCCACCGGCCCCACCCTCCTCACCACCTCTCCCGATGGGATGGAGGCGCAGCATGCCTCCGACACCGGGAAGACGCCCACCCTGGCTCAGAGCTCCGATGCGGGCGAACGGGCCGCCACCATCGTGGCCGCCGCCTTCGAACTCCTGGAGCGTGCCGAACTCCTGGCGGGAGACAACCCGTCGCAGGCCATCGTGGACGCCCTGGAGCGGGCCGCCGCCCACTGCGCCGCCGCCCGGAGCGCTCTCGACGCCGAGGACTACCGGCTGGCCATCGAGGAGGCCTCGGCGTGCAGCCAGATTGCCCGGTGGATCCTCGCCTCCCTCTCCCGGGACGACCGGGACGAGACGGTGCTGAAGGAGCGGGCCCAGGCCGCCGTGGCCGCCGCCTTCGAACTCCTGGAGCGCGCCGAACTCCTGGCGGGAGACAACCCGTCGCAGGCCATTCAGGACGCTCTGGAACGAGCCGCCGCCCACTGCGCCGCTGCCCGGAGCGCTCTCGACGCCGAGGACTACCGGCTGGCCATCGAGGAAGCCTCGGCGTGCAGCCAGATTGCCCGGTGGATCCTCGGAACCGGCTCCCGGGGCGAAAGCCTGGCGGAGCAGGCGGCGCAGGCCGTGGCGGCGGCTCAGGCCCTCCTCGCCCAGGTGGCGGAGCAGATCGGTCCCGACCCCTCCCCCGCCCTCACCGAGTTCCTCATCCAGACCGCCATCCTCATCGGAGAGGCCAATGTGGCGCTCGGCGACGGGGACTACGCCGCCGCGCTGGCCATGGCCCGCCAGGCCATCTCCCAGCTCAACCGGCTCTCGGGACCACGCGGAGGGCGATAGCCGACCCGACCCACCCGGACAAACCCATCCCCCGAAGGGGCTCGGCGAAGCTCGCCCGAGCCCCCCCGCCCCCGGGGGCGAAGCGGCCCGCCCCGTGGCCCCAGGCCCGCCCCGGGCCCGCCCCCCCCCGCCCCCCCCCCCCGGGGCGGGGGGGGGGGCGGGGGGCCGCCCC
>JBJHBD010000024.1:0-29371 GCA_050485305.1 Gemmatimonadota bacterium
TCCGCTCCAGGTAGCGACCGAAGTGTCCCGATCCTCGACCGGTCCAGAAGTCGACCCAGAATTCGATCTGTTCCTGAACCCGGGGGTCGGCTCCCGCAGGACTCGTGAGGATGGGATCCACCTCCACCTCAACCATCAACCGCGGTGGAGGACGGTCTATCTCCTGGGAGGGAGGGAGTGCCGGCGTTCCCCGCGGCTGGGAGGGGATGGGGCTTGCCTGGGTCGGTGTGGGGGCTCCCGTACCTCCCCGCTCCACGCCCACCCGCTGGCACCCGGTGAGAGCGATGAGCCCCGCCATCAGGAGCAGCACCCCCGCCCCGGGAGAACGCACGCTCCCGCGGTCGACCGGCGCCACACCTCCCTCCACTTCCATCACGCCGCCACCGGGACGAGGGTGTCCACCGCGCTCAGGAGCCGGTCCACCGTTTCGTGGCGAGCACCATGTCCCATGAGCCCGATCCGCCAGATCTTCCCGGCGGCAGGCCCCAGACCACCCCCCACCTCGATCCCCATCTCTTCCAGGAGACGCCGCCGGAGGGGTCCCTCTTCGAGGCCGTCCGGGAGCCCCATGGCGGTGAGCTGGGGGAGGCGGTGGGCCGGGTCGGTGAAGGGGGTGAAGCCCCGCACCTCAAGCTCGGACTGGAGACGCCCGCCCACCTCGGCGTGGCGGCGGAAGCGGACCTCCATCCCCTCCTCCGCCACCTCGGTCAGCGCTTCGTGGAGGGCGTAGATGAGGTTGATGGGCGCGGTGTGATGGTAGCGCCGTTCGCTCCCCAGATACCCGGAGATGAGGGTCACGTCCAGATACCAGCTCGCCACCGGGGTCGTCCGCGACCGGATCCGATCCAGCGCCCTGGACGAGAAGGTGATGGGTGCGAGCCCCGGCGGAACCCCCAGACACTTCTGGGTCCCGGAATAGCAGACGTCGATCCCTACCCGGTCCACCTCCACCGGGACACCTCCCAGCGAGGTCACGGCGTCCGCCACCAGGAGGGTCTCGGTGCCCCGGAGGTGGGAACCGATCTCGCCCAGGGGCTGCCAGGCACCGGTGGAGGTCTCGGCGTGAACCATGGCCACCAGCCGCGCGCCGGGGTGGGCTCGGTGCGCGTCGATGACCGCGCCCTCGTCGATGATCTGCCCCCACGGGGCCTCCACCGTGACCACCTGGGCGCCCATCCTTCGAGCCATCTCGGCCAGACGCCCGCCAAAGACCCCGTTCACCCCCACGATGGCGGTGTCGCCAGGCTCCAAAAGGTTCACCATGGCCGCCTCCATCCCCGCCGACCCCGTCCCCGACACCGGGAAGGTAGTCCGGTTCTCCGTTCCGAAAAGGGAGCGGAGGCCGTCGCCCACCTCATCCAGAAGCTGGAGGAACTGTGGGTCCAGGTGCCCGAGGGTGGGGCGCCCAAGCGCCTCCAGAATGCGGGGCGACACCGGAGAAGGTCCCGGCCCCAGGAGAAGCCGGGGGACAAGATGGGCAAGCGACATGGCGGTGTTCGGGTGTGTCCGGAGGGAAGGTCCAGAGAGTTCAGCGTACCAAAGTACGCGAGGGGGGGCGGGAGGCAAACAGGGAAAGAGTTCCCCCTCGGCCCTCGACCTCCCTCCTGACTCAGAGTCGGTAGTTGGGAGCCTCCCGGGTCACTACCACATCGTGGGGGTGGGACTCCCGAAGCCCTCCGGAGGTGATCCGGCAGAAGCGGGCCTTCCCGCGCAGCTCCGCCAGGTTGGCGGCGCCGCAGTAACCCATCCCGCTCTGGATCCCTCCCACGAGCTGAAAGACGGTGTCGGCAAGGGGCCCCTTGTAGGGGACGCGGGCCTCGATCCCCTCGGGGACGAGCTTCCGGGCATCGGTCTCCCCTTCCTGGAAGTAGCGATCCGCCGACCCCTCCTCCATGGCGGAGAGCGACCCCATCCCCCGTACCAGCTTGAAGCGGCGCCCCTCCAGGAGGAAGCTCTCACCCGGAGACTCGTCGGTCCCCGCAAACATGGAGCCCATCATGACGGTGTGGGCGCCGGCGGCGAGGGCCTTCACCAGATCGCCTGAGTAGCGGATCCCCCCATCGGCGATGACGGGGATCCGACCCTCCACCCCTCGCACCGCCTCCATCACGGCGGTGAGCTGGGGAACTCCCACCCCTGTGACCACCCGGGTGGTGCAGATGGAGCCTGGCCCCACCCCGACCTTTACCGCGTCCACCCCCCGCTCCATGAGGGCGACAGCCCCCTCGGTGGTGGCCACATTCCCGGCGATGAGCTGGGCATCCGGGAAGCTCTCCCGCACTCGCGCCACCGCCTGAAGCACCCCCTCGGAGTGGCCATGGGCGGTGTCGATGACCAGGACATCCGCCCCGGCATCCACGAGGGCTCGCGCCCGGTCGAGGTCCACCACCGACGCGCCGATGGCTGCCCCAACCCGGAGGCGCCCCCGGGAATCTTTGCAGGCGTTGGGGTGCTGCCGCCGCTTCACGATGTCCTTCACCGTGATAAGCCCCACCAGCTTCCCTTCGTCATCCACCACCGGGAGCTTCTCGATCCGGTGTTTGTGCAGGATCTGCTCCGCCTCGTCCAGCGTCGTCCCCACGGTGGTGGTAACGAGGCGCTCGGAGGTCATGATCTGAGAAATGGGGCGGTCCAGCTCCCGCTCGAACTGGAGATCCCGATTCGTCACGATCCCCACCAACTTCCCACCGTTCTCCACAATGGGGACCCCGGAGATGGAGAAGCGGGCCATGAGCCCGTGCGCATCCCGGAGCGAAGCGTCCGGCCCCAGGGTGATGGGATTCTCGATCATCCCGCTTTCGGAGCGCTTGACCCGATCCACCTCCAGCGCCTGACGATCCACCGGCATGTTCTTGTGGATGATCCCGATCCCCCCCTCCCGTGCCATGGCAATAGCCATCCGGGACTCGGTGACGGTGTCCATGGCCGCCGAAACCAGCGGGATGGAGAGGCGAATCCCCCGGGTAAACTGCGTCTCGACGGAGGTTTCGCGGGGGTGGACGATGGAGTGACCGGGAAGGAGGAGGACGTCGTCGAAGGTGAGTCCTTCCCCGATGATTTCGGCGCCGCGCCGGGGGGCGTCAGCCATGGAGCCTCCGATGGGAGGTGGAGGGTACAAAGGGGGCATTCGGCAACCTGAAACGAGGCGCGCCCGCCGAGGGTGGTCCGGGCTTCCGGATCCCCGCGACGGGCGCGTGCTCACAGCTTGTTCGCCGAGTACTTGCTACCATGGATGATGGTATCCCGGGCAGCCGGGGGGAGTCAACCCCGGCTCTCCTCCTCCCCGTTCGCCGCCCTCCTCTCTACCCGGGGACGCCCCCCCTCCACCGGTTCGGTGCGCTGTAGTTCCGAGAGGATCTCCTTCCCCGCCTCGGACACCGAACTCAGCACCCGATCGGCGGCGGCGATGAGCTGGAAGGCCTCCCGTAGGTTGGCCGGATTCATGGCGCGCTTCCGGAGCCCATCCTCCAGTTGTTCGGCGAGCTTCTGGAACCCGCTCACCTCGTCGGGGATTCCCCGGTTGTAGCGGGACTCCAGGAACTCGATGTAGTCCACCACCTGGTAGAGCTGCGCCTCCGGGAGCGTTTCCAGGCGGCGCAGAATTCGTTGTCTCATCACGTCATGCATTGGTTCTCCCATTCCGACCTTCCCCCGCTCGGGGGAAACGTCCACTTTGGTCCCATGCCGTACTACCCGCTTCGACCCGTCCCCCTCCCCGACGCCACCCGGTCTCTCTACCGGGAATGGCTCGACGCCCTGGATGCCCGGCTCTCCGACCCGGCCTGCGACCGGAACGAGCTCTGTCGAGAAGTCCTTACGGAACTCTACTACCCGGAGCTTCAGAGCGTCGACCCGGCGACCCTCCCCCTGGCCACCCGGGTGGCGCTCCACCAGATGGACCCTCGCAACGTCACCCTGGAGCCTGAATACTACCACGAAATCGACCTGGAGCGGTATGCGGCGGTGAAGCCTCTCCTCTGGCTCTGGGAGATGTTCGACCGGAGCCCCCTGGGCGAGAACGTGGAGCTGGGGATCGGATTCCGGCGCCTCCTGGCCCGCCGGATCTTCCGCCGGTGCGGTGCCAACTTCAAGGCCTTCCCCTACGTCCGCTTCTCCTTCGGGTACAACATGGAGGTGGGGGACAACGTGGTGGTACACCGCCACGTCCTCCTGGATGACCGGGGAGGGATCCGCCTCGGGAACCTGGTCTCCATCTCGGACTTCGCCAACGTCTACTCCCACTCCCACGACATCGTGGAACCCAAGGAGGTGTCCACCCCCCTCACCGTCATCGAGGACGGGGTGCGGATCACCTATCACGCCACCGTTCTGGCCGGGGTGCGGGTAGCGGAGGACTCCATGGTAGGGGCGATGGCGCTGGCCACGAAGGATACCCTCCCCCACCACGTCCATGTGGGGATCCCGGCGCGCCCCATCGTGGAGAAGCCCCGTCCCGGGAAGGGGACGGGGCTGGGCGACCCGCTGGCACAGGGGTAGGAGCCCCTACCCCTCTCCCTCTTCGTACCGCTCCTTGAGCTGGCGCACCACCTCCGGGTCGGCCAGGGTGGTGGTGTCGCCCAGCGCCTTCCCCTCGGCGATGTCCCGGAGGAGGCGCCGCATGATCTTCCCGGATCGGGTCTTGGGGAGGTCGGCGGTGAAGAGGACGTCGTCGGGGCGGGCGATGGCGCCGATCTTCGCGGCCACATGGGCCTTCAGCGTCCCCGCCAGCTCCGATGTGGGCCGTTGCCCTTCTCTGAGCGTCACGAAGGCGGCGATGGCCTGCCCCTTCAGCTCGTGGACCCTCCCCACCACGGCGGCCTCCGCCACCGAGGGGTGATCCACCAGCGCCGACTCCACCTCCATGGTGCCGATGCGGTGCCCCGCCACGTTCAGGACGTCGTCCACCCGCCCCAGCACCCAGTGGAAGCCGTCGGCGTCCCGCTTCGCTCCGTCCCCGGGGAAGTAGATCCCGTCCCACTTGGACCAGTAGGTGTCCCGGAAGCGCTCGTCGTCGCCGTAGATGGTGCGGAGCATGGACGGCCAGGGGCGGGTGATGGCCAGATACCCCGCCCCCGTCTCGTCTCCCGCCTCGGTGAGAATCCGGGGCTGGATTCCCGGGAAGGGGTGGGTGGCGCTCCCCGGCCGGGTTTCGGTGATCCCCGGGAGGGGGGTGATCATGATGGCCCCCGTCTCGGTCTGCCACCAGGTATCCACGATGGGGCACCGCTCCCCTCCGATGAACCGATGGTACCAGACCCACGCCTCGGGGTTGATGGGCTCTCCCACCGACCCCAGGAGGCGGAGGCGGGAGAGATCGTAGCGCCCGGGCCAGTCCTCGCCCCACTTCATGAAGGCGCGGATGGCGGTGGGGGCCGTGTAGAAGACGGTGACCCCGTACTTCTCGCACAGCTCCCAGAAGCGCCCCCGGTCGGGGAAGTCGGGGGCGCCCTCGTACATGAGGATGGTGGCCCCGTTGGCCAGCGGTCCGTAGACGATGTAGGAGTGCCCGGTGACCCATCCCACATCGGCGGTGCACCAGTAGACGTCATCGTCCTTCAGGTCGAAGACCCACTTCGTGGTGGCGTAGACCTGGGTGAGGTACCCCCCGGTGGTGTGGACCACCCCCTTGGGCTTTCCGGTGGTTCCGGAGGTGTAGAGGATGTAGAGGAGGTCCTCCGCATCCATCTCCTCGGCGGGGCAGTCGGCGGAGGCCTCCCGCACCAGATCATGGTACCAGAGATCCCGCCCCGGCTTCATGACGGACTGGGTGGTGCGGGTGATGTTCCACCCCCGGGCCACCACCACCACATGCTCGATGGAGGGGCACTGCGCCACTGCCTCGTCGGCGTTTCGCTTGAGCGGCACCACGTTCCCCCGCCGGTACCCCCCGTCGGCGGTGATGAGGAGTTTGGCCTGGGCGTCGTTGATCCGGTCGGCCAACGACTCGGGGCTGAACCCGCCGAAGACCACCGAGTGGGGGGCGCCGATGCGGGCGCAGGCCAGCATGGCGATGGCCGCCTCGGGGATCATGGGGAGGTAGATGGCCACCCGGTCTCCCTTCTCCACCCCCAGCCCCTTCAGGGCGTTGGCGAACTGCGACACCTCCCTGTGGAGGTCCCAGTAGGTGTAGGTCCGGGTGTCGCCGGGCTCCCCTTCCCAGATGAGGGCCGCCTGGTTCCGGCGCGCTCCCTCCAGATGCCGGTCCAGGCAGTTGTACGCCACGTTGGTCTTCCCTCCCACGAACCACCTGGCGTGGGGGGGTGTCCACTCCAGCACCGCATCCCACTTCCGGAACCAGTGAAGCTCTTCGGCCCAGCGGGCCCAGTACCCCTCCGGATCGGCCTCCGCCTCGTCGTAGATGGCCGGATCCGAGGCATGAGCCGAGGCCCGGAATGCGTCGGAAGGGGGGAACCGACGATCTTCCCGGAGAAGATCGTCAAGGGAGGTCTCGGGAGGGGTCATGGCCGGTTCGTTCCATTTGCGGTTCATGGGGATGGAGACCTGCGGAATCAGCCGCCTCCCCTGTCCGTCACTCCACGACGGGGGGGAGGAACTCTGCCACCTCGGGACGCTCGAGAAGCCGCTCGAAGGCGCCCACCGTGCAGGTGGCCAGTGCCGTGACGGCCGAGGCTCCCGCCTCCATGGCCACCAGGGGGATGGCAAGCTTCACCCGGAGCTGCACCTGCGCCTCACCGGGAGAGCGGTCAGCATCGGGAAGGGAGATCCGAATTGCAAGGGGGGCCCGATACCCCGAAGGGAGGGTCTCCGAGGCGGCGCACCCCACTCGCTCCAGCACCTCGGTGAGGGAACCCAGCTCCGGAAGGGGGGGGCCGTCCACCACGAGGGAGAGGTTCCCGCGCAGCCCCCGGGAGGTCTCATCCAGAAAGGCCTCCACCCCCACGCTTTCCGGAAGGTCATCCCGGTGGAAGAAGAGGTAGGCGCTCCGGGTGGTCTCCCCCTCCCACCGCCCGTCGAAGTCCTGGCTGGTGGTCTTCTGGAGCCCGGAAACCCCCCATCCGGCTCCCTGGATCCCCTCCTGAACCGCCTCCATAAGGGGCTCGAGGGTGAGGAGGCCCCGGTCGGATTTTGAGGGGTTCATCCCGCCCTCCGGAATGGGGCCTCGGGACCTTCTCCCCGGGAGTTCTCAGGTTGACACGTCATCGCAAACATCCATAGTTTTCAACATGTTCGACCGATTCACCCCTGCGGGAACGGGGAGTTCCATGCTCCATCAGGATCCGTCCACCGAAGAGACCCTCCGGGAGGCGCTGGAAACCGCCGGACACCGGTACACCGAGCAGCGCGCCGCCGTGTACCGCTTCCTGGCCTCCACCGATCAGCACCCGACGGCCGACGAAGTGTTCCTTGCGGTCCGGAACCAGCTCCCTGCCGTCTCCCTGGCCACCGTCTACAAGAATCTGGAGACGCTGGTGGGATGCGGGTTGGCGGTGAAGCTCACCTATGGAGACGGGTCGGCCCGCTACGACGGACGCACCGACCCCCATCACCATGCCCGTTGCCTTTCCTGCGCCCGGATCATGGATCTCCCCGGCGACTTCCCCCGGGACGAACTCCAGTCGCTGACGGCCAACGCCGACGGATTCCGGGTCACCGGGTACCGCTTCGAGCTCACCGGCTACTGCTCGGAGTGTGAATCCGAGGGGCGCGCCCGGGGGGCCCGAGCCTGACCGCTCCCCCTCCGGGCTTCCTGGGAGGATGGGTTACCGGCGCGGAAGCCGCTCGGCTCGCCTCCTTCGTCTCCGGACCCTGGCGCGCCTCGCCGGCGGCCTTCGCCACCCCCCGTACCCCTGCCGAACTCTCCCTCCTGGTCCGATACGCCGGTGATCGGGGGCTCCCCCTCATTCCCCGGGGAGGGGGGACCGGGATGCCGGGCGGAGCGTCGGGGAACGCCGGCATCGTGGTTTCGCTGGAGGAATTCCGGAGACTCGCCCCCCCGACTCGTTCCGGAGTTCCGTTCGACCGGAGCCGGGACGGGGGCCATTCATTCCGGATCCGGGCCGGCGCCGGAATGGTGGCCGCCCGCGTGGACGAGGCGGCGAGGGAGGTGGGGGCCTTCCTCCCCCCCCTCCCCTCCTCGGCTCCCTGGTGCACGGTAGGGGGAATGGTCTCCGCCAACGCTGCGGGTGCGCGCACCTTCGGGTATGGCGACAGCTCGGCGTGGACCGTTGGGCTCCGGGGGGTGGACGCGGAGGGGCGCCCCTTCGGAACTGGATCGCTCATCGACGACGACTTCCCCCCACTCTCCCTCCCCTCCGCCCTCCCGGAGCGAATTCGGGAGGCCCTCGCCACCCTCCCCTGGCCCGCCGTGCGCAAGAATGCCTCCGGGTATGACCTTCCGCGGTGGGCGGGTAGGGGTGGAGGTATGGGACGCTCCTCTCCTCCCGACCCCACCCCCCTTCTGGTGGGGAGTGAGGGAACGCTGGTCCTCATCACCGAGGTGGAGTGGGCCCTCGTCCCCCTTCCTGAGAGCCGCGGGGTGGCCCTCCTCCCGGTGGGCTCGCCCGAGGAGCTGGCGGAGCTGGCGGTGAAGATGGGTGCGATGAACGGTGGAAGGGTGCGAACCCATCCTCCCGAGGTTCCGCCTCCTTCGGCGATGGACCCCGGAGCGGTCATGGTTTCGGCGTGCGAGTTCCTGGGCCGCCGCTTCCTGGCCCTCTCGGGGCTGGACGACGATCCGGAGTGGGGCCCCCTCGCCCGGAGGAGCTACGCCCTCCTCTTCGTGGAATTCTCCGGCCCCCGTCCGGGGGTGGCCGAGGCGCTCCATGCGCTTGCCTCCCGGGTTCCGGGGGGGAAGACCGCCGGCACGGAGGCGGAGGCCCGCCCCCTCTGGGCGCTGCGCCACGCCGCGTCTCCCACCATCGCCCGGGAGGCGGAACGGGGGTTCGTCTCCACCCAGTTTGTGGAGGACTCGGTGGTTCCGCCCGGTAGACTGGCCGACTACATCGAGGGGGTGGACGGGATTCTGATCGAGGCCGGGGTGGATGCCGTCGTCTTCGGCCACGCGGGGGACGGCAATGTCCACCTGAACCCCCTCCTCCCGGTGGGGGTGCCGGATCTGGAGTTGCGGGTGCGCTCCATCCTCCGTCAGGTGGCGGAGCTGGTGAGGGAGCTGGGGGGGACGCTGACGGGGGAACATGGCGACGGACGGGTCCGCGCACCCCATCTCGAAACCGTCTGGGGGGGAGATCGGGTGGCCCTCTTCCGAGCGGTGAAGGGAGCGCTGGATCCCGCCGGGATCCTGAATCCGGGGGTGAGTCGCCCCCTCCCGGAGCAGGACCCGTTGGAGGGCTTTGCTCCCCGCCCCCGAAGCTGGCCGGTGTGAAGAAGTGGGCTGCCTCGTCCGATACTCCGGGGGACCGGGTGGGGGAGAGGCGGCTTCGATGGAACATTCGTATGAATCCCAGGGAATGAAGGTCCGAACCATGATCCACGCCCCCCGGAGATCCATGACCCGAGGCACCACGCCCCCGCGCACGCCTGTGGCCCATCCCGCCCGCCGCTTCCTCACCGCCGCCTCCCTTCTGACGGTGTTGGGGGGCGTAGGGTGGAGCTCCCCCGCGGAGCTCCGGGGCGCCGAACCCTCCCACCCTTCGGCTACGGAAGCTTCGGGAAGAAGCCTCCTCCCTACCGCCGCCCCCCTCGCGGATCGTCTTGACCCGGGGATGGTGGCGTTCCGCGCCGAGCTGGCAGGGATGGTGAACCGGACTCCCTGGCGCTCGGCCCAGTGGGGGATTCTGGCCGTCTCCCTGACCCATGGCGACACCCTCTTCGCCCTGAACCCCACCTCATCGCTGGCCCCCGCCTCCAATCAGAAGCTCTTCACCACGGCGGCCGCCCTCCACGTCCTGGGCCCGGACTACCGATTCCCCACCTTTCTCCTCACCGACGGCGAGGTGGTGGATGGCGTCCTCCACGGAGACCTCATCCTTTACGGCACCGGAGATCCGGCCATCTCCGACCGCCTTCTCCCCTCGCGGGACGCGGCTTTCCGGGAGTTTGGGCGGGAGCTGCGCGCACTCGGCATCCGCCGCATCGAAGGACGAGTCCTGGGGGATGGTACCTTCTTTCATGGCGCCACCCGGGACGACTCCTGGAACCCCCTCGACCTGAACGACTGGTTTACCGCCCCGGTTTCGGCGCTCTCGTACAACGAGAACGTCTTCTCGGTGCGGATCCAGCCGGGGATTCCGGGGGCGCCTCCCCGAATTCTCACCTTCCCGGAAGGGGTCACCTTCCCCCTGGTGAACCAGGCACAGACCACCGGAGGGGCGCCTAGCTCCCCACTCATCCTTGTCCGGGACCACCCTGACGATCCCGTCTCCATTCGTGGCGGCATCCGGACCGGAAGTAGAGAGGTCTGGCGGCAGCTCACCCATCACAACCCGGCGGAGATGGCCGCCGAGGCGCTCCGGCAGGCGTTGGGCGCCGAAGGGATCCAGATCCGGGGCGGGTCCGGGGCCGTGGGGGAGCGGGATGCCTCCCAGGTCACCGGTGCCCGGATGCTGGCACCGGCCTTCCCCTCCGCCTCCGGCTCCCCTTCTCGCCCTCTCCGTACGCTGGCCGTGCACTATTCACCGCCCCTCCCGGAGATTCTGGAGGTGGTGAACAAAGCGAGCCACAACCTCTACGCCGAGGCCCTTCTCTTCGCCATGGGGAAGATGTGGGGGGGAGACGCCTCCTTTGAAGGAGGGCGTGCGGTCCTCGGGCGATTCCTCTCCACCCGGGTGGGGGTCCCCGCCGAGCGCTTCGTGATCCGGGACGGCTCGGGGCTCTCCCGCCTGAATCGGACCACCGCGGAGGATCTCGTAACCCTCCTCCGCTACATGCACGAATCGGAGCACCGAGACCTCTTCCTCACCTCCCTCCCGGAGGCGGGGAACCGCCGGGAACTCTCGCGCATGTTCCGGACTCCCGCCGCTTCGAATCTGCGGGCGAAGACCGGGACCATCCACCGGGTGTCCGCCCTCTCCGGAGTGGTGCGCTCTCAGGAAGGTGAACCCATCCTCTTCAGCATCATGGTGAACGATGTCCCTTCACCGTGGGCGGCGAAGCGGGTCGAAGATCAGATCGGCGCGGAACTGGCCGCATTCCGCCGGCCCTCGGGTGGTCCGGACCCGATCCGCCCCGGGAGTTCACCCTTCCCGATGTCGGCCACCGGCACCGAGGACGCGCCGAACCGGTAGACCGGGATCCCTCCGGCATTCGACCGGCTTCGGGGTTCGCTTCCTACCCCCCGGTCGGCGCCCTTCCGCGAGCCCCACGAAGGCGGCGGCGCAGCTCCACCTCCGACATGGTCTCCAGCGTGCGGCGGGCCGTGTGTTCCGAATTCCAGCGCACATCGGTGAGCTCTACCGGAGCGCCGCCCCCTGTCGGGGTCATGACCAGATGGAATCGACCCTTGTAGTCGAGCCCCGGTCGCTCCCCCACTCCGGCTTCCCACTCTCCTCCATCCGCGTCGGTGAAACGTCGCACGACCGGCTCTCCTCCCATGGCGTTTATACTCGGGCGGTGAAGACCGCCCCGTCACGGGGAAGATAGGGAGGGACGGCCACCGATCCAACAGGTTCGGATCGCCAATCCGGATCCAACCCGACCTTTGTGGGTTCTCCACCCGCCCCGCCGCTCTCCGGCTCGCCGCGCCCACTCCATATGAGCCCTTTCCGTTGACTCCGACCCCTTCGGCGATCTCCACCTGGGATCGCAACACCGACGCGGGACTCCTCCTCGTCATCCTCATCTGGGGCGCCAACTTCACCGTCACGAAGTGGGCACTCGACTTCATGTCTCCCCTCGCCTTCAACGCCCTCCGATTCCCCCTGGCCACGGGCTTCCTCTGGTTTGCCCTACGCCGACGCTCCGAGGTGATCCCGCCTCTCCGTCCGAGAGACCTCTTTCACGTCCTCCTCCTGGGGGTGGTGGGGAACGGGGTCTACCAGACCTTCTTCATCTACGGGCTGGATGGGACGCGGGCGGGGAATGCGAGCCTTCTCCTCGCCACCACCCCCGCGTGGACCGTCCTCCTTTCGGCGCTCTGGCGGGAGGGGACGCTGGATCGGTGGGTGATCCTCGGGGTCTTCGCCACCCTCGGAGGGATGGCTCTGGTGGTCCTGGGCGGAGGGAGTGAGGTACGCTTCGGAGGTGCCACCCTGCGAGGAGACCTTCTCATGGTTCTGGCGGCGGTGTCCTGGGCCTTCTACACGGTAGCCGCCCGGAGACTCATCCTCCGGTACGGAGCCCTCGCGGTGACGGCGTGGACCCTCTGGGGCGGAACCGCCCTCCTCACCCTCATCGGGCTCCCGGAACTCACCCGAACCGATCTCCTCGCCCTTTCTCCCGGTGTCTGGGGGGCGGTGGCCTTTGCCGGATTCCTCTCCCTGGGCGTCTCGTACCTCCTCTGGTACCGGGGGGTGGAGACGTTGGGGAGCGCTCGCACCGCCGCCTACGCCAACCTGGTCCCCCTGGTGGCGCTCGGGGTTGCGTGGGGAGGGCTGGGTGAGGTTCCCACCCTCTTTCAGCTCCTGGGAGCCGGGGTGATCCTGGGCGGGGTCTTCCTGACGCGGATGGGGCTTATCCCCCCGCGCCCAGCTCCCGGGGAGGATCTCCCGGACTCTGGAATCGGATCTCCGGAAACTCGAAGACGAGGAGCCCTTCCGGAGTGACGTCGGTCCGGACGCGGAACCCGTCGTCCATGGAGAGGAGGACCCGTTCCGCCGCCGACAGGGAGAGGTCCATCTCCGCCGCCACGTCGGTGGCGGTGAGACGCCCTCGACGAGCCCAGGCGAGCTGGAGCACCCGACGCTGCATCCGCTGAAGGATGGCCTCCCGGCGCCTCTGGAGCGAATTCCACCCCCAGGCGAAAGAGGCGGCTCCGCCAAGGCCGAAGAACCCGCTCACGACGGCGATCCCGGCCTCCGCCTCCACGATGGAGAGACCCAGGAGGAAGACGGCGGTCACCCCGGCCAGCCCTCCCAGAACTCGCCGGAAAATCCCGGATCTCGGGAGAGCCCGCTCCGCCGGAACCGGGAGGCCTCCCGGCCCTGTTCCACCCTCTTCCGAATACCCCGCACCTCCCCCTCCCCGCGGGAGACGGGCTCGTTCCCAGGAGAGTCCACATGAGGGGCAGATTCGGTCGCCTCGCTTGATGAGCCAGTACGCCACGCCCCCGATCCCGTAGGTGAAGACGGTGGCGGCCACGAGAAGTGCCGCATGCTGTGCCCGGCGGAAGTAGGGGATCCCGTCACCGGTGTACCCGCACCCGGGGCAGGAGCGGACACGAGCCCACCCCCCGCCGCCCGATGCGCGGGGGAGCGAAGCCGGAGCCGCCCCGCACGCCTCGCAGGTGGCACCGGATCGAGGGAGGTACTCTCCACAGGACCAGCAGTACATGGTTCTACGCCTTTCGCTTCGGGTCCGCGTGCCCTCCCGGATCTCCGGGGAGGTCACCCATCAACCCTACGGTCCCTTCCGACGGAAGATTCAACGAACTCTCTCCACCTCCATCAGATCCAGGATGGGGCTTCCCGTGAGGGATGCCGCACCCGCCCGCACCCGCCCGGTCACGCGAATTCGCTCCAGGGGCGTGAGCCGCCGGGCTTCTTCGAGCCGCTCGGGTGGGATGGCGACGTACACGAAGACCCGTTCGCCATCCACCGAACGGGTGAGGAGGAAGGGCTCCCCTTCATAGAAGTCCGTCCGCACCTGCTCGGCGCGCTCCAGGGAGATGAACTGGAGGGTGAACTCCATGACTCGCCCCCGGAACCGTTCCCGTTCACGGGCCACCTCCGCCGGATGAACCCCCCTCACCACAGGAGTTTCGGCATCTTCCCCTCCCTCCGTGAGCCCCGGGATCCAGACCCACCCCTCCACCTGAACCCGCGCCCAGTTCCCCTCCCGCGCCATGACCCTCAGTTCACTCCCTCCTCGAGCCGTGCTCAGAGTGTCTCCGTCCGGAGCCGAGAGGATGGGTGTACCGCCCCTTGAAGCGCGAACCCATTCCGGGCTCCGCGCCGGAGCCGCCGGCGGAGGGGTCTCGGTGGCAGGCGCCGGTGCCACGCCCCCCCCAGGAGGAACCCTCTGAGGCGGAGGTACGGCGCCGATCTCCAGGGAAGGGGTCCAGATCCACGCCGTTCGCCGGACCCGCGCCCACCCGGGGGTCCGACTCACCTCCTCCAGGAGGGCACCTTGAACGAGTCTCCCGGCAATTCGCCCCTGAGGTTCGTCCCGGAGATTTTCTCCGTCGGTGGAGGTCACGACGAGGTCGAAAGCCCCTTCGTCCCTGGCCTGGAGGGAAGCGAGCCAGACCACCCCTTCGAGGGTCACCCGGCTCCAGTTCCCCTCGCTCCCCACCACCTGCACCCGACTCCCCGGGTTCAACTGGCCGACGATGGTCCCGTTGGGCGCGGCGCGGACATTTTCCTCCACCCGGAGGGTTGCGCTCTGCGCTCCCACCTGGAGGGGAATCCAGGTAAGAAGGGCCATGAGAAGTGGAGTGAACGGTCCTCGGAAGGGAGGGCGACTCATGGATGGAAACGATCCGCCTGGGGGAGTGTAGGATGCGGGTCGATGAAAGTTGCCGGGGGCCGGGGGGGAGCGTCAAACCCGCTTGATCCCGCCCCCTCCCATCGGGTAGCTTCCCGGGGCCATTCCGGCCCCTCATCTTGAACCCCGGATTCCATGTCGCTGATCCGTTCAGGCGTCCTCCTCTTCGCCCTCTCCGCCCTCTTCCTCCCTCGGTCGGGAGTGGCGCAAACCGTCCCCTCCCCCTACCACTTCCTCGATACCCGCCATGACGCCGGGGTCTTCGTCGGGATGATGAGAGAACACCGGGGCGAATTGAATCTCGGTCCCGGAGGCGGGGTCTACGGCGGCCTCCGCTACGGAATCCATCTGGGGGGACCGTTCGTCTTCGAATTCCAGGGATGGCTCTTTCCCACCGATCGAGAGGTCTGGGAACCCATCGAGGATGGTGACCCTGTACTCCGGGGAGACACCGACGCCCTCCTGGGCGCGCTGGAAGCTCGGCTCCGCTTCAACCTCACCGGACCCCGAAGCTGGAATGGGCTTGTCCCCTTCGTCCTGGCCGGCGGCGGAATCGTGGGTGACTTCCATGGGCGGAGTTCCCTGGAAGAGGACTTCGAGGATCGCCAGCGATTCTCCTTCGGCCCCTCCTTCCTGGCCACCCTCGGGGGAGGAGCTCAATGGGTTCCCCTCGATCGTCTCTCCTTTCGCGCGGAGGGGAATCTGAACCTCTGGAAGCTCGGGACCCCGCAGGCCTTTTTCAGCCTTCAGGGCGACAGAGCCATCCCCGAACAGGAGTGGCCCGGGGTGCTCTCCCTCGTCCTTGGGGGGTCCATCCGCTTCTGAGTCGGTTTGGGTGTGATGTGAGACGGACCTCCCCCCCTTCCCCTCACGGAGAGCCGGAGTGAGCGAATTCGAGTCTCGAAGGGCGGATTGGCTCACCTATGACGAGGCGCTGGAGGCGATCTTCTCCCTCGCCCCTCCCCTCGCCCCACAACCCATATCCCTCGCCGCCGCCATGGGGGGTGCGCTGGCCACTCCCGTCCTGGCTCCCCGCACCCTCCCCCCCGGTCCCACCTCCGCCATGGATGGGTACGCCGTCCACGGAGCCGACATCGAGGAGGGAGCAGGTGAGATGGTGGAGCTTCACCTGGTCGGTGAATGCCGCCCCGGCGACCCTCCCCCGCCTCCACTCAAGCGGGGAACTGCTCTCCGCGTCATGACGGGTGCCCTCGTCCCCCCCGGAACCGATTCGGTGATCCCGGTGGAGGGAACCGCCGGCGAGGAGGGAAACCAAGTCAGGATCGCCGAGGACGTCGAACTCCTTCGCCATATCCGCCCCGCCGGTGAGGAGATGCAGGAGGGAGACCTCCTGGCGGAGGAAGGGAGCTCCGTCACCCCCTTTCTCACCGCGCTCCTCGCCGCCGCCGGTGTCGACTCCCTTCAGGTGGTCCAACGACCAAAGGTGGCTCTCCTCGTTACCGGGGACGAGCTGGACGAGGTGGGAGGATCCCTTCACCCCTTCCGGAAGGTGGATGTCTTCTCTCCCTCCTTCCCCGCCCTCGTGGAAGACGCGGGTGGGGCGCCTCTCCCTCCGGAGCGCGTGGGGGATGATCCCGAGAAACTCCGCAGCGCATTCGAGGTGGCCGCCACACGGGCGGACCTGATCATCACCACCGGGGGCGCGTCCATGGGCGTCGGTGACCAGGTGAAGAGGGTGCTGGACGAGATGGGGTACACCCCCGCCTTCTGGCGAAGCCGGGTTCGCCCGGGGAGCCCCGTGGGGGCCGGAACGCTTCACCTCCCTGGAAGCAGCCGGAAGGTCCCCGTCGTGGGGCTCCCCGGCAACCCGGTGTCGGCATTTGTGACCTTCCTCGTCCTTGCCCGCCCCGCCATCCGGAGGATGGGAGGGCACCGTCGACTCCACCTCCCCCGTCTTCGGGCCACCCTTACCGCCGCCCTCAAGGGGCCGAGCCACCTAACACACTTCTTCCGGGTTCGCCTCTCCCCCGTCGAGGGAGGGCGATGGGAGGCCTCTTCCACCGGTTTCCAGGGTTCGGGGATGACGCGCAGCATCTCCGATGCGGACGGCCTCGCCGTCCTCCCGGAAGGGATCGGGTCCCTTTACGCCGGCGCCGAGGTGGAGGTCATCCTCTTTCCCCTTCCGGGGTGGCTCCGATGAAGCTACGGCGCCTGGGGCTCCTGGCCATGATCCTCCTCCCCGGTGGATGCGCCCTCCCACACTGGCCGGTGGAAGGCCCCATGACCTCTCCCTTCGGCCTGCGAAACCGGGGGACCATCCTCCCTACCACTCATCATGGGGTGGACCTTCGAGCACCCACCGGAACCCCGGTACACGCCATGGCGCCGGGGCGGGTGCGGTTCGCCGGGGAAATGCGCGGGTACGGTCGGGTGGTATGGATCGACCACCGGGGAGGTGCCCTCTCCCTCTACGCCCACCTCTCGGAGATCCTGGTGCAGACGGGTGAGACGGTGGGGGGGCGCCAGGTCATCGGGCGCTCCGGGGCCACGGGAGCTGCATCCGCTCCCCACCTCCACTTCGAGGTCCGCATGCACGGTCGCCCCGTGGACCCGGTGATGGTTCTTGGACGACGCCCCCCCGCCGACCGACGTCGACGGAGGGGCATGACCCGTTCCACACCTCCCTCCACCGGAGTCGGTAGAGGGAGGCAGGGTGATTCAGCTCATCCCTGACCGCGGAGGGTGCGGATCTCCGCCGCCAGGCGGGGGACCACCTCGAAGAGGTCCCCCACGATCCCGTAGTCGGCCACCTTGAAGATGGGGGCATCGGCGTCCCGGTTCACCGCCACGATGGTGCCGGCGGTGCGCATCCCCGCCAGATGCTGGATGGCTCCCGAGATCCCCACGGCGAAGTAGAGCTTGGGGGCCACCGTCTTCCCGGTCTGCCCCACCTGCTCACCGTGGGGACGCCACCCGGCATCCACCACTGCCCGGGAAGCTCCGAGCCCGGCATTTTCCCCCAGAGCGGAGCGAAGATCTTCCAGGATTCCCCAGTGTTCGGGATCCTTCATCCCCCGCCCTCCCGCCACGATGATGGACGCCTCCGAAACGTCCGGGACGTCGCCGCCGGTGGCGGTGAAGGAGACGACCCGGGTCGGCCAGGAGGAGGGGTCCTCCCCGACGGCGACCGCCTCCACGGTGCCCGCTCCGGACCTATGCTGCACGGGGAAGACGTTGGGACGGATGGTGACGAGGACCGGAACGGCATCGATCTTCACCTGGGCAAAGGCCTTCCCCGAGTACACGGGGCGGGTGATCCGGACCTCCCCCTCGGAGACCGTGAGCCCGGTCACGTCTTGGGCCAGCGGGACGTCGAGGAGGGCCGCCAGCCGGGGAGCCAGATCTTTCCCCTGACCGGTAGCTGCGAGAATGACCGCGGCGTACCCACCGCCGCGAATGTGTTCGGCGGCCACGGCGGCGTATCCATCGGGGTGATACGTGGCCAGCCCCTCATGCGCCGCCACCGCTACGGTGGAGGCTCCCACCCCCCCGAGCTCCCCTGCGACCCCTTCCACACCGGGGGCGCCGAGCACGAGGGCGTGCACACTTCCTCCGAGCCCCTCCGCCAGGGCGGCGGCGGCGGCGAGCGCCTCCTTCCCGGCTCCGCGAACGCTCCCGTCACGCTGTTCGATGACTGCAAGAATCCTGGACATTCAGCTTCTCCGTTGGACGGCCATGGTCCGATCCCGCAAATGGAGGATCGGACCCGGAATCAGAGGACGTTCGCTTCTTCGCGAAGAATTCGGACGAGCTCGGGAACGGCGTCGGCCCCCTCTCCCACGATGCGACCGGCGGATCGCTCCGGCGGGAGTTCCAGGGCCTCCACCCGGAGGCGGGAGGGCGCCACCTGAGCATCCTTAACCTCGAGCGGCTTCTTCTTCGCCGCCATGATCCCCTTGAGGGAGGCATAGCGAGGCTCGTACTCCCCTTTCGTGATGGTGAGAACCGCCGGGAGGGGGAGCTCCACCTCCTCGGACCCGCCCTCCACCTCACGGATCGCGCGCACCCTGTCCCCCTCCACCGTGAAGCGCGACACCCCGGTGGCGCAGGGGCGCCCCAGGAGGGTGGCGAGCATGGGTCCGACCTGCTGCTGATCGTCGTCGGCCGCCTTCACCCCCAGGAGGATGAGGGGGGCATCGCCACCCCCCAGCTCTGCGGCAAGCGCCTTCGCGGTGGCGAGTCCGTCCTGAGTCACCTCACCCTTCAGGAGGGTAGCGGCATCGGCACCCATGGCGAGGGCGGTCCGAAGGGTCTCCTGCGAGGCATCGTCACCGAGGGTGATCACCTTCACCTCCCCCTCGCCGACTCCTTCCTTCAGCCGCAGCGCTCCCTCCACGGCAAATTCATCATACGGGCTGAGGACGTACTTCACCCCGTTGGAATCGATGGACGTCCCGGTCCCATCGACCCGGACCCTCGTCTCGGTGTCGGGAACCCGCTTCACGCAAACGATGATCTTCACGCTCAACTCCCCAGTTCAGGTGGGTTGCGTCTGGTCGGCAGAAAAATGTCGGGAAAAATCGCGGGGGGGGCTACCCCCGAGAAACGGTCAGAGGGAGAGCCCCACCAGGGCGAAGCCCACGGCAGCCACACCTCCGGCGATCATGGCATAGGGGAGCTGCGTCCGCACATGGTCGATGTGGTCGGTGGCCGACGCCATGGACGAGATGATGGTGGTGTCGGAGATGGGGGAGGAGTGATCTCCGAAGATTCCTCCGGATAGCGCGGCCGCCACGAAGGGAGCCAGGGGAAGCCCCAGCGCCGCGGCGGCGGGGACCACGATGGGGAGCATGATGGCGAAGGTCCCCCAGCTCGTCCCCGTGGAGAAGGCGATCCCGGCGGAAACCAGAAAGATGAGGGGGAGGAAGATCACCGGAGGGAGCACCCCCGCCGTGAGCTGCGCCACGTACGTCCCCGTCCCCAACGCCCTCGCCACATCGCCCAGGGCGAGGGCCAGGAGGAGGATGAGGGCGAGGGGGACGAGGCCTCCCGCCCCCTTGAGGGCGGTCCGGGTCAACTCGTCCACCGTGTTCCCCCGCTGCACCAGAAGGAGGATCCAGCTCATGGCCAGCGCCGCCAGCACCGCCCAGAGGACTGAGGTGGAGCCGGAGCCCGAGAGGAGGTCACCATCTCCGGTGATCCAGAGCCCCACCGGCATCATGACCACCATGGTAACGATGGGGAGGATCATGTTCACGGCCCGGGGAGGGATTCGATCGTTCGGCTCCGGCGAGAGGATCGATTCGTCGATCATAGGCTGGGAGTCGGGCCAGAGGAGCTTCCCGCCCCGGGTGCGCTCCTCGGCCCGCTTCATGGGTCCGATGTCCCACCGGAAGATGACCACCAGGGCGGCAAGGATGACGGCCGCCATTGCGTAGAAGTTGAAGAGGATGGAGGTGAGGAAGACGGAGAGCGCATTTTCCACCCCCAGGGAGTCCAGGATCCCCAGGTTGTAGGCCCCCCAGGCATTCATGGGGATCAGGATGCAGATGGCCGCCGAGGTGGAGTCGATGAGGTAGGCCAGCTTCTCCCGTGACACCCGGTAGCGGTCGAAGAGGGGGCGGGAGACGGAGCCCGCCACCAGTACCGTGATGTTGGACTCGATGAAGATGATGACCCCGGTGACCCAGGCGAGGGCCTGGGCTCGCCGCGGGGTGTTCACCCACTTGCGGCTTTCCAGGTACCGGACAAAGCCGCGCACCCCCCCCGACGTCTCCACCGTGGCGATGAGGGCCCCAATGACGAGGGTAAAGAGGATGACGTTGGCGTTCCCCGCCGAGGAGAGCACCGCCACCGTCGCCTCGATCCCACGTCCTATCCCGGCAAAGGGGTTCCACCCCTCCAGGACCGTCCACCCGATCCAGATCCCTGCCGCCAGTGAGAGATAGACCTGACGCGTCCAGATGGCGAGTACGATGGCGAGGACCGGCGGAAGGATGGATACCCAGGTCGGGTCGCTCATTCGGGAGAGGGCTCCGGGTCGAGTGGGGATGTGGAAAGGAGGAACCGCAGGGGGAGATCTTCTCCCCGGGAAAGCCCCACTCTACGGGTCACACGCATGACCTCGCCAGTAGTACGCCACCCGGGGAGGAGAAGGAGGGGTTCCCGATGGAGGGGATGGCCGTCCAAACGCCCATCCAACCCCAGCGCCCTTGCCACCTGACCTGGGCCTCCGGTGAGGGGATGGGGGCGTCCACGCCTCTTCGCCATCACCTCCACCCCCTCCAGCGGTTCCAGCGCCCGGATGAGGATGGCCTGAGGGGACCCCTCGGCACCGGTAACCACATTCATGCACCAGTGCATCCCGTACACGAAGTAGAGGTAGGCGATCCCGGGTGGGCCGAACATGGAGGCGTTTCGCGCCGTCTTCCCCGCCTTCACGGCGGCGTGGGACGCCGGATCCTTGACACCCAGATAGGCCTCCACCTCCACGATGCGGCCGGAAACCACGACACCCCCCACTGAGGACCGAAGGATGCACCCGAGAAGGTGCGGAGCCACCAGATCGGCGGAGGCGGCAAGGTCCGGAACCCCATGAACAGGCGGGGTGGAGGGATTCACTCCCCCCACCCCGCGTTCCGACTTTCCGGAATCTTTCACCCCGTCAGCGAGATGACCGACCACCTCGGGTGCGCCGGGGGCGCCGCGGCTTCTCTCCTTCCGGCGCAGCTCCTTCTCCGGAACTCTCCCCCGATCCGGGGAGATGGGAGGGTGCCCCATCCTGCGGCTTCGCCGAACTGGTGTCCTTCCCTCCCCCCACCCGTTCACGGCGCCGGGCAAAGTCGGCCTCCCACCCCTCCAGAAGGCGCTCGGCCCGAGCCGGAGGGAGGAGGTTCACCACCTTCTTCGGATCGGTCTGGAGCACCCGGAAGAGGTCCCGATCAAAGGCATCCAGGACGATCTCGGCCGTCCTCTTCCCCACCCCCTTGTACGAGTTGGTGAGGTACTGGATCACACTCTCTCGGTCGGTGGGGAGCCGGAGATCCTCCGGTGCGAGGACCTCACCCGGAGCGGAGGGCGTGAAGCCACCTGGGCGCGTATCCCTGCTCACCCCCTCTTGTCCGGCGTTGGGGCCGGGGGTGGCGGACCCTGGAGGAGTGACCACCTGCCCCTCCAGGAGGAGATCCAGCGCCCCTTCTCCCCCCCGGCGGGTGGAGAGTCGAGGGCGAAGGCGGCGCACATCCCCTCCCTTCACCTCGAACTCCTCGGCGGCGGCGGTCCCCGTCGGCGTGTCCACGGGAGCCTTGGCCCGAGTGGCTTTCGCCGCATCGCTCCCCGAAGGTGCCGCCGCGCTCGGGCTCCGGTCACGGCCTGGAGGAGCGGCGGGAGAACTCACCCCCGCCCCCGGCGATACGTGGTAGTTCCCCTCCTCCCCCTTTTCGAGGAGGATGACGCCATGGTCGTGCGCTTGCCGGAGGAAGAGGGAGAACTTGGAGAAGCCCAGCTCCGACTCGTTGAAGGACCCGTCCAGCGCCAACATCCGACGCTTCACATCCGAGTCCCGGACCGAGTCGACCTCCTGGTCTTCCAGGAGATCGGTGAGCGCCCTCACCATGAGGGCGTAAGCCGGATCCAGCGCCTCTCTCCCACCGGAGCCCGCTGCGGAATCCATCGACGGGGGCGTCGGCTCCGGAGCGGACGAAGTGGGAGCAGATGTGGACACCGCGGGGGGCCCATCCCCCTGACTCCGCCCTCGTCCGTTGGATTCGGAGCCGCGATCACCGCGATCCCGACCACGCCCTCCCTTCCGTGCGTCCCCGCGAGCTTCCGCCGGCTCGGTGCGCTTCCCACCTCCCTTCGGAACGATCTCGTACTGCCCATTCTCCATCTTCTGGAGCTGAATGAGACCCTTGGACGAGGCCTCCGAGAGGAAGCGCGAAAACTTGGTGAAGCCGAAACTCTTTTCGTCGAAGCCCGGGTCCATCTCCAGCATGACCTGCTTGAGACGATCGGAGCGCATGACGTCGCTCCGCTTCGTCATCTGCTCCACCGCCTTCTCCACCAGTACCCAGGGATCGAGGGGGCTCGCACCCCCGCCGTCGGATGTCCTTCGGAGCCCGGAAAGAGAGGTGTAGGAGTAGTACTCGTCGCAGTTCTGTACGAGGATGTCCGAGGAGGACTCCTGAATGCCCACTCCGATGACGTACTTCCCATACTCCTTCAACTTGAGAACCAGCGACGAGAAGTCCGAGTCCCCGGTGAGCAGGATGTACGTCCCGATCTCGGGGCGGGTGAAGACCAGCTCCATCCCGTCGATGGCCATTCGGATGTCGGTGGCGTTCTTCTTCGAACTCCCATAGGCAGGGGCGAAGATGAGATCGATGGATGCTTCGGAGAGGGGGACGATGTACTGAGGGTAGCGCCGCCAGTCCGCGTAGGCGCGCTGCACCGTCACCTTCCCCTTGATGATGTCCGAATTGAGAAGGGACTTGAGTTCCCGGGAGAGGTCGCTCCGCATCCCCATCGTGACGTTGTCGAAGTCGATGAGGAGTGCGGCGTTGGGAGCTGCGGCGGGCACGATGGAACGGTTCGGGCTCTCGATGTGGGGAGCCCGGGCATACGGATTGTTCATGTTGTCTGCTTGTCTCGCGTCACGATGTCATGGTCGTGGCCTGCGAGCCCTCCCCACCCTCCCCCCCACCCGAAGGTGACCGAGGGAAGGGTCGGGGAAGCCTCTGGCCGGATCAGGTCTCGGGGGAGGAGCGTCTCGCCTCCAGGAGGCGGGCCAGCTCCACGCGCCGAACCTTGCCGGTTCCCGTCAGGGGGAAGGCATCGAGAAAGTGGACCGAGTCCGGGATCTTATGGTCCGCCAGGGTACGGCGGCACCAGGCCCGGAGCTCCTCTCCATTCACGATGGCTCCCTCCACGGGAACGATGGCGGCCGCAATGGCCTCTCCGAGAAGCTCGTCCCGGACCCCCACCACGACGGCGCTCTGCACCGCCGGATGAGCGTTCAACCGGTCTTCCAGCTCCTGCGGATAGATGTTGAAGCCGCTTCGAATGATAACCTCCTTGCTCCTCCCCACCAAATGGAGGAATCCCTCCTCATCCAACATCCCAAGGTCCCCGGTGAGGAAGAACCCGTCGGGAGTGGTGGCGGCAGCGGTTCCCTTCGGCTGCCTGTAGTACCCCTTCATGACCCCCGGCCCACGAACCGCCAGCTCTCCCAGGCTTTCCACCGGGAGGATGGACCCATCCCGTTCCAGTACCCGGAGCTCCATCCCCGGAACGAGACGCCCCACCGTCTGTCGGCGTTTCTCCTCCGGGTCACTCGGACGGGTCATGGCGGCGGTGGAGGCGGTTTCGGTGAGGGAGTACGCCGTGAGGAGTGCGGGGCAGAGGAAGCTCTGGATGTCCCTGAGGAGCCCATCCCCCATGGGTGCGCCCGCCACCACCCCGAGGCGGAGCGAGGAGATCTCCCGGGGGTCTCTCTGCTGCTCCGCCAACTCGGCCACGAAGAGGGTGGGAACGCCGAAGTGGATGGTGGCCCGGTGCTTCTCGATGAGATCCAGCGTCCCACCCGCCTCGTACTCCTCCTGGAGGATGAGCGTCGCGCCGGAGGCGGCGCACCCAAGAATCCCCGGCCCCAGCCCGAAGACGTGGTGAAAGGCGGTGACCCCGATGACCCGGTCCTCCTCGGTGAGCCCGGCACCGTCCGCGGTGGCGGTGGCGGCGAAGACCAGGTTCCGGTGAGTGAGCTCTACCCCCTTGGGTTTGCCGGTGGTGCCTGAGGTGTAGAGGAGAGCGAATACCTCGTCATCGGGATCGGTGGCGGCGTTCCGGTACTCCCGTCCCCGCCCTGCCGAGACCAGATCCTCGAACTGAAAGATCCGGTCGTCGTACCAGAGGTCTTCCTTTCCCACGGTAACAAGGTATTGAAGCTCCGGAAGGAGGGGGATGAGGTTCTCAAAAAGCTGAAGGTAGTCCACCTCGTACCATGTCTCGATGGTCACCGCGCAGACGGCTTCGGAGTGCCGGAGCATGTAGTGAAGCTCCGGCTGGGTGAGGCGGGGATCCAGGGGAACCACCACCGCTCCGAGCTTTGCCAGAGCAAAGGTCGCCACCACGAACTCGGGACAGGTGGGGAGGATGACGGCCACCCGATCCCCTGCTTCGATCCCCAGATTGGCCAGCGCGGCAGCAAGCGCCTCGGCGTCCGACTCCACCTCCCGGAAGGTGAGCCTCCGATCCTTCCAGAGGAGGAACGGACGCTCGGGATCCGTGGCGGCGCGATGGGAGAGCAGTTGTGAAACGGTGCGCTCGGAGAGCGCCATGTCACCTCCGAAGGGAAGGGTGGTGAATGGGCGGAAAAGAATAGGTAAGGTGTCCGAAAAGCGTCAAATGCCCCCCGAAGGGGCGTACGACAGGAGGGCCCGTACGGATTCATTCGGGATGGGGCGGGCCCATCCCACCTCTCCATCTACCCGCCCCGGTTCCCCGATCATCACGATTCGGATGGCATCTCCACGCACCTTCTTGTCCTGGAAGAGGAGCCGATACACCTCTTCGCCGGCGATTCCGGGAGGAGGGTGGTGAGGGAGGCCGATCCGCCGAAGCACCCGCGCCACCTGTTCGGCACTCCCCGGGGCGGTGATCCCCAGCTCCTCTCCCAGGCGGGTCTCGAGAACCATCCCCATGGCGACGGCCTCTCCGTGGGAGAGAGTGTAGTCGGAAGCTGCCTCCAATGCGTGCCCCAACGTGTGACCGAAGTTCAGGATTTCCCGGTACCCACCCTCATGTTCGTCCTCGGACACCACCTGCGCCTTGAGTTCCACCGAACGACGGACAAGGTGCGTGGTGCGTTCGGGGTCCCCTTCCAGGAGCTCCTCGGCGTGGGATTCGATCCACTCCAGGTAGGATGGGTCCAGGATGAGGCCGTGCTTTACGGCTTCGGCCATCCCCCCGATCCGCTCCCGTCTCGGAAGCGTTTCCGCGAGGCGGGTATCGATCAGGACGAACCGGGGGGGGTGAAACACCCCCACCAGGTTCTTCCCGTGTCGGGTATCTACCCCCGTCTTCCCTCCTACCGAGGAGTCGATCATGGCCACCAGGGAGGTGGGGAGCTGCACCACCGGAACACCCCGGAGGTAGGTGGCGGCTACGAAGCCCGCCAGGTCCCCGGTGACCCCTCCTCCCAGCGCCAGAATGCACCCGTCCCTCCCTATCCCGGACTCCAGGAGGGCGTCGGTGAGGCGAGCCCACTCTTTTCTCGTTTTGCTCGCCTCCCCCGGCGGGAAGGAGAGGGTCGTAAGCCGCGCACCGTCGGCGTGCACTCGCTCCGCGACCTCTTCGCCGTACAACTGGAGTACGTTCTCATCGCCGATGAGGGCGTATCGATGTGCCGGGGCGTACAGATGGAGTAGCTCCGGAAGGGAGACCATGGCTCCTTCCCCCACCCGCACCGAATAGGTGCCGGCGGCGCTCCGAACGGAGATATCGTGAAAGCGAGAGCCGGAATTATGCGTGGGTTCAGCATTCATACGGCTTCCCGCCTGGTCCGGAGGGTTGTTGGCAGGGCGAGGTCGGGCCTCTGCTCGGCTCCGCCGTCGGGGAAACCGGTGGGGAAGAGCGTCGACAGGGTTTTCCCGGAAACCGGGTCCACCAGATCGGGCGCCACCTCCAGAAGGGGGAGAACCACGAACGGTCGCTCCCGCCAGCGGGGGTGAGGGAGGGTGAGCCCATCCTCCCGGAGTACCGTTCTACCGTGGAAGAGGAGGTCGAGATCGAGCGTGCGAGGTCCGTTTCGCTCCGTCCTGACCCTCCCTTCGCCCCGCTCCATCTCAAGGAGTCGAGCCAGGAGTTTGTGGGGAGAGAGGTCGGTTTGGCCGCGAACCACGGCGTTCAGGTAGTTTCCTTGTGGGACGCCGCCCCAGGGCGGGGATTCCCAGACGGATGATACCCGGTCGACGTCGACGACCGATGCCAATGCCTGAACGGCTCTGTCGAGGATATTGAGGCGGTCTCCGAGATTTGACCCGAGGGCGATGAGGACCGAAGGTCGGCGATCTCCCGTTGCACTCGAATGAACGAAGCCGGCCATGGGTCAGCGTCCGTAGCGATCCTCGATACGAACGACATCGTCCAACTCCGGCGTGGACGCCTCCAGGATCCGGCAGTCTGTCACTGCCTCCATCCGGTGGATGACGCCGGGCTCAATTCGGAGGCTCTCCCCGGCGCGCAGGGGGATGAGGGTGAGGCGATCGCGGGTGCGTCCCACCAGGAGCCGAACTTCACCGTCCAGAAGGTGGAGGGTCTCATCTTTTTCTTCATGGAACTGGAGGGAGAACGCCTCTCCCTCCCGAATGAAGAGAAGCTTCCCGACATAGAGTTCCGATTCGGCCCAGATGAGTTCGTATCCCCAGGGCTTCTCCACCCTTCGACCGCGAGATGGAGATGGGACCTCATGAGGTGTCCCTATGACCTCTCCGTCTCGGAGTGCCGCCTCCGATGCGACTCGATGACCGCCTGCTGGTTCCGTCATCCCCGGAAGATGGGTGAATTCAGGACGCCGGGACAGGTCCCGGTCCCACTCCAACGGGAAGCGGGCGCCCGACCGAGTGGTCGAACGCCCGCCGTCCCGCCGGATTCACCTCTGGAGGTGAACACCGGTACCCACCATCAACGCATCGGTTTGATCAGTTGATGTTGGGGTTGGAGTTACGCTCCGCGAACGGCAAGGGGACGCAGGTCTGGTCGGAGACGGTCCCGACCTGAGGCTTGTAGTAGTTGTCCCCCGGGGGGATGATCCCCGGAACGAGGTCGCCGTTGCGGCGCCAGTCGCCCATCCGCTTCCCGGTGAGCCAGAAGTCCCGGGAGCTCTGTGCCATGAGCTCGCGCATGAGCTCGGTGACGTTGGTGGTCACGATGGCGGCCTGTCCACCCACGGCGCGACGCTCGTTCACGAACGCCAGCATCTCGACGGGGTCCTGACGGGCCTCCACCTCGATGTAGCGAGCCATGAGCCCGTTGGCCGCCGGGATGGGCGCCGCCCAGTTGTCGTACTTCCGCTGGCTCCAGAACCGGAGCACCCCGTCCTGGGCGTCCCGACCGGCATCGACAAACGTGATGCGCGGGTCGTTGAACTCCCGGTAGTGGTCGGGGACCACCAGCGACTCGCGGGAGCCTCCGGCGGAGAAGAGGAACACCCCGTTCCCGAGGCGCCCCCGGCTCCCGGCGTCATCCACGTAGGGGAAGTTGAACACGAACGAGGTGGCCACTCCAGCCACGGCAGATGCCGCCTCGTTCCGACGCCCCAGGTTCAGGAGCGCCCGCCCCTTGGAGACCCGGGCGGCGTTCACCAGGTTGGAGGCCTCGGTCCCCGACGCCTGCCCACCCAGCGAGATGACCTGGTCGAACCGCTCGACGGCGGCTTCGAGAAGCTGGTCCGAGGTATACTCGGGACCGGGCTCCCCGCCAGGTTGCCGGAACGTTCCGGTGCAGTAGAACTCTGCCTGAAGCAGGATCCCATACCCGGAGGTGAACAATGCCCGGGCCACGCTGAGCTCCGTTCCAGGCTCCCCTCCCAGGATCTCGGCCACCTGCTCCCCTGATGCGATGGCTCGCACCAGCGCCGACCAGACTGTGTTATGGGTAACGTTCCGGTCGTCCACCAGGCGGCGTCCAAACTCGTTCAGGGTGGGGAACGTATCCCCTACCCACGCTTCCTGGGTAAACCATGCCGAGTGGTTGATGTGGTCCCCGTACGTGGCCACCAGGTTCTGGAACGCGGAGCGGGAGAACATCTCCCCGTCCGCGATGGGATCCACGTCGTTGGCGTTGATGATGTTCGGGGTGCGGATGTCGAAGAAGTCGTCACACCCGGTGGCTCCCACCAGGAGGGCCCCTGCCGCCAGGACTCCCATCCCGGCGCGGATCCATCGATTCGTCATTCTATCCATGGTTCTCTCCGATCCGGGTCAGAAGGTCACGTTGGCGCGAAGGATCAGCGTCTTCGGCTGCGGGAGCGTCAGGAACTCCGCGCGACCGAACCCTGCGCCACCACCCGAGATGGACTCGGGGTCCGGACCCATGTAGTCGGTCCAGAGCGCCAGGTTGCGCATCCCCAGCGAGAGGGTCGAGCTCCGCGCTCCGAACCGGCTGGAGATGTCCCCCGGGAGGGTGTAGCTGAGCGTCAGCTCCCGGAACCGGACATGGCTCGCGTCCTCGTAGTACGCCACATTCACCGCCGACGGGTTCAGCGCCTGCCCGCTCTCGGTGAAGTGCGGTCCGAACCGGAGGAGACGCTCCTCATCGGTGAGGATCTCGTTGCGACGGATCCACCGCTCTCCGGTTCCAAACTGCCGCTCCCGGAACTGGTCGGTGTTGTTGAAGATGATGTAGTCGCTCATCCAGTCCACCTGGGCGTACAGGCGGAGGTTGTTGAACAGGGTGAAGGTGGAGGAGAAGTTCCCTTCGAACCCGGGGTTCGGGTTCCCCCAGAACTCCATCTCGTCCGTCACGATGAGGCGGTTGTTCGCCACGTCGTAGTTCACCGGACGATGCACCCACCATCCGTTGGCCGGGTAGCCGGGCTTCACCTGCTGGTTGGTCCCGAACGGCTCCACATCACCCAGATCCGTCACCTCGTTCTCGTTGGTCGAGAAGTTCAGGCGCGCATCCCAGGCGAAGTTGTCCATCTCCAGGAGGCGGGAGTTGATCCCCACCTCCCATCCGCGGTTCACCATCTCCCCGATGTTCACCAGCGGGTTCTGGGTGAACCCGAGGGAGTTCGGGATGGGGCGCGACAGGATGAGATCCTGGGACGACTTGTTGTAGTACGTCACCTCCACCC
>JBJHBD010000025.1:0-1025 GCA_050485305.1 Gemmatimonadota bacterium
ATGTACCCCCGCTTGTCCACCCCCACCCCGTGCTCCCCGGTGATGGTCCCCCCGACCGCGATGCACGCCGCCATGATCTCCCTGGAGGCGGCCTCGACCCGGGCCAGTTCGTCGGCGTCCCGTCGGTCGAAGAGGAGGTTGGGGTGGAGGTTCCCATCCCCGGCGTGAAAGACGTTGGCCACGGTGAGGCGGTACCTCCGCCCGATCTCGCCGATGCGGGCCAACACTTCGGGGAGGCGGGTACGGGGGACGGTGGCGTCCTGCACCAGAAGGTCCGGAGCGATCCGCCCCATGGCGCCGAACGCCTTCTTCCGCCCGCGCCAGAGCGCCATCCGCTCCTCGTCGCCGGCGGCGATCCGGATCTCCCGGGCCCCCGCCTCACCACACGCCTCCCTCGCCCACTCCACCTGTTCGTCCATCCCCTCCACCACCCCGTCGAACTCCACCACCAGCGCGGCCTCCGCATCCACCGGGTACCCGGCGGCGAAGACCGACGCTTCCACCGCTCGAATCGTCTCCCCGTCCACGATCTCCAGGGCCGCGGGGAGGAGCCCCCGCGCCATGATGGCGGTCACCGCGCTCCCGGCGCTCTCCAGCGAGTCGAAGATCGCCAGGAGGGTGCGAACCCCCTCGGGAGCCGGGCTCAACTCCACCTCGATCTCGGTGGCGATCCCGAAACACCCTTCCGACCCCACGAAGACCCCCACCAGGTCGAGCCCTCCGGACTCCCCTCCGTCTCCCCCCAACTCCAGCACCTCTCCGTCGGGGAGGACCACGGTGAGCCCGGTGATGTAGCGGGAGGTGACCCCGTACTTGAGGCAGTGGGGCCCCCCCGAGTTCTCCGCCACATTCCCCCCCAGGGTGCACGCACTCTGGGATGAGGGGTCGGGGGCGTAGAAGAGGCCGTGGGACTCAACTGCCTTCGTAAGGTGGCTGTTCACCACCCCGGGCTGCACCCGGGCTCGCCGATTTTCCGGATCCACCTCCAGGATCCGGGTCATCCGGGTGGTGGCCACCACCACCGC
>JBJHBD010000025.1:1035-28656 GCA_050485305.1 Gemmatimonadota bacterium
CCTCATGGGGGGGGTCCCCCCCCCCACGGCACCCCCCACGGCGATCGCCCCCCCACTCAGCCCCGTCCCCGCCCCGCGGGGCACGAAGGGGAGCCCCTCCTGGTGGAGGATCCGGAGCACCCCTCGCACCTCGTCGGTGGAGGTGGGAAGGATCACCATGGAGGGAGGGAACCGGTACTGGGTGAGCCCGTCCGATTCGTAGACCAGGAGCCGTTCGGGGTCGCAAATCACCCCATCCTCTCCCACCACCGCAGCCAGGCGGGTCAGGAGATCGGGGTGAATGTGCGGCGGGTGGGTGGTGGGGGTGGGGTGGGCCATGGCCTGGGAGGATGGGCGATTCCGGGTCCCCGGCCACCTGCGGGGATCCCTCAAGGTACCGCGGGGAGGGGCAGGGCGGCCACCGGGGTCGGTCAGTATCCGGTGGGAGCTCCCTCCTCCGGGAAGGGCGCCACCTCCAGGTACTCCAGGATGGCCCGGACGCTCCAGAGGGCACCCAGGCGAAGGGGCGCCGGGAGCCCTGTCCCGTAGATCCGGTCCACCACCTCCTCCACCCCTTCGGAATCGCGAAGGCGATGGGACCCCAGCACCTCGGCGACCGCGCGCACCTCTTCGATGCGGCGGAGGCGGTGTTCCCGGAAGCGCCGGATGGCCTCGCCCGGATCGTCCAGCGGACCCCCATGGGCCGGAAAGATGCGGCGCGCCCTCACCCCCTCGATCCGATCCAGCGACGCCAGGTAGTCGGCCACGCACCCCGAGTACTCCCCCACCCAGGTGGTGCTCCCCTCACCGATGAGGAGGTCCCCCACATAGAGGTCGCCGACGGCCTCGTGGAAAAAGGCCAGATGGTCCGCCGAGTGGCCAGGAGTGGCGAGGGCTCGGAGGGCACCGGCATCGGTGTCCACCAGGGACCCATCCTCCAGGGGAAGCGCCCCGAAGGAGGGGTGTGCACGGAGCGGAAGATGGGTGGCATCCGCCAGCGCGCGGGCTCCCCCGGCGTGGTCCGGGTGGGCGTGAGTGAGGAGGATGGTCCCCTCGAACCCCGCCACTTCGCCGGCCAGCCGCTCCAGATGGGGGCGATCGGCGGGGCCGGGGTCGATGACGGCCACCTGGTGACGCCCCACCAGGAAGGTGCGGGTGCCGCCCAACGCGAAGGGCCCCGCGTTGTCGGCGAGGACGACGCGAGGCCCGTTCATGGCGCAATGGGGTGCCGAAGGAGGGTCAGCGGCGCTCCGCCGCGATCTGCTCCGCCAGCTTGTCGGCCACGAGCTGCACCGCGGCCTCGTCCTCGTCGGTGAAGGCGGCGGGCTCCTCGCTGTCCAGGTCGATCTGCCCGAAGATCTCGTCTCCGGCGCGGATGAGGACCACCAGCTCGGAGCGGACGTCGGGATCGCAGGCCAGGTAGTTCTCCACCTCGGTCACGTCGGGGACGTTCTGGTTCTTCTTTTCGGCCACCGCGGTGCCGCAGACTCCGGTGCCCACCGGGATCTTCGCGTGCTCGGTGGGGGTCCCGACGTAGTTGTGGAGCCAGAGCTCGTTCCCCTCTTCATTCAGGAGATAGGCCCCGACCCAGTCGAAGCGGTCGTCGCTGCTGGCGATGCTGCGAATGGCAAGACGGAGGAGCGCATCGGAGAGGAACCCCTGGTCCCGCATCTCCTGGATGTCACGGACGACTTCGGAAGCGTTGAACATGCCCTTCTTTCGGTGCTGTAGGCGAAGCGGTCCGGGAGGGGCTCCGCCCCGTCCCGCCGCGGTGTTCCGGGGGACCATCCCCCATGCAGGTAAGCCTCGTAGGGTAATGGAACCGGGCGATTTCAGTCAATGCGGGGGTGGGGTGGACGGGGCTTCCCCGATTCTTCCGGCTGGGGCTCCGTCGCAGTCCTGAGCCCACCCCCCTCCATCAGCTTCGAAGATCCAGATCCGGTCCAAGGCTCCGGACAAAGGCGGCGATGAGGCGGGAGGCGTTGTGCAGATCCCCCAGGGAGACCACCTCGTTGGGGGAGTGCATGTACCGGTTCGGGATGGAGATCAGCCCGGTGGGGACGCCGGAGCGGGTCAGGAAGATCCCGTCCGCGTCGGTCCAGGTTGCGCGGGGTGCCGCTGCCAGCGAGATGGCGATCCCCTCCGTCTCGGCCTGGGTGATGAGACGATCCACCACCCCCCGATGGGTGGCCGACCCACGGGCCAGAACGGGCCCGCTTCCGAGTCTGTGGTCCCCCACCTCCTTCTTCTCCACATCGGGGACGTCGGTAGCGAAGGTCACATCCACAACGATGGCCACGTCCGGTTCGAGGGAGAAGGCCGAGGTGCGCGCCCCTCCGCCGGTGTGGCCGATCTCTTCCTGGACGGTGGCCACGGCCACCGCGCCGGCGTGGGGAGCAGGGTCCTCCGAAAGGAGGCGGAGCGCCTCCAGCACCACGTACGCCCCCACCCGGTCGTCGATGGCGCGGGAGGCGATGCGGTCGCCGGCGAGTTGGAGAAAGGAGGGAGCAAGGACCGCCGGATCCCCCACCCGAACGCCCAGCTTCGCCACCGCCTCCGCCGAGTCCACCCCCAGGTCCAACCAGAGGTCGCGGATCTCGGTGACCTTCTTCCGGTCCTCTTCCTTCATCAGGTGGATGGGCTTTTTCCCCAGAACACCGGGGATGTCGCCGTCACGCCCGAGCACCCGCACTCGCTGCCCCACCAGAACCTGGGAATCCCACCCTCCGATCCCGGCTACGTAGAGAAACCCGTCGTCGTCGATGTGGGTGACCTGGAGCCCGATCTCGTCGATGTGCCCGGCCAGCATGACCCGGGGGCGACGCCCCTCTCCCACCGCGGCGAAGGAGTTCCCATGCACATCGGACCAGACCCGTTCCGCGAAGCTCCCCGCCTCGTCCCGCCACACCCTGGCGGGGCGCTCCTCAAATCCGGAAGGACCCGGCTCCTCCAGGAGGCGCTTCAGGAAGGCGGTTCGGTCAGACATGTGGTCACTCCTGGATGATCTCCCCCGGTCGGGGGGGGCGGGAAGGGGGTGAGTGGGAGGTGGGGTCGCCGTCGTCCCCCTCGCCGGGGGCGGAGGTGAAACCGAACCCGCCGGGCGCCCCGGCAACGTGCATGCGAATGGTTCCCCTCGCCAGAGCCTTCTCGAAGCGGTGTTTCACGAATCGAAGGAGGACGCCACGGGAGGGGGGGAGAAGGAGGGCGAACCCTACCAGATCCGTGAGAACTCCCGGGGTCAGGAGAAAGGCCCCACCCACCAGAAGGGCGGCTCCCGCCAGGAGCGGCTGCGCCGGAATCCGTCCTCCTGCCAGCTCACGCTGGAGTTCGTTCAGTACCCGGACCCCCTCCGCCCGGACCAGCGCGGCGCCCAGCACCCCCGTGAGGAGGATGGCGGCAAGGGTAGGCCAGAGCCCGATCCACCGTCCCACCTGAATGAGGAGGATCAGCTCCAGAAGGGGCACCAGAACGAAGAGAGAAAGGAACCGGCCCACGGCGGCGGGGTTTCCTCCTGAGCGGGGGTATGACTGGATGTCAAACGCTTTCAAAGGTCGCACCCCTGCGCTCCGAATCAAGCGCCCCGAATTCAGGGACCCCCAAGGCATGACCATTGAACAGACGTACTTCCGGAAGGGCTTCGGACTGAAGGAGAAGGTTCGCCCCGTCATCGAAGCCGAATACCATTCGGCCCTCCTCGATGAGGTCCGGGCTCGGGGGTACGAGAAGACCTTCGGAGACGTGACGGTGCGTCTGGCCCAGGAGTTCGGGTTCTGCTACGGGGTGGATCGGGCGGTGGACTACGCCTACGAAACCCGGACCAAGTTCCCCGACAAGAGGGTTCTCCTCGTCGGGGAGATCATCCACAACCCCCATGTGAACCAGCGGATGGTGGAGATGGGGATCGAGTTTCTCTACCCCGACGCCGACGGGAACTTCGACTTCTCCGAGGTCAGGGAAGAGGATGTGGTCCTCATGCCGGCCTTCGGCGTGACCATCGAGGCGTTTCATGACCTCCGGGCCAAGGGGTGTGTCCTCGTGGACACCACCTGCGGGTCGGTGCTCCTGGTCTGGAAGCGGGTGGAGAGCTATGCGAAGGACGGCTTCACCGCGGTGATCCACGGGAAGTACACCCATGAGGAGAGCCGGGCCACCGCCTCCCAGGTCCGGAAACATGGCGAGGGGCGATATCTCATCGTCCGGGACATGGACGAGGCCGAACTGGTGTGCGACTACATCACGAAGGCCCCCGGACACCTCTCCCGGGAAGCCTTCCTCGAGCACTTCGGGGAAAAGGCGTCCGAGGGGTTCGATCCGGATCGGGATCTGGCCCGGGTGGGGGTGGCGAATCAGACCACCATGCTGGCCAACGAGTCCCTCGCCATCGGCGCTCGCATCCGCCGGGCCATGGAAGAGGCGAGGGGAGCCGAGTACGCGGAAGAAAACTACCGCTCCTTCGGGACCATCTGTTCCGCCACCCAGGAGCGCCAGGACGCGGTGAAGGCCATGATGGAACGTCCCCCCCAGGTGATGATCGTCATCGGCGGGTACAACTCCTCCAACACGAACCACCTGGCACACATGTGCCGGGAGTACACCACCACCTACCACATCGAGGACTCCACCTGCATCGATGTGGAGTCCGGAACGATCCGGCACAAGCCGGGGCTGGCGGCCGACTACCCGGAAGAGGTGACCACGGACTTTCTCCCCGACGGACCCTTCGAGCTGGGGCTCACCGCCGGTGCGTCCACCCCCAACAACAAGGTGGGGGACGCCCTCTACCGGGTCCTCCTCATTCGGGGGATCCCCCTCGAGGGCACTGCGGAGGTACTCGCTGAAAAGGGGTGAGTGGGATGGGTGGCGTCAGCTCCCTGGACGCTCGGCCTCACCTCCGGAGTCCATCTCCGCGATCCCCTTCCCCAGCTTTTTGAGGAGCCTTCTCACCTCGTCCCTCTCGTCGGGCTCGAGGGTCTCCACCAGCTCCAGGATGAAGGCGGCGTGCCCGGGGAAGACCTCACGGATGCAGGCCTCCCCTTTCTCGGTGAGCACCGCGGTGATGACACGCCGGTCATTCTCCGAGCGTCGGCGCTCCACCAACCCCTGTTCCTCGAGGCGGTCCATCACATAGGTGATGTTCCCTCCGGTCACCAGGAGCTTCCCCGCCAGCTCCCCGAGAGAGAGGGGACCCAGGTGGTATAGCGCCTCCATGATCCCGAACTGCGGGAGGGTGAGGCCGTATTCGGCCACCTTCGCGGCCACCACCCGGGAAAAGGTGAGGTAGGAGCGGGCGAGGACGATCCAGACCCGGAGGGCACTCTCCTCCTCGGTCCCCCACCCCTTTCGGCTCTCGACCGCTCCCGTTCCTCGACCCGGCTCCGTCACCCGGGGCTCCTCAGATGTGGAGGGCACGCCCCAGGGCGGCAAGTGCGCCCTCGGCCACTCCCTCCGAGAGGGTGGGGTGCGGGTGCATGGCCTTGTCCATCTCCTCCACCGTGGACTCCAGGTGGCGGCCAAGCACGAACTCGCCGATGAGCTCGGTGGCGTGGGGCCCCACGATGTGCGCACCCAGGATCTCCGAGTACTTCTTGTCCCGGATCACCTTGAGGAAGCCCTCGGCATCGCCGTGGGCCAGCGCCCGTCCGTTTCCGACCCAGGGGAACTTCCCCACCTCGATGTCGTGCCCGGCCTCTCTGGCCTGTTCCTCGGTGAGCCCTACGGAGGCCACCTCGGGGTGGCAGTAGGTGCAGTTGGGGACGTTGGAGTAGTCCACCGGGCCATGATCCTTCCCGGCGATGCGTTCGACGCAGACCACGCCTTCATGCATGGCCTTGTGGGCCAGGAGCTGCTGCCCGGCGCAGTCCCCCACCGCGTAGACCCCCTCCACATTGGTCCGCATCCACTCGTCCACCTGGATGAAGTTCCCCCGCTCGGTGAGCTTCACCCCGGCGGAGTCCAGCCCCAGATCTTCCGTGTTGGGGATCCGCCCCACGGCCGAGAGCACCCGGTCCACCTTCAGCGTCTGGTCCTTCCCCCCCTTGTCCTTGAAGGTGAGGGTCACGCCGTCCTTCCCCACCTCCGCCTTCTCCAGGCGGGCCGAGGTGTGGATCTCCAACCCACGCTTCTTGTAGACCTTCTCCACATGCTTCGAGACATCGGCATCCTCCAGGGGGAGGACCCGGTCCAGCGCCTCGATGATGGTGACCTTCGAGCCGTACGCCTCGAAGACGTCGGCGAACTCCATCCCGATGGCACCGGAGCCCACCACCGCGAGGGTCGCCGGAGCCTCCTTCTGGAAGAGGGCGTGGTCCGACGACCAGATCCGATCTCCGTCGATCTCCAGGAAGGGGAGACTCCGGGGGCGGGAGCCGGTGGCGAGGATGATGTGGGGGGCCTGGTAGACGGCCTTCTTCCCATCCTTCCCCTCCACCTCGACCTTCCCCTTCCCGGCGAGGCGGCCGTACCCCTCCACATGGGTGATCTTGTTCTTCTTGAAGAGACCGCCCACGCCGCGGTTGAGCTGATCCGCCACCTTCCGGCTCCGCTCCTGCGCGGGTCCCAGGTCGAAGGTCATCCCTTCCACCATGATCCCGTGCCGCTCGGCATGCTTCATCTCGTTCACGAGGAGTGCCGAGGTGAGGAGCGACTTGGTGGGGATGCACCCGATGTTCAGGCACACGCCCCCGAGCTTGTCCGCCTCCACACACGCCACCTTCATCCCGAGCTGAGCGGCGCGGATGGCCGCCACGTATCCGCCCGGACCACCACCCACCACGATGAGATCGAAGCTGTTCTCGCCGTTTCCGTTTGCTGCCACGGGTCACCTCTGTGTCGTCGAAGGGGTCGTCCCGGGTCGGAGGCCGGGGGACCCGGAAGGGTCAGGTGTGAAGCCCCTCTGGGGGCCAGACCCTTCAACTTAGAGCGAATCGTCCCCCCTTGTCACCCCTGGGGCCGAAGGGAGAGAAGCTCCCTTCGGCTTTGCCATCACGTCGGGTGACCCGTATCATTTTCCCCCGCCAGGACACCGTTCGCATCCTCGACCTCGTTCCCCGCCTACCGTGAGGGCTAAACATGTGGGTGCTCCTCGTTCTCGTCGCCCTCGCGCTCGTCGTGGGGATGATGTACAACACCCTCGTCCGTCTCCGTGAGCAGACCGACGCCGCGTGGTCCGACATCGACGTCCAGCTCAAACGACGTCATGACCTGATCCCCAATCTGGTGGAAACGGTGAAGGGGTACGCCTCCCACGAACGGGAGACCCTCGAGAGCGTCATCCGGGCGCGGCAGAGCGCCATGACGGCCCAGGGTCCGGAGGATCGGGCCGGGGCCGAAAACATGCTCACCGGGGCGCTCCGCTCCCTCTTCGCACTCTCCGAGGCGTACCCGGATCTGAAGGCGAACGAGAACTTCCGGGAGCTGCAGCGAACGCTGGCCGACCTGGAAGAGCACATCCAGCGGGCCCGCCGTTACTACAACGCCATCGTGCGCGACTACAACACCCGGACTCGCACCGTCCCCTCCAACATCGTCGCCAACGCCTTTGGTTTCCGTGCTCGGGAGTTCTTCGAGATCGAGGAGGGAGAGCGCTCCGTTCCCCAGGTGAACTTTGGAGGCAACGCGGACGAATAATGAGGGAGGATGGGGTTTCCGGGTCGCCCCCCCTCCGCGTCGTTTTCCTCGTTCAGGGTGAGGGGCGTGGGCACCAGCAAACGCCGCCCGGCACCCCACGGCTTGCCCTTTCCTTCCGTGAACTTCCCGACGGGCCTTCACCGGATACCCGCGTCGTCCCCCCGCCCCTTCGGAGAAGGGTGCGGGAGGCGGAGGCTGCCGGCGCCGGCATTGCTCGCGAGTCCTTCGACCTCTACCCCTTTCCTCGCTACCTCTCCCACCCCCGGCCTGTCGCTGAACCCTACCGGGAGTGGGTTCGTACCGGGAGCAAACGCCTCCTCGCGCTGCTCCGGGAGGCGGTGGACCCCACTCGCGCACCTTCCGCACCCGAGGCCTTATGAACGCCCGATCCCTGACGACGATTTTCGCCATCGTTGCCGCCACAGCCCTTCCTGGGACGGTTCCCGGCTCCGGGGCCCTGTTACAGGCCCAGGGACGCTCCTTCCAGATCCTCGATTTCCATGTGGATGCGGAGGTCCGCCCTGACGGGAGGGTCGCCATCTCGGAGCGAATCGAGCTGGAGTTCACCGGCCCATGGAACGGGATCTATCGCACCATCCCCATTCGCTACCGCACTCCGTGGGGGTTCGGATACCGACTCGAGTTCTCCCTTCGCTCCGTTACCGACGGGGAGGGAAATCCTCTCGAGTACCGGGTCCACCGCGCCGGAAATGACGCGGACATCCAGATCTGGATCCCTGACGCCCGGGACGCGACCCGAACGGTGGCGCTCCGGTACGAAGCGGGACGCGCACTCCGCTTTCACGACGAGTACGACGAGTTCTACTGGAACGTCACCGGCACCGACTGGGACGTCCCGATTCTGCGCGCCAGCGCCCTCGTTCGACTCCCGGCAGGGGCGGAGGGAACCCGAACCACCTTTGCCACCGGGCGGTTCGGAAGCCAGGACCGGAGTGCGCGGGTCGAAGAGGATGCGGCCAATCGCACCTTCTATTTCGAAACCACCCGACCCCTCGACTACCGGGAAGGGCTCACCGTCGCGGTGGCGTGGAACCCCGGGGTGGTGAACCGCCCCGGAATCATGGCTGCCGTCGGGTTCTTCTTCCGCAGCAACTGGCCCTTCTTCCTCCCCCTCCTGAGCCTCGTCGGAATGTGGCGCCTCTGGTGGACTCGAGGGCGGGACCCGGCGCGGGGAGCCATCGCCCCGGAGTACGAACCGCCCATGGGGCTCGGTCCGGCGGAAATCGGAACGCTGGTGGACCACTCCCCCGACATCCGGGACATCGTCGCCTCCCTCGTGGATCTCGCCGTCCGGGGACACCTCCGGATCGAAGAGGAGAAGTCGAGTCGCCTCCTGGGGTTGGTGAAGGAGGAAGACTTCAACCTGGTGCGCATCACCGATCCCTTCGACTGGAGGGAGCTCCGCACCCATGAGCAGGACCTCCTGAACGGGATCTTCCGGACCGGACGACGGGAACAGGTCAAGCTCTCTGAACTCGAAACAGAATTCTATAAACATATTACCACCATCCGTGCCGATCTATACTCCACGCTGAAGAAGCGTGGGTTTTACGCTCGACGCCCCGATCGTGTGGCCCAGTTCTGGTTTGGTGCCGGAGCCGCCGCCATGGTTTTCGGCTTCGTCCTGGCCATCATCGTCGTGGAACGGGGATGGGTTCTCACCCTCCCCGCCTTTCTCTCGGCATTTCTCATCCCCCTCCCCATTCTCGGGTTCGCCGCCTTCATGCCGGCGCGGACCGAGGAGGGTGTGGAAGCGCTCCGGCGGATCCTCGGCTTCCAGGAGTTCCTGGAGCGGGTCGAGTCGGATCGCTTCAAGCGGATGATCAAGTCCCCCAAGCAGTTCGAGGAATTTCTCCCCTATGCCATGGCGCTGGGGGTGGAGAAGAAGTGGGCCGCCGCCTTCGAGGGGATGGTGAAGGAGCCCCCCACCTGGTACGTGGGGAGCCACCCCAGGGGATTCCACCCCACCATCTTCGTGGGGCGGATCGGGGGATTCTCCACCCGGGCGGGATCGGCGCTCACCTCGGCACCGCGAAGCTCAGGCGGGTCCGCGTTCAGTAGCGGAGGCGGGTTCTCCGGAGGAGGAGGCTTCTCCGGGGGAGGCTTCGGAGGGGGGGGCGGGCGGGGGTTCTGACCCTGCGTCGCCCGGCCCCCACCCCCCATCACATCAGAGCGACCAGCGGCTCTTCCAGGATGGCTTTCAGCGTCTGGAGGAAGCGGGATCCCTGAGCGCCATCGATGACCCGGTGATCGCAGCTCATGGTGATCTTCATGCGGCTCCGGATCTCCAGATCACCGTCCACCACCACCGGCCGCTCCTCCACCGCCCCCACCGCCAGGATCCCGGCTTCGGGGGGGTTGATGACGGCGGTGAATTCCTCGATCCCGAACATCCCCAGGTTGGAGACGGAGAAGGTGGCGCCCGTGTACTCGTCGGGGCTCAGCTTCTTCTCCCGGGCTCGCCCGGCCAGCTCCCGTACTTCGGCGTTGATCTCGGCCAATCCCTTCCGGTGGGCATGGCGAACCACCGGGGTGATGAGGCCGTCTTCGATGGCCACCGCCACTCCCAGATGGACCGAGTGGAAGCGCCGGATCGAATCCCCCTGCCAGTGGGCGTTGCACTCCGGGTGCTTGTGGAGCGCCATGGCGGTGGCCTTCAGGACGATGTCGTTCAGCGACACCTTCCCACCATCCTTCCCCAGGAGCGCGTTCACCCGCTCCCGGGCCTCCACTGCACGGGTCATGTCCACATCCACCGTGAGGAAGAAGTGGGGGATGGGTCCGATGGACTCCACCAACCGCCGGGCAATGGTCTTCCGCATCTGGCTGAGGGGAACGTCCTCGTACTCCTCGTCCGGACGGGCAGCAGCCTTGCGCCGGGGGGACGCGACCGGTCCCGCCTTCGCCGCCTCCTCCACATCGCGCTTCACGATGCGCCCGCCGGGGCCTGACCCGGAGACACCGGAGAGATCCACCCCCTCGGCGTCAGCCAGTTTCCGGGCCACCGGGGAGGCCTTCACCCGACCCCCCGCAGAGGTGGAGACGTCCTCCGAGTCGGATCCTTCGTCGGCTTCCTCGGCGGGACTCTTCTTCGAGTCCTTCGCTACGGCCTCCTTCTCCGACTTCTCCTTCGTCCGGGCGTCGTCGGCCTCATCGTCGCCCTTTCCCGCCGACCCGTCGTCGGAATCTCCCCCCGCGAACTCGGAGATGTCCTCGTCCTCCGCGGCAATCACCCCGATGACCTCCCCGACGGGGGCCGCCTTCCCCTCGCCCAGGAGGATCTTGCGGAGAATTCCATCCCCCCGGGCCACCAACTCCATGACGGCCTTGTCGGTTTCCACCTCGGCGAGGATCTCCCCGCTCTTCACGGCGTCACCTTCCGACTTGAGCCACTTCACGATCTGCCCCTCCTCCATGGTGGGAGAGAGGGCCTCCATGTGGACCTTGGTTGCCATGGGTCGATTGTCTCGTCAGTTCCGGTAGAGGACGCGGTTGCAGGCTTCCACCACCCGGTCCGCGTTGGGTTTGGCGATCTGTTCCAGATTCTTGGCGTACGGCATGGGGACGTCGGCTTGGGTCACCCGGAGAACCGGGGCATCCAGGTCGTCGAAGGCCTCTTCCTGGATGGTGGCGGCGATCTGCGCTCCGATCCCGCCGTAGGGCCACCCCTCCTCCAGGTACACGGCGCGGTTCGTCTTCCGCACCGACTCCAGGATGGCGTCCACATCGAGGGGGCGGAGGGATCGAAGGTCGAGGACGTCGGCGTGGATCCCATCCTTCTCCAGCTTCGCCGCCGCCTGGAGCGCCACATGGATCATCTTCCCGTGGGTGATGATGGAGACATCGTCTCCCTCCCGCTTGAGATCAGCCTTCCCCAGGGGGATGACGAAGTCGCCGTCGTCCACATCGGGGACCTCGCCCTTCACGTTGTAGAGGAGTTCCCCTTCCATGACCACTACCGGATCGGGGTCCCGGATGGCCGCCTTCATGAGTCCCTTGGCGTCGGCGGGGGTGCCGGGGGTCACCACCTTGATTCCGGGAGCGTGAACGTACCAGATCTCGCAGGCCTGGGAGTGCTGCGCCGAGAGCTGGAGCGCGGCCCCCGACGGGCCCCGAAACACGATGGGCATGGGAATCTGCCCACCCGACATGTACAGCATCTTGGCGGCCGAGTTCAGCACCTGATCCAGCGCCAGGATGGAGAAGTTGAAGGTCATGAACTCGATGATGGGGCGCAGCCCCACCATGGCGGCGCCCACCCCAAGGCCGGCAAATCCCAACTCGGAGATGGGGGAGTCCACGATGCGCTTCTCTCCAAACTGCTCGAGAAGCCCCTTGGAAACCTTGTAGGCCCCGTCGTACTCCGCCACCTCTTCCCCCATGAGGAAGACCGAGGGGTCCCGTTCCATTTCTTCGGCGAGGGCCTGGTTCAGCGCCTCACGATAGGTAATGGTCTGCATGACTCTCTTCAGCCTCCCTGCCCCGGACGCTCGCGCCCGTCGAAGTAGAGGCGACCGTGGACATCTTCCTCGGCGTAGACGTGGGTGTAGAGTTCGACCGGGTCGGGGAGGGGAGACTCGTCCGCGAACTCCGCGGCCTCGTCACAGATCTTCCGCACCTCGGCGTCCATGGACTCCAGCTCGTCCTCGGTGAGGAGGTCGGCCTCGTAGAGGCGGTCCCGGAGAATCCGGATGGGATCTTCCTTCTCGATCTTCCCCTGCACCTCGTCCTTGGAGCGATAGGTGCCGGAAACCGGATCGGACATGGAGTGCCCCTTGAACCGGTACGTCCTGGCATCCACGTACTGGGGGCCCGCCCCGTCCCGGACCTCGGCGACGAGGTCCTCCATGAAGGACCAGCTTTCGATGATGTCCTGCCCGTTCACCACATGGGCCGGAACCCCGGACCCTTCCGCCCGCTCATGCACCGGACGTGCCGAGACGCGGTGGAAGGCCGTCCCCATCCCATACTCGTTGTTCTCCACCACATAGATGACGGGAAGCTTCCAGATGGCCGACATGTTGAGGGCCTCATGGAAGGCGCCCTGGTTCACCGCGGCGTCACCCATGAAGCAGACCACCACCCCGTCCTCTTCCCGGTAGCGAATGGCCCACCCCATCCCGGAAGCGAGGGGGATCTGGGCTCCCACGATCCCATGGCCACCCATGAACCCGATGTCGGACTGGAAGATATGCATGGAGCCCCCCTTCCCTCGGGACGACCCGCTGTCCCGCCCGTAGAGCTCAGCCATGACCTCGTTGGGGTGCACACCCTTGGCCAGCGCCTGGGTGTGTTCCCGGTAGGCCGAAATGACATAGTCCGACTTGCGGAGCGGTCCGATGAGCCCCAGCGCCACCGCCTCCTGCCCGATGTGGAGGTGGCAGAACCCCCCGATCTTCCCGATGGCGTAGGCCTCCTCGGCCTTCTCCTCGAACCGCCGGAAGAGAAGCATCTGGTGGAGAAAGTCGTGAAGTTGCTCCTTGCTGAAACGGTCGATCCCGGAAGATGGGCTCTTCGAGCCCGACCCCTTTTTCCGTTCCTTCGTATCAGGCATTCCCGCCTCCCTGGCTCCCGTTCGTTCCTGGGGCGCCGTGGCGCCCGAACTCGATCTGTACAAGGGCCGGGGTCCGGTCCTGGAGCCCGATCCCAGGAATCTCGGCCGGCGCGGGGATGTCCCGTTCCAGCACCTCCTGAATGGCGCCCACCCCACCGGCCTCCACCTCCCGGGCCTGCTCCTTGGCGTGGTACGACGAACGGACGAGGGCGCCCGACTCCACATGCCGGAAGCCGAACTCCCCCTCTCCCACCCGCTTCCATTCGGCAAACTCGTCCGGGGTGACCCATCGGGCCACCGGAATGTGGTTGGGTGACGGACGGAGGTACTGGCCCAGCGTCAGGATATCCACGCCGGCTTCCCGGAGGTCGGCCATGGCCCGGCGAATTTCGGCGTGCTCCTCACCCATCCCCAGGATGATCCCTGTCTTCGTCAGGATGGTGGGGTCCATCCGCTTCGCCACCCCCAGATACGAGATGGACCGCCAGTAGCGGCCCCCCGGCCGTACATCGGGGTGAAGGCGCTCCACCGTCTCCAGATTGTGCCCCAGGATCTCGGGGCGAGCATCCACCACCACCTGGAGGGCATCCTCATCACCCTTGAAATCGGGGATGAGCACCTCGATGGAGCACCCCGGGACCAGCTCCCGGGTGCGTCGAATGGTCTCGGCGTAGATGGAGGCGCCTCCGTCGGGGAGCTCGTCCCGGTTCACCGAGGTGATGACCACGTGCTCCAGCTCCATGGCCGCAACCGTCTCGGCCACTCGTCGGGGCTCGTCCAGATCCAGTTCGGTGGGCATCCCGTGGGCCACCGCGCAGTACTTGCACGCCCGGGTGCAGACGTCGCCCAGGATCATGAAGGTGGCGGTCCCCGCCTCCCAGCACTCTCCGATGTTGGGGCACCCGGCCTCTTCGCAGACGGTGTGGAGCGACTGACTCCGCATGAGCTGCTTGAGGCGCAGGTAGTTCTTCCCTCCCGGGGAACGGACCTTCAGCCATTCGGGTTTCCGCTCGGTGATGGCGATGGTCTCGAGCCCCTCATGGGCCCGGATCTTCGCCGTCCCCTTGGGCTTCACGATCCCCGTGTTCTTCTCACCGGGGTGATACCCCCCGGGCGGTCTGGTCACGGTCTCCGGCACGATCTATCTACCTCCCCCCGCCGGCCAAACGCCGGAGGGTCTGTTGAGTCGGTCCTCGTCCACCGGGTGTGGAGCACCTTTACTCCCCGCCGCCCCACGGCGCGCAACCCGAAAAAAAAGCCCCTCTCGCGAGGTTCGCTGAGAGCGGGTCCCGGGCACCCCACCCCCCGGTCGAAGCCGGGTCACGGTGAGCGAGATTTCCCCCGATGATACCATGTTTCGGGGCATTCAGGCAACCGGATCGCCCCTCTCCCTTCCTCCTCCCGGGGCCCGTTCCACCACATGCCGCGCCACCTCCTCCGGATCGTCGGTGACGAGGAAGAGCTCCATGTCTCCCCTGGAGATCTTCCCCTCTCCGGCCACCACCTTCCGGATCCACTCCACCAGTCCGCCCCAGTACTCGGTCCCCACGAGAGCCACCGGAAAGTTCCGCACCTTCCCGGTCTGGATCAGGGTCAGCGCCTCGAAGAGTTCGTCCAGCGTCCCGAACCCCCCGGGGAAGATGACGAAGCCCTGGGAGTACTTCATGAACATGGTCTTCCGCACGAAGAAGTACCTGAAGTCGATCCCGCGATCCACGAAGGGGTTCATCCCCTGTTCGAAGGGGAGCTCGATGTTGCACCCGATGGATGGGACTCCGGCTTCCCGGGCCCCCCGGTTCGCCGCTTCCATCATCCCCGGGCCTCCGCCTGTGATGATGCTGAACCCCACCTCGCCCAGGCGACGCGCCGTCGCCCGGCACGCTTCGTACATGGGGTCCGAGGGGAGGGTGCGCGCAGAACCGAAGATGGAGATGGCGGGACCCAGCCGCGAGAGGGACTCGAACCCCTCCACGAACTCTCCCATGATCCGGAAGACCCGCCAGGCGTCGGACCCCATCCCCGGGGGGATGGAATCCCGCTGGTCCACCTCCTGCGGGCGAAGGAGGCGCTCATCCTCCGTCACCCCCGGGGCGTGCCGCTGATCGGGGATGGGAGCAGGTGTTCCCCCCTCTTTCTCTTCCGTGCTCATTCTCCCCCTCCACTTCCCTCCGCCAGGAAGGTTTCGGCTTCTTCCCGGATGAAGGGGAGGAGGGTTTCGTGCTCGCGGTACTCGGGCCGACCCTCCGCCAGCTCCGCATCCCATGAGGCGAGGAGGAGGGTGTAGTAGCCGTGGGCCCCCTCCGGGTCTCCCAGCTCTCGGGCCGCGTCGGCCGCCGAGGAGAGGAGAAGGAGGTGGGTGGGGGTGCGCTCCAGCCCTTCCAGCGCCACATCGAGGGCAGCCTGGTATTCCAGCCCCACCCGATGGAGGAGGGTCAGGTGGAAGAGGCCGTCGTCATCGAGGGGGCGGGCCAGTTCATGGGCGTCGATGGCCATGGGGAGGAAGTTGACCACCTCCTCGGCATCCCCACGGGAGACGGCGCGCATGATCCGGTCGAAAAGCCGGTCGGCGGCCTCCCGCGGCGTCATCCCCGCCAGGTTGACCTGGGGCGCCGGTCCCAGAGCGGCTCCCTGTCCGGCGTTGGCGCTCCCTCCCGACGACCCGACGTCCGAGAGGAGGAAGACGCCGCCGGCACTGAGGAGGATCACGAGAAGTCCTCCCGCCACCCACCACCCCAGCGCCGCCGATCCGGGAGAGGCGGTGGTATCCGGGGAAGGGCGAGGCCCGGTCGCCGCCGGGGTGCCGCAGGAGGTGCAGAACCGGGTCCCCTTGGGGAGGGCGGCGTCACACCCGGGGCAATTCAGCTCGCCGAGGGTGGCTCCGCAGGAGGCGCAGAACCGGCCCGACGCTTCGGTTCCACACTGGGTACAGTGCATTCTGGGTATTCTCCGGTAGGGTTGATGAGCGGTTCGGGAATGTATCACCTTCGGGGAGGGTGCGCGGAAGCCGGCCACCCGAAAAGAGGGCTCGGTCGCCCTCCGTGACACATCCCGGTTCCGGCCTCCGTAGGGGAGGGTGTCCTCCTGCTTTCCTCCCTGTCGATCCCCCTTCTCGACGTTGAACGACTCCGTGTCGCCAAGCACCTCCAGACCCCGCCCCCTCCGCCCCCGCTCAGTGCGGACACCGGCTACCCTGTCGCTTGCGGGAGTGATGGGAAGGAAAATGCCCATCCTCCTGGGGATTTCCCTTCTCCTGGCCTCCCCTTCCGGTGCCGCAGGGGTACAGGGTGCGCAGGACATTCCGCCGGACACCTACAGGGATACCACTGCCCGGGACCTCGTTGAGCGCGGGCAGAGGGCCCGATCGGTCTCGGTGGAGGGGTTGGAGAGCTTTGAGGGACGGCTCTGGGAACGGATCTATGTGGGGGTCTCGGCGGCCCGCTTCCGACGGGAGCGAGGCGTCTTTCGGGAAGAGCGCTCCGCCCGGTTCCGCTGGAGCCGCACCGACGGGAATCTGATCCTCTGGGATGGTGCGCGGCGGGACATCCCCATCGTGGGGATCTCCTCCGATCCGGGAGCCGCCGTGGAAGGGATGTTCGAGGAGGACTCGGAAGAGGCGCGGAGTGAGCTGGTGAACGATCTCCACGGCACCACCTCCATCACCCCCTTCCACTTCCATTCGTCCAGCGATCGGATCCTCTTCGGCGGGGGGAACTGGGCGCTTCACCCCTTGAGCGACACCGCCGCCCATCATTATCGGTACCGATCCGGCGACACCCTCCGGGTGCACCTTCCGGGGATGGACGAGGCGGTCCAGTTGGTGGAGGTTCTGGTCGAGCCCAGACGGCATGACTTCCGTCTGATCTCCGGCGCCCTCTGGTTCGAGCCGGAAACGGGAACGCTGGCGAGGGCCACCTTTCGACCGGCGGCACCCTTCACCATCCCGGTGAACGCCAGTATCTCGGGGGGAATCTCCGGTCGAATCGCCCGCTCCCTGGCCGCCGAGATCCACTACATCTCGGTGGATCACGGGCTCTTTGATTTTCGCTGGTGGATCCCACGACGCTTCACCTTCGAGGGAGAGGCGCGGGTGGGGGGACTCGTGCGCTTCCCGGTGTCCGCGGAGTGGAGCCTCTCCGCCCTCGTTGCCAATGAAGCTCCTGGTCCGGAGCTCCAGATCGGCGACCTTCCCGAGGGGTGGCGGATGGCGGTTACCGACTCGACGGGGCCCTACGGACTTCCCACTACCGTCGTGACCCCCCCCATCGAGGTGCTCTCCTCCAGCCCTCGAATCTCCCCGCCGGGCGATTTGGCCGCCCAGGCCTTCTCACGTGGGGAGCTGGACGAGATCGAGCGGGTGCTCCGACGCCTTCCGGCCGCTCCGGGATCCCGCCGACCACAGGTGTACTGGGGACTCGCGAGCGGCGTCACCCGGTACAATCGGGTTGAGGGGTTGGCGTCGGGGATCGCCGTGGAGATGGAGTTGACCCGGGAGTGGTCGGCGGAGGGAACCATCCGCCTTGGCATCGCGGATCTGGAGCCCACCGGTGAGCTTCGCTTCCTCCGGGATACCCGGCGGCAGCAGGGGCACATCTCCCTCTATCGGCGTTTGCAACCGTCCTCGGAGTGGGCGGAGCACAGCCTCTCCTCTTCCCTGGGGACCTTCCTCTGGGGGAGCGAATACACCCCCTACCACCGCGCCTGGGGGGGGGAAGCCGTTCTCACCCGGGAGCAGGTGTACACCGCCTGGGAGGTTCGGGGATTCGCGGAGCGCCACGGTTCGGTGGAACGCAATACCGACTTCCACCTGGGGAAGCTCCTGAACGGGGACTCGCTCCCCATGAACCCCCCGGCCACGCAGGGGGATTGGTTCGGTGCCGGCGCCACCTTCCGGTGGCAGAGCGGAATCGACCCCTCACGGATGCGGGCCTTCGGGCGCTTCTCGGCGGAGGGTGCCGGCGGCACCTCCTCCTATGGCCGCGGATGGGGGTCGGTCGCCCTCGCCATCCCCGTCCGGTCCGCCTTCGTCCTCGGGGTGGAGGGTGGTGGTGGACGTACCTTCGGAGACCCTCCCCTTCAGCGCCTCTTCTTCCCGGGAGGATCATCCATCTTCCGGTTCTCGCAACCCGGGAAGGTGAGCGGTGAGGCCTTCTGGTTCGCCCGGGGGGAGGTCGGAACCCACTTTCCTGGAGCCCGCCTCATCCTCTTTTCAGACCTTCTGGAGGTGGGGGATCCCTCCCGACTCGGTACCGGGCGCCCCCGATGGGCTTCCGGTGTGGGGGCCTCCTTCCTCGACGGTTTCATGAGGTTCGAGGTGGCCAGGGACATGCGGGGTGTGGAGGGGTGGCGGGTGTACGCGTATCTGGACGGTCTCTTCTGACGGGTGGTCGAAGACCCGGAGGGATCAGCGCGAAGTGGCTCGGGGTGTGCTCCGGATTCGACCGGACGCCGTGCGGGTCAGAGCCCCGTCGGATGATCCAGGAAGGACCAGGGAAGGCCAAACTCCTCGTTGAGGCGAGCCCCCAGCGCCTTCACTCCGAACACCTCGGTGGCGTAGTGCCCGGCCAGGATCAGGTTCACCCCGTACTCCATGGCATCGAGGTAGGAGTGGTGCGGCCCCTCTCCGGTGATGAGGGTGTCCACCCCCGCCTCGGCTGCTGCGCGCACCTCGCTCCCCCCGCCCCCCGTCAGGATCCCCACCCGCCGGACCCTGTCGGGTCCACCGGCGATGAAGCGAACGGGGCCCCGCACCACCTCCCCGACGGTGTGGGTGAGTTCGTCGGTGGCGAGATCGGTCTCCGCCACGACCCCGATGAGTTCTCCCTTGAAGTCCAGGAACCTCCCCGTCGCCTCCAGGCCGAGCTCCCGGGTGAGGATGTGGCAGTTTCCCACCTCCGGATGTGCGTCGAGGGGAAGGTGCGCTGAATAGAGGGTGGTTCCGGCCCGGATCAGGGGAGCCACCCGTCGATAGCTCCGACCCACCAATGGGCGAAGTCCGTCCCAGTAGAGGCCGTGGTGTACGATGAGGAGGTTGGCGCCCCCCGCGGTCGCTTCCCGAATCACCGCCTCCGAAGCGTCCACCGCCACGGCCACCCGTTGTATCTCCCCCGCCCCCTCCACCTGCTCTCCGTTCTGGGCACCCGGGTAGTCGGGGAATTCCGGAATTCCGAGGAGTTCGTCGAGAAAATGGAGGACGGATTCGCGTTGCGGCATGGCATTTGGAATGGACGGGAGGAGCAATCCACCTTTCCACATCACCGGTGTGTGGAAAAGCTGTGGGTATCCTCGCAAGTGGTTGTTTTGTCGATGCTTGCGGAGATATCCACGGGTGTGGGAAACATCGGTTTCCCACACCCGCCCTTCAGATGGCGGAGGGGCTCATCTCTTCGGGTTCGGGGTGGAAAGGACGGCTGATCTCCCGCCGTTGCGAAGCTCCCCCTCGCCCTGGTTCCCCCAGCGCCACCTCCCCCATCTGGACCTGGCCATTGAGGATGGCGCCCTCCTCGAGCTGGAGTCTCCGAGCTCGAACCTCCCCCTCCACTCGCGCGGTCGCCTGAATTTCCAGACGGGACGCCGCCACCACCGACCCGGTGATGCGACCGGCGATCACGGCATCCTGGGTGGAGACGTCGCCATGCACCTCTCCGTCCTTCCCCACGACGACGGCCTTCCCGGCGTGCACCATTCCGCGAACGGCGCCCTCGATTCGAATGGTGCCTTCCGACACACAGTCTCCCTCCACCCGCATCCCGGGGCCAATGATGGAAATCACCGGTCCCGAGTCCATCTCCCCTCGATCGCGGGGTCTCGCCATGATTCTCTCTCTCCCTGAAAGGCTGATATCCCGAATGCTGCGCCCCGTTGTCCCCTTGTCGCGCCCCTCTTCCCCCTCAGACTTCGAAAGTACGCCCCTACGGCTGCCGCACCAGAGTCAGCGGATCCACCGGATTGCCGTCCAGCTGTATTTCAAAGTGCAGGTGGGGCGCCGTCGAACGACCCGTCGATCCGGTCAACCCGATCACCTCGTTGCGGCGAACCGGATCCCCCATGGCCACCTTGAGCGCCGACGCATGGGCGTACAGCGTGCGGTACCCGTTCCCATGATCCACGATGAGGTAAAGGCCGTAGACCGGATCCTCCCCCACCTCCGACACGGCCCCCGATCCCGCCGACCGGATGTACGAACCTGTGGGGATGGCGATGTCGATCCCCGGGTGATCGCGCCCCCCTCCTTCGAGAAGGGCCTGAGTGAGGAAGCCGCGTTCCGCGAGGGGCCACGAGGTCGGGAGGGCATCATCCGGCCCTCCCACCGAGCGGGTGGCCGGCGTTCGCCCTGCGGCGGGGGGGAGCCACACCTCACCGGCCCGCCCCGGAGCCGAAGCCCCGAACAAAGACCGTAGATGTTCATACGCGCGTTCCACCTCGTCGAGGGTCGCCGCCAACCCCTCCATCCGGGCACGATCCTCGGCGAAGGCCCGCACCTCCTCTTCGAGCTGCGTTGCCTGCTGGGCTCGAGCGGCCAGATACCACCAGCTCCCCACCATCCCCCCCAGAACGAGGAGGAGGACGAGCCCCCCGAGCCCGACGAGGCGAAGGTGGGCATAGGGGATGCGGAAGGTGCGGGTTTCCCTGCCACCGTCCGGGACCACCATGATGGTCAGCATCTTCGGGTCGTCACCCACGGCGTTCTTCTCCCTTCACCGGTGCCTCGCGATTCATCTGGTACCTGATCGTCACCCTACCCGGTGACGTCGGACACCTCTCGACCGGTGAGAAGGTGAAAGAGGCGTTCGAAGTCCTCGGAGGAGCGGAAGGGAATCTCGATGCTTCCTGCTCCCTTCCGTCCGGTCTTCAGGGTGACCCTCCCTCCAATGGCTTCCCGGAGCGATTCCTGGAGCGCCAGCGCCACAGGGTCCTCCTCTCGGAGTCCCTTCTTTTTCCCCGTTGTGGACCGGGGCTTCCCGGTACCGCGAACGCGGGCCTCCACATCCCGCACGCTCCACCCCTCGGCGGCGGCCCTGCGCCCGATCTCCAGCATCTTCCCTGGATCGGCGATTCCCAGAAGCGCCCTGGCGTGCCCCATTCCCAGCGTTCCCTCTTCCAGAAGGCGCCGGAGCGAGGCGGGGAGCTTCAGGAGCCGGAGCGCGTTGGCCACGGTGGATCGGTCTTTACCCACAGCCTGGGCGATTTCCGCCTGGGAAAGGCCGAACTCGGTGACGAGTGATTCGTACCCGAGTGCCTCTTCCATGGGGTTCAGCCCTTCCCGCTGGATGTTCTCCACCAGAGCGAGAACCAGGAGGGTCCGGTCATCCACCGTGCGAACCACCACGGGAACCTGTTCCCGCCCGAGTGTCTTCAGCGCCCGGAAGCGCCGCTCTCCGGCCACCAACTGGAAACGTTCCTCCGGTCGGGCCGGATCGGGACGCACCACGAGAGGCTGAAGGAGGCCGTTTTCTTCGATGGAACGGGTGAGGTCCGCCAGCTCCTCCTCGGTGAACTCCTTCCGTGGCTGAAGGGGGTTGGGGGCGATGGAGCCCATGGGGACGGTTCTCACATCCACATCATCCATCCCTGGAGCCAGGTACTCCTGCCCCAGAAGCGCTCCGAGCCCCCGCCCCAGTCGCTGTCTCCGATTGCGATCGCTCATGCTCCCTCCCTTCGGGATCCCTGCGTGCGCCCGCTCCGTGCCACCACCTCCCCGGCGAGGGCGAGATAACTCTGCGCGCCGGCGGAAATGGCGTCGTAGGTAACGATGGGCTGACCGAACGAGGGGGCTTCGGCCAGGCGAACGTTCCTGGGGATGGTCGTCCTGAAGACCTTGGCTCCAAAGTACTCTCGCGCCTCATCAGCCACCTGGCGAGAGAGGTTGAGGCGACGATCATACATGGTGAGAAGCACCCCCTCGATCTCCAGCGCCGGATTCAACCCCTTCTGCACCAGGCGGACGGTGTTCAGGAGCTGGCTCAACCCTTCGAGTGCGTAGAACTCGCACTGGATCGGGATGAGAACGGAGTCGGATGCGGTGAGGGTGTTGAGAGTGAGGAGCCCAAGGCTCGGCGGACAGTCCACCAGGATGTAGTCGTACTCGTCGGTCACTTCAACGAGGGCGCCGGCCAGAATCCGCTCCCGCTCGGCCCTTCCCACCAACTCGATCTCGGCGCCCACCAGATCCCGGTTGGAGGGGAGAAGGTCGAGGTTCGGGAAGTGAACCTCCCGCTGCACGCACTCTGCAACCGGGGTTCCATCCACGAGAACGTCGTAGATGGTGGCGAGATCGTCACCCTTCTCGACCCCCAGCCCCGAGGTGGCATTCCCCTGCGGGTCGATGTCGATGATGAGGGTGCGCTTCTCCGCCACCGCGAGAGAGGCTCCCAGGTTGATGGCGGTGGTGGTCTTCCCCACGCCACCCTTCTGATTTGCGATTGCGATGATGCGGGCCATGGATACCGACGGAAGGAGCGGAAACGGGACAAGGGCCCCGAATATAGGGGGGAAGGGGAGATCCGGTAAGGAGCGCACCCGGAAGGAAGGCGAGCGGTCGGTGGGATCCACCCTGACCCGATCGCGGACCTACGGGGCCGGAGCCGCTTGGACAGGAGAATGCCGGCGCACCTCACGAAGGACGTTCGCCTGGAATCCTGGCTCCTGGCGGACTCGCCCCTCTCGTCTGAGCCCTGTTCGCCAACGGAGCCCTGGCGTAAATGGAGCGACGGTCCTGCGGCCGTCGAGCGCCGCCGGGTCCGCCCCGGGGTCGATGTTTCACGTGAAACATGTGCACCAATCGAATCGGCCACACTCCCGACCCACTCTCAGATGCGTCGCCACCACCGGCACCGCGAGAGGCTCTCCCTCCGGAGTTTCACGTGAAACAGGGGCCACACCCGGTTGGCGGTCGAGCTCCTCCCGAACAAACCCCGAAACTGTATTCCCTGACTCCCACTACTCCCTGCACCCTAAGAGCGCGGCGCCCACGCCCCGTCCGCGGCGATCCCGGAGCTCCCTTACCCCTCCCCACGACCCCGTCGCCGGAGCTCCATGAGGAGATTCTCCACATCCGCAGGGGAGATCCCCGGAATCCGCGCCGCCTGCGCCAGGGTGTCCGGACGGACCCGATCCAGCTTCTGCCGCGCCTCGGTGGAGAGCGTCACCAGTTCACCGAAGGAAAGATCCTCCGGAATCCTCACTTCACCCCGCTTCGCCACCCCCTCCGCTCGCGCCTTCTCCCTCCGGATGTACCCGGCGTACTTCGCCTCCATCTCCACCGCCGTCACCGCATCGTCGCCCACCATGAGGGACGACTCCCCCGCCGCCAGGAGAGCCCCAACCGAAACTCCCGGGCGCTTCACCAGCTCCCGCACCGGAGTTTTCTGAGAGATCGGGTCCGATGCGGACGCCTCCAGGATCGGGTTCACCATCTCCGGATCCAGGCTCGTCCCCGCCACCCATCGCCGGATCACCTCCCGCTCCTCCTGGATGGCGGCAAGAGCATCCACCTGTTCCGGAAGAAGGAGTCCTCGCTCCCGCGCCATCGGTCCCAGCCGCTCCACGGCGTTGTCCTGGCGCAGAAGGAGGCGGTACTCGGCCCTCGAGGTAAAGAGGCGGTACGGCTCATCGACCCCCTTTGTCACCAGATCGTCCACGAGCACCCCCAGATACCCCTGGTGCCGCTCCACCAGGAGGGGTTCCTCCCCACGGACCGCCAGGGCGGCGTTCGCCCCCGCCACCACCCCCTGCCCGGCCGCCTCCTCGTACCCGGTGGTCCCGTTCACCTGCCCGGCGAAGTAGAGCCCTCCGATCACCCTCGACTCCAGCGTGTGTCGGAGCTGCGTCGGCGGGAAGAAGTCGTACTCGATGGCGTATCCCATCTTAGTGATCCGCGCCTCTTCCAACCCGGGAATGGTGCGGAGGAACGCCTCCTGAACCTCGTAGGGGAGCGAGGTCGACACCCCGTTCACATAGAGTTCGGTGGTCTGGAGACCCTCCGGCTCCAGGAACACCTGGTGCCGCCGGGCGTCGGGGAAGCGGACAATCTTGTCCTCGATGGAGGGGCAGTACCGAGGTCCCTCACCCGAGATGGCACCTCCGTAGAGTGCGCTCCGTTCCAGATTCCGGCGCACCACCTCCTTGAGCCCCTCTCCCGCCCACGTCACCCAGCATGATCGCTGCGGAGGGATCACCTCCCTTCCGTACACACCAAACCGGTATTCCCCGGGATCCCCTACCTGCTCTTCCAGGCGGGCAAAGTCCACCGACCTCCCATCCACTCGCGGAGGGGTTCCCGTTTTGAAACGCCCCACCTGCACCCCGGCTTCAGCCAACGCCTCGGCAAGCTCCACCGACGGCGCTTCCCCCGCGCGCCCCGCCGGGACCCCCGCCTCTCCTCCCACATGGATTCGTCCGCGGAGGAAGGTCCCCGCCGTAACCACCACCGCGTCCGCCTCGATAGTCCGCCCTCCACGGAGGACGATCCCCCGCACGCGCCCCCCCTCCAGACGAAGCCCCACCACCATCTCCTGGAAGAGATCCAGCGACTCGTGCCCGTCCAGGATCCGCCGCACGGCGCGAGGATATAGCCCGCGATCACACTGCGCTCGGGGGCTCCACACCGCGGGACCCTTCGAGGTGTTCAGCATTCGGAAGTGGATCCGGGCCGCATCGGTGGCCCGCCCCATCACTCCCCCCAGCGCATCCACCTCCCGGGCAACCACCCCTTTGGCCACCCCCCCGATGGCGGGGTTGCAGCTCATCTCCCCGACCTTCCCCAGGTCGGGGGTGACGAGAAGGGTGGGCACCCCGAGCCGGGCCGAAGCCGAGGCGGCCTCCACTCCCGCATGCCCCCCGCCGATGACGATGACCCCGTAGTTCGCTCGCGCCATTCTCTCTACTTCCCGATGCAGAACCGGGAGAAGACCCTGGAGAGGACTTCGTCTCCCTCAATCCCTCCCGTTACCTCTCCCAACGCATCCCAGGCGTCGCGGAGCTCCACCTCGGCTACCGGCACCGGGATCCCTCCTTCCACAGCCTGTCGGAACGAGCGGATACCGTCCCGCGCCCTCGTCACCCCTTCCCGCTGACGCGCCCGGGTGAGAACCACCTCCTCTTCCATACCCCCGGAGAGCCCTTCGAAGGCTCGGGCCACCATCGCGCCCCGCAGCTCCGCCAACCCCTCTCCCGACACCACCGACACCCAGATCCCCTCCGCCTCGCCCCGGTCCCCTTCCGGGCACCCGTCACCCTTGGTGTTCACCAGGAGGATGGGTGTTCCTTCCCGAACCCCCTCCCTCCGGAGCCCTTCCCAACTCGGGCCCTTCCCCTCCTCCCGGCAGAAGAGGATCAGGTCGGCCTCCTTCAGGTACCGGTGGGCCACCTCGATTCCCATCCGCTCCACCTTCCCGGCGTCCCCACGGAGCCCAGCGGTATCGACCAGCCTGAAGGGGAACCCCTCCATCGAGATCAACATCTCCAGCGCGTCCCGGGTGGTCCCCGGTTCCTCGGACACAAGCGCCCGTGCCTCTCCCACCAGAGCGTTGTAAAGCGATGATTTCCCGGCATTCGGTGGGCCGGCCAGCACCACCAGGGCGCCCGCCGTCAGCCGTTCCCCCTCCGGGGCGGTGGCCAGGAGCCGGTTCAGCCTTTCGTCGAGAGTGTGGGCCTCGCGGAGAATCGCCTCCAGCGGTACCGGAGGCTCATCCTCTTCGGGGAAGTCCACATGATGCACCAGGAGGGCTTGAAGGTCCACGATTCCTTCTCTCAACTCCTCAATCCTCCGGGAGAGCCCGCCTTCGGCGGCGTGGAGTGCGACGCGGCGCTGCGCCTCCGTCCCCGCGTCCACCAGCGCGCCCACCGCTTCGGCCTGGACGAGATCCACCTTTCCGTTCAGATACGCCCGCTGGGTGAACTCTCCTCCGCGGGCCTGCCGAGCTCCCATCCCTTCGAGAACCTCCAGGATCCGCCTCGCCACCAGGTGTCCCCCATGCACGGAGAGCTCCATCATGTCCTCGCCGGTGTACGAGGCCGGAGCGGGAAACCAGGTCGCCAGCCCTCGGTCCAGGAGGGCCCCCGAGCGGGGATCCACCAGCCGCGTCAGGGTGGCACGCCGGGGAGCCGGCAGAGTCCCGCCCAGATCGGGGGCAAGGGCATGGAGAAGCTCCAGAGTCCCATCCCCCGAAACCCGGAGGAGGGAGAGCGCACCCCGCCCCAGCGGTGTCGCGATGGCCGCGATGGTGTCCGGGGAAGGGCCCCGGCTCACGCCTTCGCCGGAATCGGCGGTCCCTTGGCCTGGACCTTCTGCCGCTCGTTCGCGATCCACCACGACTGGGGGAGCGTCGCCAGGTTGGCGGTGAGGTAGTAGAGGTTCAGCCCCGCCGGGAACTGGGCGAAGATGATGGCCATGAAGGGAGGGAGGAGCCACATCATCATCTTCATCTGGGGGTTCACCTCCTCCATGGTGCGGATCGTGATCCACTGGAGAAGGAACATGGACACCCCCAGGAGCACCGGGAGAATGAAGAAGGGGTCCTTGGCCGCCAGATCCGGGAGCCACCCGAAGGGGACGCCCCGGAGCTCGATGGTGTTCTGGAAGACGAAGAAGAGCGCGATGAGGACCGGCCATGGGAGGAGCATGGGCCAGCACCCCGCCAGCGGGTTGAAGCCGTGCTCCTTGTACAGCTTCATGAGCTCCTTCTGCATCTTCTCCGGCTGGTCCTTGTACTTCGTCTGCAGCTCCTTGAGAAGCGGCTGGACGGCCAGATTCCGGAGCTGGGCCTTCATGGCCTTGTGGTTCAGCGGGAAGAGGACGATCCGCATGAGAACCCCGAAGAGGATGAGGACCCACCCGTATCCGATCCCCAGCGTCTCATGGAGCCCCACCAGGACCCACATGATGACCGCCACCACAGGCCGGAGGATGGGTCTCAGCCACCTCCACCCGTAGGGGTTCACTTCCTGGAGGTCGTAGCCCAGCGACGAGAGGAGGGCGTAATCCTGCGGGCCGGCGAGGAAGCGGTACGAGAAGAGCCCCGCCGAACCGAGGGACTGGGTGACCCCGACGTGCACCGGGTCGTCATCCCCCTCCAACGGGCGCACGAGGAGCCCACCGAAGAGATCGGTTCCCTCGCCGGGAACGGCCGAGGGGAGTGCGGCAATGACGAAGTACTGGCTCTTCATGGCCGCCCACCGGAAGGGCCCATCTTCCACCCGGGGTCCATCCACCCGGTGGTGCTCCCGGGTGCGGATCCCCTCCTGGAGGTGGTTCGCCACATAGGCCATGGACCGGGCCTCGATGTTCCGGTCCACCTCGTTGAAGGCGAGCCCAGCGCCCAGGTCGGTGACGAGAAGCCCCCGGTCGAGCCCGCGCACCCGCCCTGAGACCTGGACCACGTACCCGTCCGGATCGAAGCCATAGACCACCTCGAAGGAGAAGGGCGGGTCGGGATGGCGATAGG
>JBJHBD010000026.1:0-28439 GCA_050485305.1 Gemmatimonadota bacterium
CCTACCCCCTCCTCCCGTTCACCATGGGTCACCACCACCTCTCCCGCTCCGCACCAGTCGGCGGAGAGGAACCGGGGAAGGGTGCGGCGCGCCAGCTCCGAGCCGTCGGGGGTGAGGACGAGGAGGGTGTCGGCCGCATCGCCCTGCGCGGCGAACACGATTCTCCGACCGTCGGTCGACCAGCTCCCTCCCAGGACGAGATCTGCCGCCGCGAAGAGGACCCGGGGAGCGGAGCCGTCCCGCTCCGCGATCCAGAGGTCCTGCCGGTACGAAGAAGTCTGGCGATCTTCGGCGGCGAAGAGGATGAAGCGACCGTCCGGAGAGAGAGCGCGGAGCTCCTCGTCCCGGTTTGAACGGACGGGGATCCGTTCGGTGCCGTCGGTGCCCAGGTCGACGATCCAGGGGAGTTCGGAGTAGGTGCGGCGATTTTCGAACCAGTGCAGGGCTCCATCGGTGGTGCGGAAGGGTCCCACCACCTTGCCGGAGAGAGGGATCCAGCGGGACGAGGGCGCCTCCTCCCAGAGGTGGGGGCGAGTCGCGGAGGCCCTGACCTCGGAGATGCCGGTGCTGTGATGGAGGAAGATGGATCCCCCACCCACCACCGGAGTCGGCGTGCCGGCTCCGGCATTCCCCAGAAGGTGGATGGATCCGGCCACGGTCAGGAGAGCGACGACCGCCGCGAGGGGGATCAGGCGCCGCCGGCGGCCACGAACCGGGAGCTGAGAGGGAGGTCCGTCGTGCCGGGTGTGCCGCAGGATGACCACCCTGAGCCCCTCATGGGGGATGGTGAGCCGGCTCCCATCCTTCCGGAGGATGAGGCGCCGCGCATCCAGCTCCCTCCCGGCTTCGGCCACCGTGCGCCCCGAGAACCCCACGCGCCGACCCACCTCTTCGAGGGTCTGAGCGCTCGGCGCGACGGCCAGTTCCCGGAGGATGGCCATGGCCGGGGCGGAGAGGCGTTCCAGCTCCCGGTCCACCAGCGCTTCGAGCCGCTCCGGAAAGGGGAGGACCCCCTGGAGCCGCTCGACCCGGAAGATCCATCCTCCCCGTTCGGGGATCTCCAGGATCCCCTCTCGCCGAAAGACCTTGAGGAGTTCCAGGACGAAGAGGGGGAATCCCCGGGAGGCCAGGTGGATTCGATCGATGAGCCGCTCGGCCTCCACCGGACGGGAGAAGCGGGCCATCCACCCCAGCGCTTCCGCAACCTCTTCCCGGGTCCAGCGCCGGAGGTGGACCCGGGTGGCCCCCGGGGCGTCGGCGATAAGGGCGAGGGTCTTCTGGATTCCGGTGTCTTCCGGATCCGAGTCGCAGGTAATGAGAAGGAGGACGGAGGCGTTCCGGAGACCGGTGGCGAGGCGTGCCAGGACGGCGCGACTCTCCCCGTCGGCCCAGTGCAGGTCGTCCACGATGACGACCAGGGGGGAGTCCTCCGACACCGCCTTCACCAGATCCTGGAGGGCGTCCACGAGGGGAGCCGAAGGGAGGGCGGCGCGGGACCCCTCAGGCTCGACCCCCGAGACGGATCCCATGGGGGATGGGGTCGGGTCTCCCACCGTCAGGGAGGGGACGAAAGAACGGAGGATTCGGTCGGAGGCAGGGCTGATTCCCGAGGCGCCGGAGAGGGCCAGGAGGCGGCTCACCAACTCTCCCAGAAGTCCCCAGCGGAAGGGGCGTTCCGAGTCCTCGGCGCGGACGTGGACCACCCGCCCACCCTCGGTCTGGGCCAGGAGGGCCACCTCTTCTGCAAGGCGACTTCGTCCGATCCCCTCTTCCCCCACGATGAGCCCGACGGCCGCGGCCCCCGCCTTCCCCTGGCGCCAACGTCGGACGAGGGCGGTGAATTCCTCGCTCCGCCCCACAAACTCGAGGCGCAGCGGGGTGTTCTCACCCGAGTCCCCTGCCTGACCGCGTCGGAGGGTTCGGATCTGCTCCTCCAGGAGGAGGATGGACTCGAGGTCTTCCATCCCTTCGAAGCGGGCTCGCGCTTCCGCGAGCAGCTCCCCGGCCTCCTCGAACTCGCGCCGATCCAGGAGCGCTTCGGTGAGCTCCATGTACCGGCGCAGTCGATCCGGCTGCACCTGAATGGCCCGTCGAAGGTGATGGAGTTCGGCGTCCTGGCGCCCGGCGGCGCGATCTCTGCGGGCTTCATCGGAGAGCGCCTCGGCGAACCGGTCTTCCCACTGGAGACGGCGGCGGTCGACCCAACGCTCCCACTCGGGGGCATCGGAGATTTCCAGACCGTTGAAGGGGCGCCCCCGCCAGAGGGCGGCGGCATCGTCCAGATGACCCCCCTCCAGAAGGCTACGGAACCGGTGCGCGTCGGAGAGGAGAAGCTCGGGGTCGAGGGTCAGGGGGTCGTCGGAGCGGAAGAGCTCCGGCGAAACCCGATTCCGGAGGAGCCAGAGCGCGTGCCGCAGCGACCCCCGTGCCCGGTCCGGGGTGGAGGCCGGCCAGAGGAGGCGCGCGGCATCATCCCGGGAAATGGGGCGCCCCTCCTCCGCCAGGTAGATGAGGAGGGCAAGAGGCTTTCCCACCGGGAGGTCGATGGGTGTGCCGGATCCATCCTCCACCAGAGGGGGGCCGAGGATCCGGAGGTACGCGGATGTGGGCGGCATGAAAGGAGAATGTCCGGAGCCGGTCGTTGCCGTCAACTTGAAACGGGGCCCGGGGCGAACCCCGGACCCCGTTTCGGGTCCTTCACTGCCGGTGTGAGCGACGCCTCAGCGGCGCTCGTCCTTCCGCCCACCCTTGGCCTCGGGGGCCCGGTTGTGGGTGGCCGGGACCACCACCTCGATCCGCGTCTTGTGGCGGGAGGGGGCGGCGTTTCGATACTCCGGCATCGTATAGTTGAAGCTCCGGGCGAACCGGTGGCTCCGAGAGGTCAGGATGGCCATTGGCGTATTCCTCGTCGTGCGATCTATATGTAAATGGTGTCGAGCCGATTCCGGCGGGAGTTCCTTCCCCACCGTTCGACCCTACGGAGCGTATGACGCTCCGGTTTCACCCCCCTCCTTCCGGGGAGGCGACCGTCCTCCACCGTGAAACGGATGAAAGACAGCTATGAAACATATGACAATTCGCGCCATTTGGAAGCGCTCCTTCGGGAGGATGGGTTCCGGTCCCAACCCCGGAGTCCGGCGATGATTCGCCCTCTTCTCCTGCGCATGTCCGGGAGCCGGTGGGTGGAGGGCCAGATGCGGCGGCGGAGCTTCGCCAGGCGGGCCGTTCGCCGCTTCATGCCCGGAGAATCGCTGGAAGAGGCGCTGGACGCCGCTGCGGCCCTTCGGTGGGGGGTGGTCCTCACCGAACTGGGGGAGAATGTGGGGAGCCGCGCCGATGTGGAACGGGTTCGGGACGGCTACCTCGGGGCGGTGGAGCGGGTGCGGGAGCGGGAAGTGGACGCGGAGCTGTCGGTAAAGCCCACCCATCTGGGGCTCGATCTCGGCGAGGAGCTGTGCACCGAGGCGATCCGGGCCCTGGCCGTTGCCGTGGGGCCGTCCGGAGGAACGCTCTGGGTCGACATGGAGGATTCGTCCTATGTGGATCGAACCCTCGCCCTGGTGTATGCCCTTCAGGGAGCCCCCGCTCCGGTGGGGGTCTGCCTCCAGGCCTATCTCCACCGGACGCCGGACGACCTGGAGGCGCTCCTGGCCGCCGGAATCCCCATTCGCCTCGTGAAGGGAGCGTATCGCGAGCCGCCCGACCGGACCATCGCCGAAAAGCGGGAGGTGGACCGGCGCTATCTGGAGCTGGCGCGGAAGATGCGGGATTCCCCTCCTCCCGGAGGAAGGCACGTTCTGGGGACCCACGACACCCGGATTCTCCGAGCGCTCCGAGGTGAAGAAGGGGGCCTCGGATCTCTCGAGGTCCAGATGTTGTATGGAATCGGGGGAGGGGAGCAGGCTCGCCTCTGGTCCGAGGGGGTTCCGCTCCGTACCCTCATCTCGTACGGGGAGTCCTGGTTTCCCTGGTACATGCGCAGGCTGGCGGAACGCCCGGCGAACCTCTGGTTCGTCCTGCGCCAGACGATTCGGCGTTGACACGCCTCAGATCCGGAGGATGGTACCCATGTGGCGAACCGCTACTCCTCGCATCCTGACGTCCCTCGCCGCCGCCGTCGTCCTGGCGGGGTGCGCCTCCACCCCCTCGGGGGGAGCACGCTCGGACACCGCCCAGACGTACGCCATCACCATCGACCGGGGTGACCATGTGGAGGTGCGTCACATCGAGATCGGGGGCGGGCCCAACCCCAACATGGGACAGCGCCTCCAGGTCACGGCCGAGCAGGCCTGGGCCGTTCTCGGGGACGTGTACGAAGAGCTGGGACTCCCGGTGGATGCCATGAACACCAGCCGGCGAGAGATCGGGGCCTCCGAGTTCCGGCTGAGCGGGCCATTCCTGGGGCGGCGGGCCAGCGACTATGTGGACTGTGGGTACGACCCGGGGCTCATGCGCGCCCTCGCCGACCAGGCCACCGTGGAGCTCTCCGTTCGCTCGGTGGTGGCGGGTCAGGGGGACAATCCGGCGCAGCTCAACACTGTCGTCATCGGGTCGGCGCGGCGGGGCGTGGGCGGGGCGGGACGGGCCGCCTGCCAGTCCACCGGCCTTCTCGAGCTGGTGCTGGCACGCCTCGTGGACACCCATGCGACCCTCCGACTCATCGAAGGCCAGGGAGGGGCGGGGGAGTAGGGAGGCTCGTCGGGGCGCCACGGGACCCCGGGACCGGCGTTGGCGGATCGGCCCGTCCCCCTCCACCTCCACGCCAAATCCGTTTAGCTTCAGAAGACCTCCCCTCGGGGAGGCATATGGGGCCATAGCTCAGTTGGGAGAGCACCTGCTTTGCAAGCAGGGGGTCGCCGGTTCGAGCCCGGCTGGCTCCACTTCGGGAAGTCGTTGCATTGGTTGACCTTCCGCTCAGCCCCCTTCGGGGCATCCTGCGTCTTACCCGCAGTTCCTACTCTCGCTCGGCGGCGCCACTCTCCCGCCCGCCCGCCAGCAGAAAGAGCACCCCCGCCACCACCAGGACTTCGTGGACGGCGAGTCCGTCTCCGGCTCCGGTGATCTCCTGGTTCACATGCACGATGAAGAACCAGGAGAGGAGCATGGAGCCGGTGAGGATCCCGGCCCAGCTTCGGGTCCAGGGGATGAGGAGCCCCGCCCCGCCGGCAATGAGGGCCACCCCGGCCGCCCAGGTCCAGAAGAGCGCATCTCCGGGGAACCAGCCGGGGATCAGCGAAGCCACGAAGGGCGCGTAGATGAAGTGCTGGATCCCGGTCATGATATGGAATCCGGCGGCGGCGAGGAGGGCGAAGGGAAACCCGATGCGAGAGAGGAGTGCCTGCGTGGGTGACATTGCGTGGGATCCCGAACCCTCCCCTTCAAGTTGTACCGAGCCGGCCACCGCCAGCGCCCCGGCGGTAAAGACGAAGGCCTTTCCGGCCTGGGTCCAGGCCGGTGTCAGGAAGTCGCTCCCCGCCAGGATGGGAAAGTGCCTGGCCAGGGCCCACACGGCGATGAGCCCCCCGGTGACAAGGGCCGTCTCCCGGGCGCGCCGCCCCGCGAAGATTGCCGCTCCCGCCACGATGAAGGCGGCACCGGTAAGGTAGGCCACCGCAAGCTGGCCCGGCCACCCGGTGGGCCACCCCGGCGCCCGCCCCGCGACGAAGTCCCCGACGATGAGGTGGGTGAGGCCGAGACCCATCCACCCCAGGGCGAAGAGGCGGTGGCCCAGCACGAGGGCGTTCTTCCTCAACGCCGACACTCCACATTGGGATTCCAGTCGGCGAAGAGGCCGTTCGGGTTGTCGCGCCACACCCAGACATGCAGGTACCAGATGTCCATCTCCGGTGCGGATCGGAGATCCTGACCCAGGATGGAGGGAGGCTCGCTTCGGGACCAGGCCGACTTGGGCACGATGTACTCCACCCCCGTCATGACATACTCCCCGTCGGCGGTCCGCTCGAAGGTGAGGATTTCGGGGCGCTCCAGTTCAAGGACATCGTCCATGAGGGCGTGGTTCATGTGGTGGTATCCCATGGCTCCCTCGGAAGGATGGGCGAGGCAGGTACCTCCGTCTCGGGAGTAGCCGGCCGCCACCGCCGCCTCCAGATCGTGGAAGTGCGCCGTGGCTTCCCGGATCTGCTCAACCGCTTCGGCGATCTCGGGGCCGTACTCCACTCCGGCGTCGCCATCCTGGGATTCGGGTGTGGGGTGAGCGGTGTGGTTGGTATGGGGCTCCCCACTCCCCGCACACCCCATGAGGAGGGCCAGGATGGCCACCGTCGCAGCCCCGGTCCTGGGAATCGGGCAGACTGAGAGGTGTCGGTGGAACATGGACCTCATGATCGCCTCCATCCGGAAGGGTTCAGACTTGATGGATCTCCTTGTGTATGAACCCTATGGCGGTCCCCACTTGCACTGTAGAGCCAATTTCAGGGAAGTTGGATGGGCCACCTCGACCGTCACCAATCCTTTCTGAAGGGACGTGCCATGCCACGACCGATGTCAGCCATCGCCCTTGGACTCGCGTTGATGACGGTATCGTGCGCCGACGCCCCCTTCGGTCCCGGAGGCGCGAATCGCGCCCCGGCCTCTCTGGAGATCGAGTTCCCGCAACCGCTCCTCATCGAGGGCGACTCCATGGTGATCCGGTTTGCGGTGCGGGACGAAGGGGGGGCGCTGATTCCCTACCTTCCGGCGTGGGTGACCCCGTCGTGGCGCGTGCCCGAGGCGGGGGTCCTGACGGTGGCGCCGGACGGCACAGCTCGGGCGAATCGGGTTGGGAACGCCACCGTGGAACTCCAGGTGGCGGGGTTGAGCGCCTCCGCGCCACTCCGGGTAGACCCGGAAACCATCACCCTGGATGTAACGGGGGCGTATCTGGTCCAGGTGGTCCAGGACATGGCTGGATCCATCCCGATCATGGCGGGACGGGATGCCCTACTCCGCGTCTTCGTGCAGGGGAATGCCCTCGTGAACTCCTGGTCCCCTCCCCTCCACGTTCACCTCTATCACGACGGAGCCCAGGTTCACACCGCGACCACCACCGCCATGACCCCCTCCGTACCCCTGGAGGTGCGGGAAGAGGAGTTCGGGTGGTCGTGGAACCTCGTCATCCCCGGAGAACTCGTTCAACCCGGGCTGGCCTACCGACTGGAGCTGGATCCGGAGGGGACCGTCCCCCGGACCCCTGAGAGCCGCACCCGCTTCCCCCACCCCGACGGGCTTTTCCAGGCAGATGTCCGGGAGCTTCCTCCTCACCGGGTCCGCTTCGTCCCGGTTCTCCAGGGCCCAAACGGACGATTGGGGAACATCCACGCCGAGAACCTTCATCGCTACCTGGATCTCTTCGAACGAATCTTCCCCATTCCGTCTGTGGAGGCGACGATCCGCCCCACCTTCACCACCACCGGGGAGGCGGATGCTACCGACGGCTGGCTCGCCATCCTCTCCGAGCTTCAGGCCCTGCGTGTGGCGGATGGAGACGACCGGTACTACTACGGGGTAGTGCAGCGAGCAGGCGGAGGGTGGGGAGGGTTCGGGTACATCGGTCACCCTGTGGCGGTCGGATTCGACAACATGAACCTTCGGGACGGCCCCGTGCCGACCCCCTGGGCCTCGGCTCTCCTGGCCCACGAGGTGGGGCACAACTTCAACCGCCGCCATGCCCCCTGCGGAAACCCGACGGGATTGGATGTGCAGTACCCCCACCCGGAAGCCCGGATCGGAATCCTCGGCTTTGACTCCAGGGAGGGACTCCTCCGTCTGGATGACCTCCGGGACATCATGAGCTACTGCTACGACTGGATCAGCGACTACACCTACCAGGGGGTGTGGGACTTCCGCGCCCGGGAGGCGGCTCATGCGGAGGGGCGCACGGCCGCTTCTCCCGCCGAGGAGAGACCTGTCCTCCTCATCTGGGGTCGAACCGACCCCGACGGCGGGGTGGTGCTGGAACCCGCCTTCCGGCTCCTGGGCCGCCCGAGCCCTCCGCCGGAGCCCGGACCCCTCTTCGTGGAGGGGGTGGACGACGCGGGGGAACCCATCTTCTCGGTTTCCTTTGCCGGGCATGAGGTGGGTCATGGAGCGCCGGGAGCCCGCCACTTCGCCTTCACCCTCCCCATCGATGACGCGGACCTCGCACGGCTTCGGACGCTTCGCCTCCGGGGCCCATCCGGTGCGGCAGAGCGGCGAAGCACCCTCCCCCGAGTCCCCATCGGGCTGGAGGCACCCGGCGGAGCGGGTCAGGAGGTGGAGGTGTACGCCGACCCAGGGGGAGGGAGTACGGTGCGATGGGATGCGGAGCGCTGGCCCATGGCGCTGGCGCGGGATGCCGTCACAGGTGAGATCCTGGCCTTCGGGCGGAGGGGGCGAATGGAACTCCCTGTGGGAGTCGGGGCGGTCCAGATCACCCTCTCCCACGGCACCGGGAGCGTCCCGGCGTCCGCTCCATGAGGAGGGGAGCCGTGCACACCTCGGGAGGGACCTGGGTGCCGCGACTCATGGTGGTACTCGGCGCCGCAATGCTGATGGCGGCGCCCGCCTACGCGCAGACCCCCCTTTCCGTCGAGGCTCGGGTCGGTGGATCGGTGGGGTACTACGGCGCCGCCCGCGGGGAGGTGGATGGGAGTCCGCGCCCCGCCTGGCGGGTGGGGGTGGCCGGCACCCTGCGTCCCGGACTCCAGATCGTGGCGTCCTACGCCGACTCGGGTTTCAACTGTCGGGGCGGATTCTGCGCCGACTCGGATGTCTCCTTCCGGAGCGCGGGGCCGGAGCTGGCGGTACGATGGGGCCCCACCGACCCCCCGGCACGCGGATGGTGGATCCAGGGTGAAGTCCTCGGGCACGGCCTCCGGAGCCGCTGGTCCGACGGATCCCGGTCATCGGGGGTGGCACCGGGGTGGGGTATGGCGGCGGGATATCGCTTTCCCTTCAGGGATGGGATGGCCTTCACTCCGGGGATCCGCCTTCAGGGGTACCGCGCGGCGCTGGACCCCGATCCGGAGTCCCACGGGGTCTATCTGGCCGCCGCGGAGGTGGGGGTAACCATCCCCATTCGCAGGTAACCCATGGACCGGCGCTCACCTACCTGGTTTCGATGGCCCTCAGGACATCCATGGTGGTGACGATCCCCACAAGCTGACCGTCCTCCATGACAAGGGCCCGGTGCACACGGCGGGAGCGGAGGAGGTGCGCCAGCTCCCCGAGGGTTGCCGTGGGCCCGATGGTGAAGGGCACCGACGTCATGAGGTCCCGAACGGTATACCCCTGGAACACATGGTTTGGGAGTTCCCGGATCCGGTCGCGGACATCCACGAACCCCCCGCCCGGCGTCACGTAGTAGGCGTAGAACTCCCCTTCCTCCGGTGTTTCCAGGTACAGATCCTGCGCGCCTGACGGGGTAACGCCGATTCCCCATCGCATGGCCTCCGGCGCCTTTTCCATGTCGGCCGCGAGGCGAACGATGTCCCGGGACGACGCTACTCCCAGCAGGATCCCGTCTCCGTCCACGACGGGCATACCACTGATTCCGGCGTCTTCGAGCTGCCGGATGAGTTCGGAGATGGATGCCTCGGGAGAGATGGTGAGGACGTCGCGCTGCATGATGTCCTGGACTCGTGTCATGACGGGAGCCTCCGGTGATGGGGGTGTGGCGTACCGATCATTCGAGGCAAGAGGCATGCCCGGCGCTTAGCCGGGAAAACCCTCGTCCTGGCGCCATTTTGGCCAGGGAGGATGGGGTTCAAAGGGGACAGAAGGTCCGAGGGGGTGGCAGGCTGACCCGTTTCCCCGTCCAATCGGGGCGTCACCGGCCGGGGCGAATATCCAGCCGGTTCAGGATCATGCTGGCGATCTCCTCGACGGACGAATGGGTGGTGCTCACCACCGGGATCGACCAGGACTCGAGGAGGCGCTCCGCGGCGGCCACCTCCCATCGGCACTGGGCGAGGCTGGCGTACCGGGTCCCGGGAAGCCGGGTCTCCCGGACCTCGGCAAGGCGCACCGGATCGATGGTGAGGCCGAACAGCTTCCCGGAGAGGCCGGTGAAGCGGTGGGGGACCCGCCCGGTCTCCAGATCTTCGGGAACCAGGGGGTCGTTGGCCGCCCGAACCCCGTAGTGGAGGGCGAGATAGAGGCAGGTGGGGGTTTTCCCGGACCGCGAGACCCCCACAAGGACGACATCGGCGTCCTCGTAGTCCTCGGCCATCCCGTCGTCGTGGCTCAGGGCGAAGTTCGTGGCCGCGATCCGGGCATCGTATCGGACCGGATCGCCGAAGCCGTGGGCCCGCCCCACCTGGGGTGATCGGCTGACCCCCAGCTCCGCCTCCAGAAGACCGACGAAGGGGTGGAAGATGTCGAGGAGAAGGGCGTCGGTCCGGTCCAGGATCCGGCGAATGGGCGAACTCACCACGGAGCTGATCACGATGGGCCGTTCCGCGCCCGGGCGGACTTCCGCCTGAATCCGGGAGAGCGCATGTTCCGCTTGTGCCTCGGATTCGATGAAGGGGAGGCGCACGGCGGTGAACTCCATCCCGGGAAACTGGGTAAGGAGCGCCTGCCCGACGGTTTCCGCCGTGATCCCGGTTCCGTCGGACACGTAGAAGATGGTGCGGGCCATGCGCGCCCTACCCCTCAGGCAACGGGAGTTCCCCAGTGAGTCCAGTCGTCATCCCCTTCTCGGAGTTGAGCCTTTCCGACCTCCCTCGGGTCGGGGGGAAGAACGCTTCCCTTGCCGAAATGATCCGCCATCTGGGGGAGGTCGGTGTGTCCGTCCCCGGCGGATTTGCCACCACCGCCGATGCGTACCGGGAGCTACTCTCCACCACCGGCCTGGACCTCCGCATGGCGCAGCGCCTCTCCGATCTGGATGTGGACGACGTGGAGGAGCTGGCACGGGCCGGAGCCGAGATCCGACGATGGATCCTGGAGGCGCCCCTCCCCGGGGCGCTGGAAGAAGCGATCCGTGGAGCGTACCGGGAGATGTGTGCCGCCGCCGGAGGGCCCGTCTCCGTGGCCGTCCGCTCCTCCGCCACCGCCGAAGACCTCCCCGACGCCTCTTTCGCCGGGCAACAGGAGACCTTCCTGAACGTCACGGGCGAAGACGATGTGGTGGCCTGCGTACACCATGTCTTCGCCTCTCTCTACAATGACCGCGCCATCTCCTACCGGGTGCATCACGGGTTCCGGCATGAGCAGGTGGCCATTTCGGCGGGGGTTCAGGAGATGGTGCGCGGGGACCTGGGGGTCTCCGGGGTGCTCTTCACCCTCGACACCGAGTCGGGATTCCCCGATGTGGTCTTCATCACCGCTTCGTGGGGGTTGGGGGAGCTGGTGGTTCAGGGGGCGGTGAACCCCGACGAGTTCCACGTGCACAAACCCACCCTCGAGAAAGGGCGCCCCGCCATTCTCCGTCGCCGTCTCGGTACCAAGCGGCTCCGGATGGTCTACGCGGACCCCGCATCGGGGGAACGGGTCCGGACGGAGGAGGTGCCGCCGGCGGATCAGCGACGATTCTCCCTCACCGACGAGGAGGTTCACGAGCTGGCCCGGCAGGCAGTGCTCATCGAGCGACACTATGGGCGCCCCATGGATATCGAGTGGGCGAAGGATGGGGTCACCGGAGAGATCCGGATCCTCCAGGCGCGTCCCGAGACGGTGAAGTCCAGGGGAGGGGGTGCGGTGACGGAGCGCTTCCGCCTCACCGGGACCGGGACGGTGCTGGCGGAGGGGCGCGCCATCGGACAGCGAATCGGACAGGGGGTGGTGCGCGTGGTTTCCTCACCCTCGGACATGGCGAAGGTGCAGGCGGGAGATGTCCTGGTAACCGACATGACCGACCCCGACTGGGAGCCCATCATGAAGCGGGCGTCGGCCATCGTGACCAACCGGGGCGGGCGCACCTGCCACGCGGCCATCATCGCCCGGGAACTGGGGGTTCCCGCGGTGGTGGGGTGCGGCGATGCGACAAGGACCATCCCCGATGGCGTGGAGGCCACCGTGTCGTGCGCGGAAGGGGACCGAGGGGTGATCTACGAAGGGCTCATCCCCTTCGATCACACCGTCACCGAAGTGGGGGCCCTCCCGCCCCTCCCCCTCAAGGTGATGATGAATGTGGGGAACCCGGAGCAGGCCTTCGAGTTCGCCATGCTCCCCAACGAGGGGGTCGGGCTGGCTCGGCTGGAGTTCCTCATCGAGCGGGAGATCGGGGTGCACCCGAAGGCGCTCCTCGACTTCGACGATCAGGAGCCTGGGGTACAGCGCGCCATCGTGGAACGGATGGCGGGGTACGACGACCCGGTGGAGTTCTATGTGGAGCGGTTGAAAGAGGGGATCGCCACCATCACGGCGGCCTTCGCCCCGAATCCGGTCATCGTCCGGTTCTCCGACTTCAAGTCAAACGAGTACGGAAACCTCATCGGAGGGGCCCGCTACGAACCGAATGAGGAGAACCCAATGCTTGGCTTCCGGGGGGCGAGCCGGTACGTGGATCCCTCCTTCCGCCCCTGTTTCGAGCTGGAGTGCCGCGCCGTTCGCCGGGTGCGGGACGAGATGGCGCTCACGAACCTCTGGGTCATGATCCCCTTCGTGCGCACCGTGGATGAGGCGCGGCAGGTCACCGAGATCCTGGCGGCCAACGGGCTGCGCCGCGGAGAGAACGACCTCCGGGTCATCATGATGTGTGAGGTTCCCTCCAACGCCATCCTCGCCGAACGGTTCCTCGAGTACTTCGACGGCTTCTCCATCGGATCCAACGACCTCACCCAGTTGACCCTCGGCCTCGATCGGGACTCCGGGACCATCGCGCACCTCTTTGACGAGCGGGACGACGCTGTGAAGGCGCTTCTCTCCATGGCCATCCGGGCTTGCCGGGCCGAAGGGAAGTACATCGGGATCTGCGGTCAGGGGCCATCCGATCACCCGGATCTGGCCCGGTGGTTGATGGCGGAGGGGATCGAATCCATTTCCCTCAACCCGGACACCGTCGTGGAGAGCCGGCTGGCGCTGGCGGCTTCGGCCTGACCCGCGATCGTTGATTGATGAGCCCGGTGTCGCTTGTGGTGCGGGGTGATGCACGAGTCGTGACCGAAGTCGTCGGAGGTGGCGGCCATGAATGACCTCCCCTGGTGGTCGCTCTCCGTCGAGGAGGTTCGCGGGCGCCTCGATACCTCCCTGGACGGGTTGTCCGAGACGGAGGCGGAGGAGCGGCTCGAACGCCACGGCCCAAACCGGGTACGCGCCGAGACGGTGGAGCCCTGGTATTCCCTGGTCCTCCACCAGTTCAGGGATCCCCTCATCTACATCCTCCTTGCGGCTGCGGGGGTGACCCTTGCCATCCGCGACTATGTCGACGCCGGGGTGATCCTGGCGGTGGTCCTCCTGAATGCCGTCATCGGGTTCACCCAGGAGTTCCGCGCACGGGAGGCCATGCGGGCTCTTGCCCGCCTGGGAGCCCCCCGGGCGGAGGTGATCCGGGGAGGGAAGGCGCAGCAGATCCCGACGGAATCACTCGTCCCGGGAGATCTCGTCGTTCTCACCTCGGGATCGCGAGTCCCCGCCGATCTCCGTCTCGTCCGCGCGGTGGGGCTGGAGGTTGACGAATCGGCGCTCACCGGGGAATCCATCCCCGTCCGGAAAGATCCCGACAGGGAAATCGATGGGACTCCGGTCGCCGGGGATCAGGTGAATCTGGCCTTTGCCGCCACCATGGTCAGCCGGGGGAGGGGGAAGGGGTTTGTGGTGCGGACCGGACCCGAAACCGAGGTGGGGCGCATAGCCGAAGCGGTGCACGAGGTGTCCGGGGGGAAGACCCCTCTCCAGGAGAAGGTGCACGAGTTTGGCGGACGTGTGGGGATCGCCCTCCTGGGCCTCGCCGGGGTGGCCGCCGGGCTGGGGGTACTCCATGGTCTTACCGTCACCGAGATCTTCATGACGGCGGTGGCGATGGCGGTCTCCGCGGTCCCGGAGGGGCTCCCCGTCGTCCTTACCGTGACCCTGGCCGTGGGGGTTCGGAGAATGGCCGGAAGGAAGGCCATCATCCGGAGGCTCCCCGCCGTGGAGACGCTCGGGAGCACCACCGTGATCGCATCGGACAAGACGGGGACCCTCACCCGGAACCAGATGACGGTTCGAGCGGTTTGGGCAGCCGGCGAACTCGTGCGGGTGTCGGGTACCGGGTACGCTCCCGAAGGGGAGTTCGACCGGGCACCCGCCGATAACCCTCCTCTCATGGACACCCTCCGCGCGGGGGTCTTCGCGAACGAGGCGGACTCCCGGATGGTGGGAGGGGAAGGGGAGCCGCTCGGGGACCCCACCGAGGTCGCGCTCCTGGTGGCGGCGGCAAAGGGAGGGATCGATCCCACTGCCCTCAGGGAGGAGTATCCGGAGTTGGACCTCCTCCCCTTCGAGCCGGAGCTGCGCCTCATGGCGATCCTTGTGGATGCGCCGGAGGGACCCCGGATCTACGTGAAGGGGGCACCGGAAGCGGTGCTGGCTCGCTGCTCCCGGATGGTCACCCGAGAGGGGGAGCAACCCATCCGGAGAGAAGAGGTCACGGAGGCGGCAGAGCGGATGGCGCGGGAGGGGCTCCGGGTCCTGGCCATGGCGTACCGCCGCACGAAGGGGAGGACCATCGCTCCCGGCGACCTTGAGGAGGAGCTGGTGCTCTGCGGGCTCCAGGGGATGGAAGATCCGGTCCGCCCGGAGGCGGTGGAGTCGGTGGCGGCGGTGCAGCGAGCGGGGATCCGCGTTCTCATGCTCACCGGAGACCACCTGGCGACGGCACGCGCCATCGGGGTGCAACTGGGGCTGGACTCCGAGGGCCGGCGGGCGGTGGAGGGGAGCGAGATGGCGCAGCTCTCCGATCAGGAGCTGGACCAGCTCCTGGAGGATGGGGTTCAGGTCTTTGCCCGAGTGGCGCCGGAGCACAAGCTGCGCGTAGTCCAGCGACTCCGGGCGAGGGGCGACATCGTCGCAGTGACCGGAGATGGGGTGAACGACGCCCCCGCGCTCCGGGCGGCGCACCTCGGCATCGCCATGGGGATCACCGGGACCGACGTGGCGAGGGAAGCGTCGGACATGGTGCTTCAGGACGACAACTTTGCCACCATCCGGGCGGCGGTGGAGGAGGGGCGGGTGGTCTTCTCCAACGTCCGGAAGGTGACCTTCTTCCTCCTCTCCACCGCGGTGGGGGAGGTCATCACCATCGTGGTGGCGCTGGCGCTGGGGTGGCCCCTCCCCTTCGTGGCGGCCCAGATCCTCTGGATCAATCTGGTGACCAACGGACTTCAGGATGTGGCGCTGGCGGTGGAGCCGGGGGAGCCGGGGCTCCTGGAGCAGAAACCGCGACCGGCGGGTGAAGGAATTCTCCCCTGGCGCCTCATGGAGCGGCTGGGAGGTGTGGGGCTGGTGCTGGCCGGGGGCACCCTCGGGACCTTCTGGTGGTCGCTCACCGGGACCGGTGACGTGGACACTGCGCGCACGGTGGCCATGACCCAGATGGTGGTCTTCCAGTTCTTCCACGTCTTCAACTGTCGGTCGCTGAATCGATCCATCTTCCGGATCAACTTCTTCTCGAACCGCTTCCTCTTCGTGAGCCTCGTGGGGGCGCTCCTCGCTCAACTCGCGGTCCTCTACTGGGGTCCCCTCCAGCTCGTGTTCCGCACCGTCCCCCTCTCATGGAACGAGTGGGGGGTAATCACCCTGGTGGGATCCACCGTCATCGCGGGAGGGGAGCTGGACAAGTGGTGGCAGCGGAGGCGGAAGGCGCTCCTGGGGTGAGGGCTGCGCCCCATCACCGGCTTGCGGGGGCCCCGACCAGCGTTTCGAAGGCCGCACGCAACGTCCCCTCTCCACGCAGCCATGGGCGCCACCCCTCATCGATCCGTTCCCGATGAGGGCCGAAGGCCTGTCCATTCCACAGGCCCCGCAGGTCGGCATACGGGACGTGATACGGCACGACTTGTCTGACGGCCTCCCCGGCCGCCGCGAAGATCATGGCGTGCACCAGGTCGAATGAAGGAGCGGGCGCATCTTGTGCTCGCGCTGCCGCTGAAAGTCGACTCATGACCTCCCCATCCCACTGGTGGAGGGATTCGTGGATCAGCGTTTCGACGCCGTGCCACCCCGCCTGCGCCTCGTCGAAGCTTGAGGCGACGATGACCGATCCGGTCACCGAGTAGGCGCCCGCCCAGTTGGCAAAGGCGCTGAGGTGGATGTGGAACCCATCCGCGGGCCATGGGATGTCGTACACCCTCTCCAAAAAGGAGCGAAGCACGCTTCCGTGCTCCTCCAGGAGGGGGAGTAGCTCCCGGGCGCGTCTCGCGTTCGCACCTTCATGGCCCGGCCACCACCCTCTTCGGTAGACGGCGCCGGCACGATCCAGTACCGCGGCCAGCTCTTCGTCGAGTCCCAGCGTGGTTACGGCCTCATCGTTCCCCGCTTCTCCGAGTCGTTCCGTGATCCGGATGAGCGGTGGGTGGAAGATGAGATCCTGACGACTGATTCCCCCGGCGTAGTACTCGACCGCCTCCCGCCAGATCTGCCGCTCCCGGGGAGTGAGGCGAGGGAGAATCGAGTCCTGCTCGATGGGTGCGTCGCGCACCGCGTCACGGCCGGCGTCCGGCATCCCGGCCTCGGCTCGCCCCAGCACGTAGAGGAAGTGGTGCAGGTTCAACCAGAACCCGTCGGTCCGGAGGTGGATTACCTGAGGATGGGGTTTGAGGGCGGCTTCACCTGGCCGGAGTTCTTCCGGGGTGCCGGTGAAGGCCGCAGCCAGCGCCACTGCCGCGAGTGTAACGACGTTCATGGTCTGACGGGTCGAGGCGGGGTGGAGGTACGCCCTCCCATGGGGATCCACCGGCGGAGGGAGGTTGGGGGTCGTGGAGGGTGGAACTCCAAGGTAGATCACTCTTTGCGTGGGAAGCAACGCGGATCCGTGCGCGTGCCGGGTTGATTTTCGGGTTTTATTCGGTATCCTTCTTTCAGGAGGGAGTCATGGATACCAGGACCAAGCTCGAAATTCTCATGTCCTTCGCCACCGACGATCGCGAGGGATTCCCCGGCGGAGACGGGGTTCTCCCCCCACGGCTCCGTAACGCGGAGCGAGCGGGTACGCTTCGCCCCCTCAACCTGCGGAACGTTCGCGTGGGGGCGTATGGACCGAAGGCCCGTCTCCTCCGGATCCTCATGACGAACGCCTGCAGCTACAACTGCCACTACTGCCCCATGCGGCGGGATCGGGAGATCCCCCGCACCCTCCTCACCCCCGAGGAGATGGTGCGGATCTTTCTCGCCGCCGTGGAAAGGGGGTGGGCCAGCGGCCTCTTCATCACCACCGGAATCCCCGGGCGACCCATGAAGGTCATGGACGACCTCATCACCGTCCTGGAGCTGCTCAGGGTGCGGCACCGGTTCGGGGGGTACATTCATGTGAAGATCGTCCCCGGCGCCGAAGAGGCGCAGGTGGACCGCATCACCATGCTGGCGAACCGGGTGTCCATCAATCTTGAGACGCCCTGCGGCGAGTCGCTTGCCGCCATCGCTCCCGACAAGCGCTACGAAACGACCCTTGCCGCGCTCCGGAGAGCACAGGATGGGGTGGTGAGGGTCAGAGAGAATGTGCGGGATGGCCGCCCCCGCGATCCCCTCCTCCCAGGGGGGACCTCCGGGATGACCACCCAGTTTGTGGTGGGAGCCACCTCCGACCCGGATCAGACCCTTCTGGAACGGACCACGGAACTCTATCGAGGGGGCGGAATGCACCACGTTCACTTCAGCGCCTTTCGCCCCATCCGCGATACCCCGCTGGAAGAGGCGCGTGGAACACCTCCCCTTCGGGAGCACCGCCTCTATCAGGCGGACCACCTCATTCGCCGGTACCGGTTCACCAGGGACGAACTCGTCTTTGATACCGAGGGGAATCTTCCCCTGCGCCACGACCCCAAGCTGGCGTGGGCGCTGGCCAATCCGGAGCGCTTCCCCCTGGAGCTACGGAGCGCCTCATACGGGGAGCTCCTCCGGGTTCCGGGAGTTGGCCCCCTCGTGGCACGCCGCATCGTGGAGGAGCGGCGTCGCTCCACCCTGCGCAGCGGAGGGGACCTGAGGAAGCTCGGGGTGGTGACCAAACGCGCCCTCGGGTTTCTCACCCTGAACGGTCGTCGGCTGGCCGCGGAGCGCTGGAGCGAACAGCTCTCCTTCTGGGCTCCGGAAGAGGAGGTGGGGGTGGCGGATCGGGTGTACGAGTTCAGCCCGGGGACCTTCCGGTAGAGGTGGGGAGTGGGAGGGTGTGAGAGGCCCGTACACTTGGCCGGCCTCAGAACCGGAGATAGGCCGCTCCCGTGGCGATGATCCCGGCGTAGGTCACCTCGAATCCCCCCCAGCGGGTATCTGCGGCGATCCGGGCCTGTCCCAGGGGGAACACCGGACTTCGCCCCGCAAAGGGGTGTAGTCGCTCGTCGTACCCCGAGAGGAGACCGGCTCGGTATCCAAGTCCGAGCCTTACCTCGCCGAGCTGCGCGGTGAGGATTTCCCCCTGGTAGCCGGCGGTGAAGGATCGGTCTTCGTAGGTGTTCACAAAGGTCCCGACGAAGATCCCGTTCCAACTGAAGGCCAGCACGGGGTTGCGTTTGATCCCGCTCTCCTGCCATCGGAAGTGAAAGGTCCACATCCCGAGGTAGAGGCGACGATCCGGCTTCTTCACGGATGAGGAGTCCCCCGCCGGCGCTTCCTCCGCCGATCCCTCTTCCACCGATGCCGGATCGGGTGGGGCGTCCTGAAGGGCGTACCCCGGGGCGGGGAGGCATACCCCGATGGTCAGCCCGGTGACGAGGGCGCCGGCGACGCCGGCGCCGCGCAGAAACCGGGTGGTGTTCCGCCCAGGGCGGAGCCGGCTATCCCGAAGTCCCTTCATGCCGACGGTGGGGAGGTGAGGCGGGGGAATTCGTGCGTGGACCTGAAAGGTAGAAGAGAGGCGGTGATGGGGGGAGGGCCATGCCAGGTGGGCGGCGGTCGCCGGTGCCCATCGACTTCCGGGGAGGAGGGGAATGCCCGGTGACCCATCCTCCCTTGACGGTGGTGCGGGGCACGGCTAATGTGTAACACAATGGTTACACATGGAAGCGCCGTCTTCTCGGCCATCGCCGATCCTACCCGCCGGGATATCCTCGACCTCCTCCGAGAGGGAGAGCGCTCGGCGGGAGAGGTGGCGGCCCGATATTCGGTGAGCCGCCCCGCCATCTCCAGGCACCTGCGGGTGTTGAGGGAGGCGGGGCTGGTGAATGAGCGGCGCGACTCGCGCCTCCGGCTCTACTCCCTGGCGCCCGAACCCCTCCGGCAGGTGGAACGGTGGTTGGATCCGTACCGCACCTACTGGGCGGCTCGGCTTCACGAGTTGAAGCGGGTGGTGGAAGCCGGCGAAGGGGAGAATTCCTCCCTCCGTGCCACGACTGACCCTGACAAGGATGCCTCCTCATGAACTGGACCTGGACCACCACTTCGTGGCCCCTCCCCTTTGAACCCCGGGCCATCTTCCACGCTCTTACCGATCCAGGGGAACTCAAGCGCTGGTTCGCCGAAGAGGTGCAGGTAGATCCGGTCCCCGGCGGTCCGTACCGATTCTGGGGGCGCTACACTCCGGGAACTCGGGGGCCCGAGGAGGCGGATCAGATCCTGGAAGAGGTGGTGCCCGACCAGGGAATCACCTTCAGGTGGACCTTGCTTGGGGTCCCCACGCGAGTCCGGATCACCGTGGAGCCCCGAGGGAAGAAGGGTTCCGTCATCAGCGTGGAGCACTCGGGAGAGCAAGCATTGGGGATCCCCCGGGATCGGGAGTTCGTGGACGACTTCTGGAGGCTTTCCTTCGGGAACCTGGGCGCCCACCTGGCCGGGGGAAGCGGCCTCCTTCGCCCGGATTTCGACGATCCGGCGCCGGAAATCCGCCTCGCCATCGTCATTGACGCCCCGCCCTCGGCCGTCTTCCGGGCCCTCATGGAGCCTGAACTGGTGAACCGTTGGGTGGGGAGCACCTCAGCCCAGGTGGACCCCCGGGTGGGGGGCGCCTACTCCTACGGATGGGAGTACGAGATCGACGGACGCACCGTGCAGGGCGGCCCCACCCGAATCCTCGAATTGGAGGAGAATCGCCGCCTGGTGGTGGACTGGCCCGACTGGCGCGGAGATGAATCGGTCACGGGGCAGACGGTGACCTTCACCCTCCACCCCGAAGGGGATGGGACCCGGGTAGAGCTGCTCCACTCTGGCTTCACGCGGGTCGCCGACATCTCCGACTACCCCTTCGGATGGGGGCACTTCCTCAACGAACTCCGGAAGGTGTCCGAGGGGTAGGGGGGGACGCCGCCCCCTGTCACCGCCGGTTCAGGAACCAGTGAACATAGCCGCAGTCGTCACAGATGAAGCAGTCGGCGCTGGGGTTTGCCCAGTCGAAGTTGAAAAAGGTGGCTGTGGCGGTGTTGAGCTGGGCCCGGCGATGCCGGAACTCACCGTACCCGCATACCTGGCACCGGAGGGGGCCGCCATTCACCGTGACCACAGGCTGGGGCCGTGTGTCCTCCTCCCTCCTGCGTCCAAACCATCCCATTCCGACCTCCCGGTCCAGAGGAATCGCCGCCGCTCCCCTACGGTACGGTGGGGGGCGGCGGGCGCTTCACCCCCCTGTGCGCTCCCGGAGCTCCCCGAATCCGATGAGGCGTCGGTGCTCCTCATCCCAGAGGGAGAGGCGCAGGAGCCCGAAGCAGTCCCGGAGTCGGAGCTTGGTCACGGCGTGGAACTCGGGGTTCTCGTCGTGGACCTGCTTCAGCCGGTAATTGGGGATGCGGGCGCTCATGTGGTGTACATGATGCACCCCGATGCTGGCGGTGAGCCAGTGGAGAGGGCGGGGGAGCGCCAGGTAGGAGCTCCCGTGGAGCGAGGCGTCGTAGTAATCCCAATCCTCATGGCGGTCCCAGTAGGTGTGCTCAAACTGGTGTTGCACGTAGAAGAGGAAGACACCCAGCGAGCAGGCGAGGGCGGTGGCGGGTAGCTGCACCAGGAGGAAGGAGCCGATCCCGATGGTGAGGTGGGCCACGAACAGGACGCCGGCCAGAGCCAGATTTGTCCCCCACACACTCCGCCATGGCCCCGTCCACTCCCGGGGGATGTCCCACGGGTACCGATGCTTCACCAGGAAGTGGAAGAGGGGCCCCACCGTGAGAAGGAGCACCGGGCTTCGATAGATCCGGTACGTCAACCTCTTCCGGGGCGGGAGCGCCTCGAACTCGGCTACCGTCAGCGTGTCGATGTCTCCGAATCCCCGGAAATCCAGATCCCCTGCGTGGGCATGATGGTACGCGTGGGTCTTTCGCCAGTAGTCGTAGGGGGTGAGAAGGAGCACCCCGATGGCCCGCCCCGTCCAGTCGCGCGCCCGCCGCGACCGGAAGTATGATCCGTGCCCGCAGTCGTGCTGGATCATGAAGAGGCGCATCATGAACCCCGCCGTCGGCAGCGCCAGGAGGAGCGTCAGCCAGTACCCCACCTCCAGCGCACGGTACGCCGCGTACCAGGCGAACGCGAAGAGGATCGCCGTCCCGGCGAGCTGCCGTACGCTTCGCCAGGTATCCGGCCCCCAGTAGGGCTTCAGGATCCGGTTCCACCGCTCCACTTTGGCGCGGTCGGGGGGGGCGTGCGTGTGGGTGTGCGTGTCGCTCAAACGGGGTTGCGGCTGAGAGGAAGGGCAACGGCGGCGGGTGGTGTTCGGGCGCCGGAAGGTATCACCCCACCCCCCCCTCGAAAAGCCCGCCTTTCCCCCCTTCGGCTCCTTCCCGTACCTTTCGAAGTACCCCCTTCTTCCGGCTTCCTTCCGGGAGGATGGGTCCCCGCCTCGTCTCCCCTTCCTGCCCCCGTCCATGCGTCCGTCCGCCGCCGCCTTCCCCATCGGTCGCTTTCGCCGCCTTCGTCGCACCCCCGCCCTCCGGGAGCTGGTGCGGGAACACCGCCTGAGCCCCGCGGATCTCATCTGGCCCATCTTCCTTCGCGAAGGGCGGGATCTCGTTGAACCCATCCCCTCCATGCCGGGGGTGGACCGGGTCTCGTTGGATCGGCTCCCCGCCATGGCGGAGCGGGCCCTCGAGCTGGGGATCCCGGCCCTCTGCCTCTTTCCCTATACCGAGCCCGAGCTCAAGACCGAGGGGTGCGAGGAGGCCTGGAACCCGGAGAATCTGACGAACCGGGCGCTCCGGCTCCTCAAGAAGGAGGCGCCTGAGCTGGCCATCATGACGGACGTGGCGCTGGATCCGTACAATGCGCTGGGGCATGACGGGTTGGTGCGCGACGGGACCATCCTCAATGACGAGACGGTGGAGGCGCTGGTGAAGCAGGCGCTGGCGCAGGCCGAGGCGGGGGCGGACATCCTGGGGCCCTCCGACATGATGGATGGGCGCGTGGGCGCCATCCGGAGCGCCCTGGAAGGGGCGGGGCACCCCGATGTAGCGATCCTCTCGTACTCGGCCAAGTACGCCTCCGCCTTCTACGGCCCCTTCCGGGACGCGGTGGGGGCCGGTGAGGTACTCAAGGGGGACAAGAAGACGTACCAGATGGACCCGGGGAACTCCGACGAGGCGCTCCGCCTCATCGAGCGGGACCTTCGGGAGGGGGCCGACATGGTCATGGTGAAGCCCGGACTCCCCTACCTGGATATCTGTCGGCGGGTGAAGGAGACCTTCGGCGTCCCCACCTTCGCCTACCAGGTGTCGGGGGAGTACGCCATGATCCGCGCCGCCGCCGCCAACGGGTGGCTCGACGGGGAGCGGATCATCCTGGAGAGCCTCCTGGCCTTCAAGCGGGCGGGGTGTGATGGGGTGCTGACGTACTTCGCACCCGAGGCGGCGGCACTCCTGGGGTGAGGGGTGCCCCTCGGCGTGGGTCAGTCCGACCCCGACGTCTCCTGCCCCCCGGTGATGGTGAGGAGGAGCGCCGTGTCCTCCTCCGCCCGGATGTCCTGGGCGTGCCCGGGACCGAAGAAGAGGATTTCACCACTTCGGATGGACAGCGACTCATCCTCCACCCGGTAGCGGAGGGAGCCTTCCACGCAGTGCAGCGTCATGGGGCTCTCGGCGAGGTGGGTGCCCACCTCGACCCCTTTCGCCAGAACGACGAGGGTGAGGCGGAGGGCCCCATCCTTGGCCAGGGTACGACCGGCCCGACCGCTCCTCAGGTAGGCGTCGTCGGTTCTCAACTCCTCCACCTGTCCCGCAATCCGGAAGGTGAGGTGAGGTCCGGTGAGGGGGCGACTGATGGGTGACATGGCGATCTCCTCCGTTCGAGGGGTTCGAAGGACCCCGCCGTAGCTTGGCCCGAGGGGAACCGAATTCTCTTCCGATACCACCCCGGAGGATGGACGTTCCCGGCTGCGGTCGCGGCCCTCTCCGGGGCGGACGCCTTGACCTTTTCCGTACTGTTCGATAGTTATCTAACCATGTATGTACCACCGGGAGGATCAGGCAAGCTGGCGCCGGGACAGTTCGAGCGCATCGCGAAGGCGCTGGCGGATCCCCGCAGGTTTGCGTTCCTGGAGACCATTGCGGCTGCGGAGAACGAGTGCGCCTACGGTGCACTCTGTGACCGCTTTCCGGTCACCAAGGCCACGGTGTCGCACCATGTGAAGGAGTTGGTGCAGGCAGGGCTGGTCATCTCCGAGAGGGAAGGGCAGTACGTACATACCTACCTGCGCCCCGGGGTCATCGAGGCGTACGCGGAGGAACTGGTTCGACGAGCAGGTGGTGGAGGTCCGTGCATGGATCGCTCCGCCGAATCCGATTCCTCGAGCGAACTCGATGCCGCCCAGGGAGAAGGCGGAGAGCCGGTAGGGGAGAAGGACCGCTTCCAGGGCGAAGCAATAGGCTGAACCCGGTTGGCCCACCGATTGGTGGGCCGTTTTACGTACCAGATGTTCGATGGTTTTACAACAATCGAACACTGAAATCCATCGGAGATACCACATATGAGGTTGAAGCTTCCCGATCAGATGGCCACGGGATTCCCATCGGTGATCCTGCTCACCGCCGTCCTGGGGGTGGGTGGTGGGCTGGCCGCCTGGAAGAGCACGGATGTAGCGCGCGCCGAAGCCGTCGCCGCGAGCCAACCCGAACCGGCGGAAGTGATCACGGCCGTTCTTGCCCGGGGCGGGGAACACCGCCCCACCACCACCTCCATCGGAACGGTGGTGGCGACCCGCTCGGTAACCCTTCGCAATGAACTTCCGGGGACGGTGCGTGAGGTTCGTCTCGCCTCCGGTCAGGTGGTGGAGCCCGGAACCATTCTCGTGGCCCTTGACGTTTCCGTGGAGGAGGCCGAACTCCGCGCCCTCGAAGCCCAGGCCACGCTTGCCGAAACGACCCTTGGACGGCTGGAGCGAATGGCCGAGCGCCGGGCCGTTTCGGCCATCGAGCTGGATAACGCCCGGGCCGAACTGGAGATCGCCCGTGCCGGAATCGCCCGGATGCAGGCGGTGATCGGGCGGAAGACCATCCGTGCCCCTTTCCGGGCACGAGTCGGGATCGCCGATGTGCACCCGGGGCAGTTCCTGGAGGCCGGTACGCTTCTCACCACGCTCCAGGGGATCGACAGCTCGGTGGACATCGACTTCGCCGTTCCCCAGACGGTAGCGCTGGAGCTGGCTCCCGGAACCGCCATCGAGGTGCTCCCTACCCGTGAGGGGGTTTCGGCACGGGTCGCCCACATCGTGGCGGTGGATGCCCGGGTTGATCCGGCGTCACGGAACGCCATGGTGCGCGCCCGGCTTTCCGACCCTGAACAGGTATTCACCCCCGGAGCTTCGGTACTCGTCCGGGCCCCCTCAGGCGAGGCCCTCCAGGCGGTGCTCGTTCCGGTGAGCGCCCTTCGACGTGGCCCGGACGGAGATCATGTCTTCATCCTGGAGCGCACCGACGAAGGCGAGCTGCGCTCCTTCACCCGGCGCGTTCGGGTAGGCGTGGTGGCGGGGGACGAGATCCTGATCCTGGAGGGGATTTTGCCCGGGGAGCGTGTCGCAGCTTCAGGGGCGTTCAAGCTCCGTGAGGCCGCACTGGTGCATGTGGTGGATGGCCCGGATGCCGGCTCGACGGACGGCCCGGCGGTCGTTGAAGAGGGGAGCTGACCACCATGCGTCGTTTCACCGACATCTTCATTCGGCACCCGGTCCTCGCCCTCGTGGTGAACCTGGCCATCGTCCTGGTGGGGTGGCGCGCTCTCACCACACTACCGGTACAGCAGTACCCGCAGATCGAAAGCTCCTCCATCGTGGTCACGACCGTCTACTATGGGGCAGGCGCCGAGACGATTCGCGGCTTTTTGACCACCCCCATCGAGCGGGCCGTCTCCTCCATCAGCGGTATCGACCACGTCGAATCCACGAGTCGCGCAGGGGTGAGCACGGTCACGGCACGCCTCCAGCTCAATCACAGCAGCACAGCGGCGCTGGCCGAGGTCACGGCACGTCTGCAGCAGGTGCGATCCGAACTCCCGCCCGGTGCGGAACCCCCCGCCGTGGAAGTCCAACGCGCGGATCGGCCCTTCGCGACCTTCTACATCAGCTTCACTTCCACCGAGCGAGATCCTCCTGAAGTCACCGACTGGCTGCTCCGCACGGTGCAGCCCAGGCTCTCCACCGTGGCCGGCGTGCAACGGGTCACCTTCGAGGGGGGGCATCCGCTCGCCATGCGGGTGTGGATCGAGCCGAATCGCCTGGCGGCCTACGGGCTGACCCCCGGTGACGTCCACACGGCGCTGCAACGCAACAACTACCTCGCCGCCGTTGGGCAGACCCGGAGCGACCTCATCCAGGTGAACCTCCTGGCGAACACCGACCTTCGCACCGTCGCGGAGTTCGAGGAGCTCATCGTCGCGGAGCGGGGAGGGGCCATCGTGCGCCTCCGGGAGATCGCCCGGGTGGAGCTGGGTGCCGAAGAGCCCACCATGGTGGCCAAGTACAACGATCAGGAGAGCGTCTACCTGGGGGTCTGGCCCCTGGTGGGCTCCAATGAGATCGAGGTGGTGCACGCCTTGTACGCCGAGATGGAGCGCATGCGCCCCACCCTTCCGTCCGACATCGAGATGGCGATGGCGTACGACGGGACCACCTTCATGCAGGACGCGTTGCGGGAAATCACGAAGACCCTCGCCGAAACCATGCTCATCGTGGCGCTGGTGGTCTTCCTCTTCCTCGGATCGATCCGTACCGCCATCGTCCCCCTCATCGCCATGCCGGTTTCCATGATCGGCGCGGCCATCGTGATGTTCGTCCTCGGGTTCAGCCTGAACCTTCTCACCATCCTCGCCATCGTCCTATCGGTGGGGCTGGTGGTGGACGACGCCATCGTCGTGGTGGAGAACATCGAGCGGCACATCCGCCTCGGGAAATCCCGGATGGAGGCCGCGCTCGCCGGCTCTCGCGAGCTCATCGGGCCCATCATTGCCATGACCATCACCCTGGCCACCGTCTACATCCCCATCGGCTTCCAGGGTGGCCTCACCGGCTCTCTCTTCCTCGAGTTCGCCATCACCCTCGCCGCGGCGGTGGTGGTGTCCGGGATCGTGGCCCTCACCCTGTCCCCCTTCCTGAGTTCGAGGATCCTGCACCCCCACGGTCGCCAGAGCCGCCTCACCCTTCTCGTGAACCGCGGATTCGACGGGATTCGGGCCCGCTACGCCCGCCTTCTGGACGGCGCGCTCGCCATGCGCTGGACCATCGTGATTGCGTCGGTCCTCATCATGGTGGCGGCGTGGCCCATGTACGAGCAGTCCCGGAAGGAGCTGGCGCCCATCGAGGACCAGAGTCACATCTCCTTCTTCATGCAGGCATCTCCGGATGCCTCCCTGACGGCGGTGGATCGCGCGTCCCGCGAGGTGGTGGAGGCGGTCACCGCCTTCCCCGAGGCACGCTTCATGTGGTCGCTCACCGCGGCGTGGGGTGGGTTCGGTGGAATGGTCCTGAAGGACTGGAAGGACCGGGACCGATCCACCGAGGAGATGTATGGCGAGGTGTATGGCGCCGTTTCCGGGATTCCGGAGTTGCGCGTCTTCCCCAGACTGGATCCACCCCTCCCCACTCCCGGGCAGTACGATGTGGAGCTGGTGCTCCAGAGCGACGAGCCGGTGGAGCAGCTCCTGGAAACGGTGGGGCGGATCGTCGACGCCGGGTGGCAGAGTGGGAAGTTCCTCTACGTGGACACCGACCTGAAGCTCGATCTGCCCGAGGCTCGTGTTCTTCTGGATCGGGAGCGGGTGGCGGATCTGGGGCTGGATCTCGCGTCGGTGGGACAGGAACTCGGCACCCTTCTGGGAGGAGGGTACGTCAACCGCTTCAATCACTTCGACCGGAGCTACCGGGTCATTCCCCAGCTCGTCCCGGAGGACCGCGCCACCGTGGAACCACTCCTGGACTTGAAGGTGCGCACGCCGACCGGTGACCTGGTCCCCGTCTCGGCCTTCACCCACATCGAGTCGACCACCGCTCCCCGCACCCTCGATCGATTCCAGCAGCGGAACGCCGTCAGGGTGTTCGGCGGGGTACGCCCAGGGGTCACGAAGGATGAGGGGCTGCGCGTGCTTGAAGACGCCGCCGCCACTCTGGCGGGCTCGAGCGTCGTCACCGACTACGCGGGGGAGTCGCGGCAGATCCGGCTGGAGCAGAGTTCGCTCGTCACCACCCTCGGCTTCGCCGTGATCCTCATCTATCTGGTCCTCGCGGCGCAGTTCCGGAGCTTTCGCGATCCCCTCATCGTCCTTCTCGGGTCGGTCCCGTTGGCGATTTCGGGCGCGCTCCTCTTCAGCTACCTCGACCTCACCACCATCAACATCTACTCGCAGGTCGGCCTGGTTACCCTGGTCGGCCTCATCGCGAAGAACGGAATTCTCATCGTGGAATTTGCAAACACCCTGCAGGAACGGGGGATGGAGAAGCTCGGCGCGCTGCGGGAAGCCACTCTCACCCGCCTGCGCCCCGTCCTCATGACCTCTGCCGCCACCGTTTTCGGGCACCTTCCCCTGGTCCTGGTGTCCGGACCCGGCTCCCAGGCCCGGAACAGCATCGGGATCACCCTCGTGGCCGGTGTCCTCATCGGCACCCTCTTCACCCTCTTCGTGGTCCCTGTCTTCTACGCCCTCATTGCGGCGGAGCGGGGCCCCGCGGCGGCACGGGCGAAAAAGACCGTGGAGGCGGGCACGGATGTGCTCGAGCCGGCCCATGCGTAACCCTATGGGGCAACGGGCCGGCGGAAGGTACCTGAACGCGATTGCGGCGCTCACGATCTTCCTCCTCCCCGGGCCGGTGAGCGCGCAACCCGCTTCCCAACCGGCCACCGCCCCAGTCTCGGATTCTTCGCCCCTCCTCGCCTTCTGGCAGGAGATGGGTGACCCCGTTCTGGAGGCGCTGGTTCGGGAAGCGCTGGATG
>JBJHBD010000027.1:0-27425 GCA_050485305.1 Gemmatimonadota bacterium
GGGGGGATGAGCCCGCAGGCCCATCCCCCCTCGTTGCCGGCCTCAGCGGCACCCGCCGCCGAGGGGCGCCGGGCTTTACACCCCCGCGCCCACCTCCACCCCCAGGCGCTTCGCCACCCCTTCGCCGTAGGCCGGGTCGGCCTTCAGGAAGTGCTCGATCTGGCGGCGCTGGATCTCTTCCGGCACGTCGGTCATGTGCTCGGCGATGTTGTCCATGAGGCGCCCCTGCTCCTCGGCGCTCATGAGGCGGAAAAGGTCCCCGGGCTGCCGGTAGTCGTCGTTCCCGTCCCGATGGTTGTAGCGGTCCGCGGCGCCTGAGAGGGCGAGCGGGGGCTCGGCGAACGACCCATCCTCCACGGGCCCGTTGAAGGAGTTGGGCTCGTAGTAGGCGTCGGGGTTGGGGCTGTTGGCGAAGAACCGCATGGGCCCGTCCTTGTGGTAATGATGGACGGGGGCCTCCTTCGGCGCATTTACCGGGAGGGCCTCATAGTGGGTTCCCAGCCGGTAGCGATGGGCGTCGGCGTACGAGAAGATGCGCGCCTGAAGCATCTTGTCGGGCGAGAACCCGATGCCGGGGACGATGTTGGAGGGCGAGAAGGCGGCCTGCTCGATCTCGGCGAAGTAGTTGTCCGGGTTCCGGTTCAACTCCAGCACCCCCACCTCGATGGGCGGGTAGTCGCCGTGGGGCCACACCTTCGTGAGGTCGAAGGGATTGTACCAGTGCTTCCCCACATCCTCCTCGGGCATGATCTGGACCTGCATGGTCCAGCGGGGAAAGTCCCCCTTCTCGATGGCGCCGAACAGGTCTTCCTGGGTGGACTCCCGCGTCTTCCCCACCACCTCCTCGGCTTCCCGGTTCGTCCAGAACTCGTGCCCCTGCTGGGTCTTGAAGTGGAACTTCACCCAGTAGCGCTTGTTGTCGGGGCTGATGAACGAGAAGGTGTGGGAGCCGTAGCCGTTGATGTGGCGCACGGTCCGGGGGAGCCCCCGATCCGACATGAGGATGGTGACCTGGTGCAGGCTCTCCGGCGAGAGCGACCAGAAGTCCCACATGGCGGTGGTGGAGCGGAGGTTCGTCTTCGGGTGCCGCTTCTGGGTGTGGATGAAGTCGGGGAACTTGTAGGGGTCCCGCACGAAGAAGACCGGGGTGTTGTTCCCCACCAGGTCCCAGTTCCCCTCCTCGGTGTAAAACTTGAGGGCGAACCCGCGCACATCGCGCTCGGCGTCGGCGGCGCCCATCTCTCCCGCCACGGTGGAGAAGCGGGCCAGCATCTCGGTCCTGGCGCCGGGCTGCAGGCACTTCGCCTTCGTGTACTTCGAAATGTCCCCCGTGATGGTCAGGGTCCCGTAGGCGCCCCACCCCTTGGCGTGGACGGTGCGCTCGGGAATCCGCTCCCGGTTCTGGTGGGCCAGCTTCTCGATGAGCTGGTAGTCCTGAAGCAGGAGGGGCCCACGGGGGCCCGCGCTCTGGGAGTTCTGGTTGTCGGCAATGGGGTTGCCGGCCGAAGTGGTGAGGGTGGGACGGTCTGCCATGAGATGTAGCCTCGCATGCGGGTTCGGGTGCCGGGTGGGATTCTGACCCATGGAAGTTGTGTCCGGCGGAGCATCAGTACAAGTTAGCATCCATGAACAGCACATCAGGGTTTCTGATGACCCTTCGCCAGCTTGCCTACCTGGAGGCGCTGGCCCGGGAGGGGCACTTCACCCGAGCGGCGGAGCGGGTGGGGGTGACCCAGCCCGCCCTCTCCATGCAGCTTCGGCGGATGGAGAAGTCGCTGGGGGTGACGCTGGTGGAGCGGACCCCCACGGGCCCCGTCCTCACCGCCGCCGGAAAAGAGGTGGTGGAGCGTGGCCGCCGGATCCTGGCCGAAGTCCGCGATCTGGAAGCCGCAGCCCGCACCCGGGGCACCAAGCTCGCCGGCCCCCTCCGCCTGGGGGTCATCCCCACCATCGCCCCCTACCTCCTCCCCCGCGTCCTCCCCGAACTCCGCCGCCGCTTCCCCGCCGTGCGCCTGGCGGTGCAGGAGGCCCACACCGCCACCCTCCTGGATGAGCTGGGTCGAGGGGCGCTGGACCTGCTCCTTCTCTCCCTCCCCCTTCAGGAGGATGGGCTCCGGACCCTCCCCCTCTTCCGCGATGGTTTCATCCTCGCGGTGGAGCGCGGTTCCGGGCTGGATGGGGAGTCCGCCATCCCGGCGGAGCGCCTCGCCGATCTCCCCCTCCTCCTGCTTTCCGATGGGCACTGCCTTCGGGATCAGGCCCTCAGCGCCTGCGGAATGGTGGGGCGGGAGACGCTGGACCGCCTGGGGGCCACCAGCCTCGCCACCCTCACCCAGATGGTGGCCAATGGGATGGGGGTGACCCTCCTCCCAGAGATGGCGGTGGAGGCCGAGGGGCGCGACGAGCGCATCGCCCTCGTGCCCTTCACCGCCCCTGCCCCCTCCCGGGAGATCGGGCTGGCCTGGCGCGCTACCTCACCTCACGGGGAGGGATACCGAAGGGTGGGGGAGGTGATCCGGGAGGTGGTGGTGCCGGCATTGACGGTAAACGAGCCGTATCGTATCTAATGGATCAGTCCGGCTCCTCTGCCCGGAGCCGTGCCGACGCAGGAGGCCCCGATGCGCCCTCAGCTCCCTCTCCTCCCTCTCCTTGTGGCCCTTGCCGCCACCTTCCTGGCCGCCGCTCCCCTTGTGGGCCAGGCCCCCTCCCAGATCGAGGTCATCGTAACCCAGTCCGGAGTGGGCGAACCGCTTCAGGGGGCGACGGTGCGTGTGGTCGAGGACGGACCCGGGGGTGTCACCGACGCCGAGGGGCGCGTGGTGCTCCGAGGGATCACCGCGTCCGAGGTCCGGCTCGAGATCTCCCGGATAGGGTTTGAGACGGTAGAGGTGACGATCTCCCTGCCCCGGTCGTTCCCCCTTCGCGTGGCCCTGGGGGTGGAGCCGGTGGAGCTGGATGGGGTGGAGGCGGAGGGGCGGCGACGGGCCGCCGAGATCGATGTGACCCAGCCCTTCCGGAGGGATGTCTTCCACGGAGGGGAGCTGGCGCGGGCGGAGTTGCGGGGGGCGGAGATCACGGATCTCCTTCGAACCATCCCGGGGGTGAGGGTGCTTCCAGGGAGGATTGAGTTCGTCAGAGCACACATGAGCATCGAGCGAGGAGCCGCAAGCCCCCTCATCCTCCTTGACGGAATCCGGGTACCGGATGCGCTCCGGATCACCCCCCTCTCCATGGTCCAGAGCATCGAGGCCCTGAACCCCCGAGAGGCCACCTTCCGCTATGGCCTCTCCGCCTCCGGCGGTGCCATCGAGATCTGGACCCGAGGGAAGGGCCCGTTTCGGAGCGACCCCAACCGCGACTGTCTGGAGTGTTGAGGAGGGATGCCGGTGGCACGGGGAACTCATCCGCGGCCACCGGCACCCGTCTCGCTTCAGAACACGATGGGCTCTTCCCTCGGCTTCATCCGGATGATCCAGAGGCCATTGTGCATGTCGTTCACATAGGCCAGGCCGTCGCGGACCACCACGCCCCAGGTCATGGGGTCGTTGGGAACCAGGCCGTCCATGTCGCCGGTGTGGACGTGGACCATCTCCCGCTCCTGGGCCCCCAGGTCTCCGAAGAGCTCGCCGGAGATGTCGAAGGTGCGGAAGCCGGCGTTGTAGGCTCCCATGTAGAGGGTGTCTCCGGCGGCCCAGAGGTTGTGGACTCCGCCGTAGTCGGGCTTCCACCATGCCACCTTCACCGGGTTCTCCAGGTCGCTCACGTCGAAGACGTGGAGGTTTCCGAAGGCCCGTGAGGCGGCGGCTCCGTCGGCGCCCTCCACGCTTCCGGCGGGGAAGACCTCATCGCCCACGAAGACGTATCGGCCGTGGCGCCACGCCGTGTGGGTCCCGCGAATGAACCCGGGGCCATGGCGGGCCTCCACATCGCGGTACTCCTCGTTCAGGTCGTACTTCACCCAGCTTACGAGCTGCGGGCTGTCGGGACGCCCGCCCTTGACACCGTTCCCGATGTCCAGGATGACGAGGCCGTCATTCCAGTAGCTCATGTAGGCGAGGCCGTCCTGCACGTCCACGTCGTGGAGGGTGCGGGCGGCGTCGGGGCGGGGGGTGCGCCACTGGGCCACCTCCCGGGGGTTGTACGGGTCGTTGATGTCGAGGATATGCATGGCCCCCGTCCCGTTGTTGGTCAGGTACACGTGGGTCCCCCACGGGTCCTGCCGGTAGACGAAGGACGAGTGCACCCCGGCGGTGACCCCCTCGGTGAACTCGGCGATGGGCACCGGGTGCGCCGGATCGTAGAGGTGGGCGATGACGAGCCCGTTCCGCCGGTCCGCCGCGCCCTCCCGGGTGAACACCATGTAGCGCCCGTCGGGGGTGGTCATGAGGTCGTTCACCCGGCGGGTGTTGGCCACCACCGAGTCGGTGACCACCGGGTTCGCCGGGTCCCGGATGTCGATGGCGTAGAACCGGTCGCCGCCCCCGCCCGTTCCCAGGTAGGCATACTCCCCGCTGGGGTGGAGCCAGACCTCTTCGGTGGTGAAGAGGGTCCGCGGAAGGCGTCCCACCACCTCCACCTGGCGGCGCACGTCCCGGAACTCGAGGGAAACCGCCGCCGCGCCGGAGGCGGAGCCGAAGGAGGCCAGGACGGTGTAGTCGCCGGCGTCGTACCCCACGAACCGCCCCTCCGGGCTCAGGAGTCCCTGCCCCGGCGAGAAGCTCCAGGTGGGCTCCACTCCGTCGATGACCCGCCCCTGCGCGTCCAGGGCCCTGGCGGTGAAGTCCACCACATCGCCCTGACGGGCCCGCACCTCGGCGGGGGAAACCTCCACCCGGGCCACCTGAGCGGCCACCACCTCGATGGTGCGGGTCTCGGAGGCCGAACCCGCCGACGCGGTGACGGTGGCGCGGCCGGGGGCGGTGGCGGTCACCATCCCCATCTCCGAGATCCGGAGCACCGAGGGGTCGGACGAACTCCAGCGGATGGGATCCCGGCGCCGATCCTCCTCGGCCGAATACACCTCCGCGGTCAGCCGGAGGCTCTGCCCGGGGAGCATTCGGGTGGGGGTGTGGCTCACGTCCACCCGGGCCGCCGGGCCGGGGACCACCACCACGTTGGCCACCTCCACGATGGGGGGCGCGTCGCCACGAATGGCCACCACCGCCACGGGGATGGTCCCCACCGCGCCGGCCAGGACGGTGCCGTCGGGGCGGACCACCCCTTCGAAGCGCCCGCCGGCGGCCTGGTAGCGGAACTCCACCCCGGCCATGGGCTCACCCGAGGCGGAGACGAGTCGCCCCTCCACCCGGAGGGAGTCCCCGGGAGTGAGGGTGAGTTCGGCGGGAGAGACCACCACGCGAGGGCCCGTGGATTGGGCCTGGGCGTCGAGGTGGGCCACCCCCAGTAGGGCGAGGGCGGCGAGGGCGGGGAAGGCGAGCGAACGGGGCATGTAGGAACCTCCGGGTGACGTGTGGTAGAATGAAGCTATCGGCGCCGGTAGCCCAGGGCCAAGGGGTCCGAGGGTGCCCGGTATCACTCTTCGTTCCGGATGGGCTGATGCCTCGGAATTCCATCCTTCCCATGGGGCCGGGTCTGACCCTCGCCCTCACCCTGACCCTGGGCGCCATGGCGGCGCCCCTCATGGCCCAGACAGGGTCCGGGTCCGCGCCCACCCCGCCGGACCGGGAGTACCGCGTCTTCGTAGGCTCGGAGGCCACGGACCGGATCTCGCTGGTGGCCTTCGGGGCGGAGGGAGCCCGGGTGGAGCGCGAGTTCGTGGTCTCCATGTACCCCACGGAGGCCGACGGCCCCCACGGCCTGGCCATGTCGCCCGACGGGAGCCGGCTCTTCCTCACCACCGGGCATGGCCGCCCCTTCGGGAACCTCTGGAAGATCGATCCGGAGACGGGGCGGTCGCTGGGGCGGGTGGAGCTGGGGTTCTTTCCGGCGTCGCTGGATCTCACCCCCGATGGGGGGATGGTCTTCGCGGTGAACTTCAACCTCCACGGCGACATGATCCCCTCTTCGGTGTCGGTGGTGGACGCCGAGCGGATGCTGGAGATCTCGCGCATCGAGACCTGCACCATGCCCCACGGCTCCCGCATGAGCCCCGACGGGCGCCGTCAGTACTCCACCTGCATGATGGACGACCTCCTGGTGGAGGTGGATGCGTGGGGACTCCGGGTGGCGCGGTTCTTCCACCTGGCGCCGGGGATGGAGGGGGGAGTGGAGGGGCCGGGGGTGCATGAGCATCACGGAGGGCACGCCGCCCACAACCCCGCCTGCTCCCCCACCTGGGCGCAGCCCTCCGCCGACGGGCGCACCGTCTTCGTGGCCTGCAACGCCTCCGACGAGGTGGTGGAGGTGGAGGTGGAGGGGTGGACCCTGGTGCGCCGCCTCCCGGCGGGGCGGGGGATCTACAACCTTGCGGTGACCTCCGACGGGACCACCCTGGTGGCCACCAACAAGCAGGGGAACTCGGTGTCCCTCTTCGACCTGGCCTCCGGGGAGGAGCGGGCGCGCATCGACACCACGCGCCCGGTGGTCCACGGCGTGGTCATCTCGCCCGATGACCGATACGCCTTCGTCACGGTGGAGGGAGTGGGGTCGGAGCCGGGGACGCTGGAGGTGTTCGACCTGGAGGCCGCCGCGCGGGTGGCCGCCGTGGATCTCCCCCAGATGTCCGCCGGGGTGACCTTCTGGAAGTGAAGCCACTGGAGACGAAGCCATGAAGCGCAGCTCATTCGCCCTCGGGGCCGGCCTGGCCCTGTGCGTCGCTCCCATCCTCACCGGGTGCGGAGACCGGGAACCCCATCCTCCCGAGGTGGAGCCGGAGGTGCCGGCGGCGCTGGCCTTTACCGGCGCCACCCTCTGGGACGGCACGGGGATGGGGGTGGTGGAAGACGCGGTGCTCGTGGTGCGGGGCGGGCGCGTGGAGGGGGTGGGGGCGGCGGGCGAGGTGGCGATTCCCGACGATGCCCGGCGGCACGACGTGACGGGGCGCTGGATCGTGCCGGGGCTCATCAACGCCCACGGGCATGTGGGCGAAGCCCGGGGGATGGAATCCGGAGCCGCAGCCCACACCCGGGAGAACATCCTGGATCAGCTCCACCTCTACGCGCGGTACGGGGTGACCACGGTGGTGTCGCTGGGCGAGCCGGGGTTCGAGGGGGTGGGGGTGGCGCGGGAGCAGCGGGAGCCGGCGGGGGCCGGGAGGCTGGACCGGGCGCGCCTTTTCGTGGCGGGGACGGTGATGAACCCCTCGTCCCCCGACGAGGCGCGGGCCCAGGTGGAGGAGCGGGTCCGGCAGGGGGTGGACTGGGCCAAGATCCGGGTGGATGACGGGCTGGGGGCCCGGGAGGCCATGCCGCCGGAGATCTACGGCGCCGTGGCGGAGGCGGCGCAGGAGGCGGGGCTTCCCCTCACCGTCCACATCTACCGCCTGGAAGATGCCAAGGGGGTGGTGCTGGCGGGGGCCGATGTGGTGGGACACTCGGTGCGGGATCGGGCGGTGGACCCGGACCTCATCGCCCTCATGATGGATCGGGGGGTGTGCCTCCACCCCACCCTGACCCGGGAGGTGTCGGCGTACGTGTACCGGAGCCGCCCGGACTTCTTCGATGACCCCTTCTTCCTCCGGAGCGCCGACCCCGAAGTGCTGGCACGGCTCCAGGAGCCCGAGGTGCAGGCCCGGTACACGGGGCGCGCCGCCGACTGGTACCGGGACCAGCTCCCGGTGGCCACCGCCAACCTCATGGCTCTGCACCGCGGCGGCGTGCCCATTGCTCTGGCCACCGACAGCGGGGTGGTGGCGCGCTTCCAGGGGTACTTCGAGCACATGGAGATTCAGATGATGCAGGAGGCGGGGATGTCGCCGGAGGCCATCCTCCTGGCCGCCACCTCCGTGGCGGCGGACTGCATGCGCCTCGACGGGGTGGGGCGCCTCGTTCCCGGGGCCTGGGCCGACTTCATGGTGGTCCGGGGCGATCCGCTGGTCGACGTGCGGAACCTCCGGGAGATCGACGAGGTGCGGGTGGGCGGGAACGCGGTGGAAGGGGCACGCTTCGTGCGCTGAGGAGGGGAAGAGGGGTGTCGCGCCGGCATCCCATCCCCGGAAATGGAGGTGCACATGCGGAGTTCGGCTTCCGGGCCGTTGGCCGCCCTCGTCCGCCACCTGGTGCTGGCCGCCGGCGTGGCCCTTCTCGCCTTCGCGCTGCTGGGGTGCGAGACCCCCTCGGCGCCGGAGCCCGCGCCGGGCGAAGATCCGCGCGTGGAGCCGCCTCCGCCCCCTCCGCCCCCGGACACCGCCACCTCACCGGGCGTGGTGACCCTCACCCTCGGGGCGCCCGAGATGGTGATGAACTACCGGGCCGAGAGTTGCGAGGCGGAAGACCTCCCCGATGTGCAGGTCAACGCCTTCCGCCGGAGCGACGGGAGCGTGGTGTTGGTGGCGGGGAATGCGCCCAGAAACCGTGCAATGGTGGGTGGTGACTTCACGTCTCTTGTGCGGGACTGCGCCGTGCTCTTCGAGTCCGCGGATGAGCCCAACGCCGACGGATTCCGGAATCAGGAGTGGATCGTCTCGGCGTACCGGGAGGGGGAGGTGGTCCACGCCTTCATCCACAACGAGTACCATGATCCGGTGGCGGAGCACTGCCGCCCCGGCGACACCTCGCCGGCCAACCCCTGCTGGTACAACGCCATCACCTACGCCCGCTCGCTGGATGGCGGGCGGACCTTCACCCGGGCCGACGCACCGCATCACCTGCTGGCGGCCTCGCCTGAGCGGTGGATCCCTCCTGCGGAGCGGGGGAGTGCCCCCACCTACGGGTACTTCACCCCCTCCAACGTGGTCGAGGGGCCCGACGGAGCCTGGTACATGGTGATCTTCGGGATCCCGCTACGGGACCAGTTCACCCATCGCGGGGTGTGCGTACTGCGAACCACCAACCTCTCGGACCCCCAGTCGTGGCGGGCCTGGGATGGGGTGGCCTTCGCCCATCGGTTCGGTAACCCTTATCTGGAGGATGGGCTCCACCCCTGCCCCTTCGTCTCGCGGTCCGAGATCCAGGACCTCCACGGGTCGCTGGTCTACAGCCGGTACCTGGAGCGCTACGTCCTGGTGGGGAGCGGGGCCCGCGCGCTCCCGGGGGGCGTCATCGAGTGCGGCTTCTACATCTCGTTCTCCCGTGATCTCGTGCGCTGGACCCCCCGGCAGCTCATCCGCGAGGCCAAGCAGCCCGCTCCGCACTGCTCCGGGGGGAACCCCCACGGGTCGGAGATCTACCCCTCCATCATCGACCATGATGACACCACAGTGAACTTCGAGGTCATCGGGGAGACCGCGTACCTCTACTTCGTGCGCTGGAATCAGGGGCTGGACCGGGATCTGCTCCGGCAGGAGGTGAGGTTTACGCTGCGGTAGGGGGAGCGTGGTTCGCCTACGTGACCGCGGAACGCTCAAGCAAGGCAACCATCTCTGCTTCTGCCGGAGGACGCAGTATGTTGCCTTCAGCAAACGAAGACGCCTGCGGATAATCCGTGGCACGGACTCGCTCAGCTGCGACAGCGAAGTCGTACGGAGTGTGACGGAACTCCACACCTGGTCCAAGCAGAAGCCAATCGGCTCCCGGCTCACCGAATGGCATACCCACGCTGCCGGCGTTCACGACACGGACACCTCCGATCTGCCGGTCAAATCGCATGTGCGTGTGACCGCAGATGACCAACGCTGCCTCAATCGGCTCGAAGATCGGCCGAAGCCGGTCCTCAGGTGTGAGCCGGGTGAAGATCTCGGTGTCGCTCCGCGGCGTGGCGTGGCAGAAGAGCACTTCGCCGAGTCCAGGGATTTCGAGACGAAGCGTTGGTGGCCACTCGGCGAGAATCTTGGCCTGGTCGGGGAGAAGGGAGTGAGCCACCCAGCGTATCACCTCATGGACCTCCTCTCGAACGGCGGCGGTAGGCTTGGCGCCGGCGCGTACTGCGAGAACTTCGCTTTCGCCGTTGCCGTGGATGAAATGGACGGGCACATCGAGGTCCAGCAACGCCGCGATCGTCTCGCGCGGCATTGGGCCAGGTACGATGTCTCCGCCCACTACAACCCGCGCAACATCGGCCTGCCGGACCTCCTCGAGGACGGCTTCCAGAGCCGGCAGGTTACCGTGGATATCGTAGATCGCGGCAACGCGCATCACGTCTCGATCCTATGAGAGGTTGTGGTCCGAAATCCCTTCATTCCCGCACTTCATCACTCCTCGGATCGCTCTCCGTTCCGCTCAAGTAGTGCACCCACCTCGGGGGTGAGTCGTCCGTTCACCACATAGCTCCCATCCAGATCGGGGAAGACGGAGACGTGTAAGTGATGGATGGAAATCAACTCACACAATTTACTGCCGGGAGCACATTATAGGTTCAACACCGAGCGAGTCGAGGCGCGAGCCAGGCAAGGAACGACGAACGTGAAGCGAAGCGGAGCACCTGAGCATCCGTAGGGTGCGAAGACCAGGCGTAGCCTTGCGCTACGGCGAGGAGGAGAGACGCCGCATGGCGCGATGCATCGGCTCGCGAATGTCAGCTATAATGTGCTCCCGGTAGTAAACGCGGCTCAGTTAGTACCTGCCCTGGACACACTCTTGCTCCCAGTAGGTGAACGCCGACACACAAGCCATCCACATAATGAACTCGTCCCCTGGAACCGGTGAAAGGATGAGGAGAGCGGTTCCTCCACACACTCCAAGGACTGCCAAGCGGGCTCCCCAGCACGAAGCCTCAGCCTCAGCCATACCAACGGCTTTCTGCAGTTCTGAACAATCTCTTTCCGTAAGGCTCGGCGCAGTCTCACCGATACTAATTGCATGACCAAGCTCAACCTTCACGGTTTTCTCGATGCCCTACGTACCCGCGGTTGATGCCCGCGCAGGAGTGGCCATCAGCATGAGAACGACTGCTAACATGAGGGAGTGGTGAACCCTGTATATACGTTCCTTTTTTGTAGGTGGGAAAACCAAGCATCTCGGAAATCCGAGTGTATACGGCAACGTAGCCAGCGTTACAGCCGTCTGCAAGAACATTGTGCCCGGATACGACGGTGTTGTGCTGAACCCGCAGAGCTGAGCTAACGAAGGCGATTACACTGGCTGCTAATCGAGAGCATGTTGGCGGCCACAACGGCCTGGACGGTAGGATGGCACGGCTCCCGGCTCCGGTAGGGTATCTGCCACGAAACTGAGGAGTGAATGCAGTAGCACCAGAGCCTCAGCCCCACACCTACCCGACCAAGGTCAGCGACGACGTTCCAGGATCTTCCGGACGATGCCGGGGAGGCGGGATCGAGGGGTGAGGCGAACCAGGAAGGCGGCCATACGGTTCCGCCAACCATGGATGACGAGCCCCTTTCCGGCGAGGGCCGCGCGGATCCCGAATTCGGCCACCTCCGCGGCGGCGGGGAGTCGACTCACCTGGAAGAAGCGGGACTCGCGCATCCCCGACCGCTCCTGGAACCCGGAACGGGTGGGACCGGGGCAGAGGGTGGTGACGGTAACGCCGAGTTCGGCCAGCTCGTTCCGCAGCCCCTCCGAATAGGAGGCCACAAAGGCCTTGGTGGCGTAATACGTGGTCATGAGAGGGCCGGGCTGGAACCCGGCGGTGGAGGCCACGTTGAGAATCCGGCCGGTGCCTCGCGCCGCCATCCGGGCGCCAAATCGTCGGGAGAGCTCCACCAGGACGGTGACGTTGAGGTGGATCATGGCCCCTTCCCGCTCTCCGTCCAGCTCCAGGTAGGGACCGAAGTCGCCAAATCCGGCGTTGTTCACCAGGAGGTCCACCGGAATGCCCATCGCATCCACCTCCCTCTCCAGCGCCTCCGCCCCATCGGGACCCGCCAGATCCATGGCCACCACCCGGTGTTCCGGGGCCCCGAGGGTTCGGGCCTCGCCGGCGATCGCATCCAACGCCTCCCGGCGCCGGGCCACAAGGATCACCGACCACCCCCTCCGGGCCAGGGAACGGACCATCTCGGCGCCGATCCCGGAGGAGGCCCCGGTGACGAGGGCCCACCCGGCCCCGCTTCTCACCGCGTCCGACCGGAGCGGAGGGCGAGGGCAAATCCGAGCTGGAGTTCATTCATCGCCAGCGTCCCGCAGAAGGGGGAGAACTCCCCCGATTCGCACCCCTCCATCTCGGCGCGAACGAAGCGATAGCTCCCGGTGGCACTCAGGGAGAAGGGCCCAGGAACGGAGAGGTACCGGTGAACTTCCAAGAGGACCGCCGTGCCGTCCGCCCCCCGGGACCAGGCCAGGATCCCGGCCTCCGCGTCGGCGGGGATGGGGTCCAGGCGCCGCCCCGTCTCCTCCCCCACACCCGTACCGGTCATTCGCCCCGCCACCCGCCCGAACCCGAGGCGCACCCCCCACTCCTCACCCTGGGCGAGCTGAAGGAGGAGAAGGAAGGTGGTGAGGTCCATTTCGGTATCGAAGACCACCGGTTCCTCGGCGCAGGCGGTTCCATCGGGGTTGCAGACAAAGCGGCTCAGCGAACGGGTGTTCCGATACTCCTCCCGATCGAGCCCCACCCCGATCCCGCCGCTCCGCACATACCGGACTCCCCACCCCCACCCCAGGGGATTTCCCATCTCGGCCAGGGCGGGGAAGGCCTGACTCCCTCCCACCCGCACCTCCTGCGCCCTCCCCTCCTGGGGGGTCGCAAGGGTGGCGAAGAGGAGTACCACGAGGGCGACAGCCGAGGTCCTGGCGGGTGCCGGCACCGGGATCCCGGTCGGGGTGGGAGGCGTGAGTGAGCAGGGGGATCGGTTCATGGCGTTCCTCCGGGAAGGGTGGCAGCGTTGGGGGGATGGGATACGGGCCGAGGCATCGATGGTCGGCTCTCCTACCGCCCGGAGCCCTCGGGGGTCCCCATGAGGGTTTCCATCGAGATGATCCGGGCCAGCGGGGTGCGAGCCACCTCCCGGCGGAGCTCCGGACTCCCATCTCCCCGGAGGAAGTAGAGGGGGGTGCGCCCTTCCCTCCCGATCCCGAAGCGGGTTCGGTTCATTCTGTCGGTCAACGTGGCACCCACCCCCGGGTCGTCTCCCCCCTCCCACCGCACCATCCCGTAACAGACGTGGCCGTTGGCCAGTCGAGCCACCACGTCGAACTCCACCTCCTCCCCCCACACCCCACCCACCCGCCGGGCCGAGGCGGGAAGAAGCTCGGAGGCGTGATCCCGGAGCCACTCCCGGGCAAGGACCGGGAACCATCCTCCCGCGTGACGGTTGAGGTTGGGCGCCACCTCGTCCCGCCAGATGGACCGGGCGTTGGCCTCCGTAAGGCGACTCCGACGGGGGAGAATTTCGCGGCACCAGAAGGCGAGACCCGGGTCCAGGAGGGCGTATCGGCGGCGCCTGGAGCCTTCCGGCGCCTCCAGAGGGGAGACCGACTCGATGAACCCCTCCTCCTCGAGGCGCCGGAGATAGGGAGCCAACTGCGCCCCCGTCTCCACTCCGGCGGCAGACACCACCCCTCCCCATTCGAGAGGCCCCTCCGCCAGCGCCATGAGGGTGGCGGCGTACCGGTTCGGACGCTGGAAGATCGCCTCCAGTCGGGCGAGGTGGGCATTCCAGAGGGGAGCACCGGGGGTGAGAAGCCGCTCCACCACCGCTTCTTCCAGGGTGGTCGGTGCGCCCCCATCCGGAAGGTGGGGAGGGTGGTTTCCGAAGATGGTCCAGCGGAGGTAGGCGTCCTCCGGATCCCGCCCCCCCTGGGCCCACCCCACGGCCCGAGCCGGAAGGGGTCCCAGCGGGAGACGGGTGGGAGACGGGAGATCGCCCCGGTCCGGGTCGGGCTCCGGAGTGCGGGAGGCGAGGACGAGGGTCAGGGGGAGGGCCCGGGAGCGGACCCGACGTTCCACCTCCCGAAGGACGGTGGGGAACTCACGGTGGGCCGCCGGCAGGTGGTCGAACCCGTCCAGGATGAGAGTGAGGGGGCGCCCCTCCTCCTCCATCCACTCGGTGACTCCCAGGAAAAGGGAGAGCCACTCCCTCCCGCGGGGATCCGGGAGAATCCCCGGGGTGCGGGATCGGGGCACGGTACCCAGCTCTCCCGCCACCGCCTCCTCCACCCCCCGGAAGAGGGCGGCCCCCGGAAGGGGGAGCGCCTCGAAGCGGATCACTCCTTCCCCTGCCGGGAAGGCTTCCCGGAGGAGGGTGGACTTCCCCACCCCACGGGGCCCGGTGACGAAGGCCACATGGGGACCCGTCCGGGGATCCAGTCCGTTCAGTTCGCCGAGTTCGGTCTGCCGACCGATGAAGGGAGAGGGCATGAGGGAAGGGGTGGGTTTACATAGATGCAATTAGGCTAATCTTTCTTTAGTTTATTGTCTACCCATTCCCCCTTCACCGTACCTCCGTCGCCCCCTATACTCCCTCCGTCCGTTCACCGTTAGAGGTCCGAATCGCATGGACCCCATTCACGAGAGGAAGGAGTCGACATGGCCCGCACCACCCCCCGCTTCGACGCCCTGGCCGCCGCCAAGGGATGGACCCCCTCCGCCCCCAATGGCCGCCCCCGTAGCCGCCCATCGGTAGAGGAGCTCTTCGCCAGCCAGACCTTCGGGCTCCCCCAGATGAAGGCCCGCCTCCCGAAGGAGATCTACCGGGCGTTGGTGGAGACCATCGAGCGGGGCGCTTCGCTGGATGCCTCGGTGGCGGACGCGGTGGCGGTGGCCATGAAGGAGTGGGCGCTGGAAAAGGGAGCCACTCACTTCAGCCACTGGTTCCAGCCCCTTACCGGCCTCACCGCCGAGAAGCATGACTCCTTCCTCTCCCCGGCAGGCCCCGGTGAGGCGCTCTCGGAGTTCTCGGGGATCGAGCTCATGCAGGGGGAGCCCGACGCCTCATCCCTCCCCTCCGGGGGTCTCCGTACCACCTTCGAGGCGCGCGGATACACCGCATGGGACCCCACCTCCCCCGCCTTCATCGTGGAGGGTCCCGGGGGAGCGACCCTCTGCATCCCCACCGCGTACTCCTCCTGGGCGGGCGACGCGCTGGACACGAAGATCCCCCTCCTCCGTTCGGTGCACGCCCTGGACGACGCGGTGCGAAAGGCGCTCCGCCTCTTCGGGGTGAGCTCAGGTCGGGTGCGCTCCACCCTCGGACCGGAACAGGAGTTCTTCCTGGTGGATCAGGAGTTCTATTACCGGCGCCCGGACCTCCTCTCCACGGGGCGCACCCTCTTCGGCGCCAAGCCCCCAAAGGGGCAGGAGATGGAGGACCACTACTTCGGTTCGATCCCCGCGCGGGTCCTCGAATACATGCAGACGGTGGAGGAGGAGCTCTACCGGCTGGGGGTCCCGGTGAAGACCCGTCACAACGAGGTGGCGCCCGGCCAGTTCGAGATGGCCTTCGTCTACGAGGAGGCCAACCTGGCGGCGGACCACCAGCAGCTCATGATGGCCACCCTCCGCCGGGTTGCCGCCCAGTTCGGGCTCGTCTGCCTTCTCCACGAAAAGCCCTTCGCCGGGGTGAATGGGAGCGGGAAGCACCTGAACTGGAGCTTCGCCACCGAGAATGCCAACCTTCTCGAGCCCGGCGAAACGCCCCATGAGAACATGCAGTTCCTCTTCTTCTGCACCGCCGTCCTCTCGGCGGTGGAGCGGCACCAGGATCTCCTCCGGGCGTCGGTGGCCTTCGCCGGGAACGACCACCGGCTCGGTGCCAACGAGGCGCCCCCGGCCATCATCTCGGTCTTCCTGGGCGATCAGCTCACCGACATCTTCGAGCAGATCACCGAGGCGGGCGCGGCCAGCTCCTCCAAGCAGGGCGGCCTCCTCGGACTCGGGGTGAGGACCCTCCCGGACCTCCCCAAACATGCCGGAGACCGGAACCGCACCAGCCCCTTTGCCTTCACCGGGAACAAGTTCGAGTTCCGGGCGCTGGGGGCCTCCCAATCCATCTCCTTCCCGGCCACCGTCCTCAACACCATCATGGCCGAGGCGGTCACCGAACTCACCGCGAAGCTGGAAGCGGAGATGGGGAAGGGAGAGGAGCTCGGCGCCGCGCTCCGCACCGTCCTCGCCCAGGTCGTCCCGGGGGTCCGGCGAATCATCTTCAACGGGGACGGTTACTCCGACGCCTGGCAGGACGAGGCGGCGGAGCGGGGGCTCCTGAACCTCCGATCCACCCTGGATGCCCTCCCCCATATGGTGAACGAGAAGAACGCCGAGCTCTTCGAGCGCTTCGGCGTCCTCAGCCGGAGGGAGCTGGAGTCGCGCTACGAGATCGCCCTCGGTCAGTACTTCCACACCGTCAACATCGAGGGGGAGACCACGGCGGAGATGGCGTCCACCCTCATCCTCCCCGCCGTGGTGCGGTACCTGGGGGAGGTCACGGCGGCGCTGAACGGCGGAAAGGAAGCCGGGCTCAAGTCCGGCGGGCTGACTCGGGTCGCCCGGACCCTCGTGGCCGAACTGGACGCCCTCGATGAGGCCCTCGTGGCGCTGGAGGAGCAGAACCACGAGCTGGGCGGCGACGAGTTCGCCTCCAAGGCGGTGCACATGCGGGAGAACGTGATCCCGGCCATGAACCGGGTGCGGGCCGTGGTGGACCGCCTCGAGCGGCTCCTCCCCGACGACCTCCGCCCCCTCCCCTCGTACCGGGACATGCTCTTCATTCGCTGAGGCGGTGTTCCGGTTGGAGGCACCCCATACGGGGGGATGGGTTTGCGCCCATCCCCCCGTTCTTCGTCCCCCCCTTCGGGTTCCCTCACAACTTTCAGGTGGCACAATCCCCGTTCGGGCCATAACGTTACACCTCGGACGCCGAACCGGATTCCCGGTACGTCTCAACAACTCATCGGACGGTTCCAGCATGTCTCGAACGTACCGCCTGGCCCCGTGGCTCGTCCTGGCGCTTCTCGGGACCGGACTTCTCCCCCGCGGGGGAGAGGCCCAGGCCCGGGTCACCCTGGACTGGCTCTACCCCACCGAGACGATCTTCTTCTCGGACTTCGACCCCTTTGGGGCGGGGCAGCAGCCGGATCTCTTCGCCGCCACCATCCAGAACACCACCGGGCAGCCCCAGCGGATCGTGCTGGAACTCGCAGTGACGATGATCCAGCCCCGGTCGATCTTCCTCATGCGGGCGTCCACCCGGAGCTTCGACCTCTCCTCCGGGGTCCGGCGAATCACCAACCGGGAGCTGGCTACCACCGGGAGGGATGTCTCCGCCGCGGAGTTCGAGTTCGGACCCGAGTCGGCGGAACTCACCGATCAGGTGCAGCGCACCGGTCGCTTCCCATCGGGGCGGTATCGCTTCCAGATCGAGATTCGCACTCCCCAGGGGATCGTGCTGGACCGCGCGTCGGTGGAGCGGGAGCTGGTGAATCCGTCCCGGGTGGAGCTCCTCTCCCCCGGTCGCCCCTTCGGCGAGCCCCCGCCGGTGGTGACCTCGTTTTTCCCCCGGTTCCTCTGGAGCATCGATGGCGCCTTCGGTGAGGCGGACTTCCAGATCCGGCTCTCCGAGGTGGAAGAGGCCACCAGTGCCGAGGAGGCCATGGCCAACTTCGCCAACTGGGAGGAGCGGGTCCGGGGCGCCACCACGGCGATCTACCCCGCTTCCGTGGCTGCACTCCCCCTGGAACCGGGGAAGACCTACGCATGGCAGGTGGTTCGGGAGCTTCGGACCTCCGGAGGCGTGGAGGAGATCGAGAGCCCCATTTACTGGTTCCGGATGACGGGGGGGGCCCCGGTGCAGAGTGAGATCAGTCAACAGCTCCTGGCTCTCCTCCAGTCGCTGGGGCTGGGAAGCGAGGTCGAGGGATTCCAGCTCACCGGCGCCGCTTCGGTGGAGGGGCGCCCCATGTCCCGGGAAGCCTTCGCCGAACTCCTCAGGCGCATCGGTGCGGGAGAGATCCAGGTAGGCCAGGTCACGGTGCGATAGGAGAATGGCCATGAAACGGACCCTCATCGTTCTTGCCGCCCTCGTGCTTCTCACCCCTCCAACCGCCGTGGAGGCCCAGCAGTCTGCCACCGCCAATGTGGCCGTGGTCCGGACCATCAGCCCCGACGGTACCCTTCGCCTTCGCTCCGCCGCCACCCAGGAGACGCGGAACGCCGTCATCCTCGATCCGCTGAGTGGGGGAGACCTCCTCGCCACCGACGCCACCACCCGGGCGGCCATTCGTTTCTCCGACGACCTCTCGGTGATCCGGATGAACCCGGAGACCCAGCTCGAGATCACCATCGAGGGTGATCGATCGGCCTCCACCAAGACCATCGATATCGAGACGGGCGAGTTCCTGGCGGACGTGAACCGCCGGGAAGGGAGTGAGTACCGGATCCGCACCCCCACGGCGGTGGCGGCGGTGCGGGGAACCCGGTTCATCGTACGGGTGGAGCCGGATGGTCGAACCACCATCATCACCCTGGATGGGCTCCTGGAGTTCTTCACCGACATGGGAACGGTAGAGGTTCCCGCAGGAGCCCGAGGTACCGCGACTGCCGCCGATGAACTCCCCGAGGTGGGTCCCACCTCGGCGGATGAACTGGAAGCGTATCGGGGGCTCATCGAGGGAGATGGGTTCGGAGCCGCCGGAACCCCCCAGACCCAGCAGTGGGTCAATGTGGAGGCCACCGTCACCTCGGCCGACGGGCGAACCCGCACCATCCTCATCCCCGTTCCGGTAGGCGCCATCCCCGGAGGTGGTGAATGACGCCCCGGCAGAGGGATTCCCGTGCCGGCGGGGTGGCCGTCGCGCTCCTGCTGGCGGTTGTGGCGGTCACGCCCGTCGAGGCCCAGGAAGCCCCCTTCGAAGCGCTCCCCCTGGCGCCCGACCCCGGAGAGCAGGTGGCGCTCACCGACATGGGAGTCGCCATCTCCTTTTTCGACCCCACCGGTCGCCTGGATCCGGAAAGCGTCCAACTCTTCCTGAATGACCGGAACATCACCGGAGAGGCCTCCATCACCCCCGAACTCCTCATCTGGCGCCCGGCGGTAGCCGAGTCTCCGGGGCTCAAGCGGGTGCTCTTCACCGCGCGGGACCGACTGGGAGAACCCCTCCCGCCACTCTCCTGGACCTTCACCCTCTCGGGTGAGGTTGAGGATCGACCCGAGGGGGTGCGGGCCTCCCTCCCGAGATGGGCTCCGGCGCAGGGGAATGTGACCTTCCAGGGGACCACCACCTCGGTTTCCGGTCCCGGCGCCGACTTCCGGCGCGACGAGGCCACCCTCCCCCTTCTCTGGGTGAACCTTTCGGGGACCTTCGCGCCGGGGTGGCGCTACTCCACCCGGATTCATACCAGCGGCTACGAAAGCGCGGATCGCCAGCCCGTGAACCGGTACCGCTTCGATGTGCGCTCCAGGAACCTGAATGTCACGGTGGGAGATGCGAACCCCGTCTTCCAGAGCCTGATCCTGGAGGGGAGGCGCGTCCGCGGAGTGGAGATGGATCTCCGGAGTCGATTCGGGAATCTCCAGGTAGTGCGAGGGGACACCCGCCGCGCCATCGACGGGCGATTGACCCCCGGTGACCCATCCCAGATCGAACTGGGAGGGACCTTCCGGCGGGAACTCGTGGCGGTGCGCCCCTCGTTCGGAGGAGGTGAAACCTTCCAGGCCGGGATGACCTTCCTCCGAGTGCGGGATCAGACGAACTCCATCGGGGAGCTGCGGACCTCACCCGCCCAGGAAGGGGGCTCCACCCGGTCGGTGAACCCGCTCCCGAAGGACAACTTCGTGGCAGGAGCGGACCTCTCCTGGCGCACTCTGGAAGGGCGGCTGCACCTCCGATACGAGAACGCCTTCTCCCTGTACGCCAACGACATCTCGGGGGGACCCCTCACCCGATTCCAGCTCGATTCCATCCTCGAGTCCCAGGGGTACGACCCCCTGGGGATCGATCCGGAGCGATGGGAGCGCTTCTTCATCCTCAACGCCTCGGCCATCCCCCTGGATCCCGGCGGGATGACGAGCCTGGCTCAGCAGCTCAGGGGGACCTTCCGGGTGGGGAGCCATGTGGTGTCGGCCGAGTGGCGTTCCGTGGGGGGAAGCTACTACTCCCTCGGAAACTCCGCCCTTCAGCGGGATCGGAAGGGGATCCGCATTCGGGACTCCTTCCTCGCCCTCGAAAATACCCTCGCCGTCTCCGCAGGATTCGAGCGGGATGAGGACAACCTGGATGATCTGAAGCCCGCCACCACCACCAGTACCGGGTTCTTCGCCGACGCCAACTGGCAACGCACCCCTCGCTCGGTGGGAGTGAATGGGTCGGTGCGCTTCGGAACCCGTTCCAACGGTCTGGGCGCGGGAGATCCGGAGGCGCGGGACGAGGTGAACCGCACCCTCTCCGTCGGCGTTTCCCTCCCTGTGGATCTTCGAGAGGGGTACACCACCCGCCTCGCCCTCAACACCGCCCTCGTGACCCGGGAGGACGATCTCAACCCGGTGGCAGGGTCCCGAAACCTCTTCCTCCTGGGGGGAATCCAGGGGGAAACCGATGACCGAAACACCGAGTTTGGTCTCATGTACGGGATCTCCCGGACCGAACTCACCGGATTTGAGGGCGCAGAGACCACCTTTCATCGGGTAGTGGGGAACCTTCGGAGGCGAATCGCCCCCCGCTGGATGGGAGTGGCGGAAGGGAATCTCACTCGCGCGGACTCCCCCGGAGGTGCCGAGGCGTTCGGGCCGGACTACGGTCGGCGCGAGCTTCTGGCCGGGGCCGAATGGGAGTGGCTCCCCGGCTCCAGCGTGAGTTTCCGAACGGGGGTGATCTCCTACTCCGACAATCGGTTCCCCGACCGGGACACCCGCGAGATCCAGGCTCGCATTCGGGTCGCACGCGCCTTCTGAGCCCACCCCCTCGGTGAAGCCTCCCACCGCCCCGGAGCGGACCCTCCTCCTGCTTCTGGCCGCCGTGGCCCTCCTGGCCCCCGCCCTGGCGGTGGGGTTCGGGGAGAGCCGCGCCGGTCAGGTGCTGGAGCGGCGGGTCTATGACCAGTGGTTCTCCCTCCGGGGTCCACTCCCCCGCCCCGACGAGGTGGTCATCGTGGCCATCGACCTGGATGCCGAAGCGGCGCTGGGGCGGTGGCCCTGGACCCGGGACCGGCACGCACAGCTCCTCCGAAACCTCCACGAGGCCGGCGCCGCCGTGGTCCTCTTCGATGTGACCTTCCTGGATCCCTTCCCCGCCGAGGACTCCATCTTCCGGACGGCCATCGACGAAACGGGAATCGCGGTTCTGGGGGCGTACGCCGACCCACGGAGCACTCCCCGGGGGATGATCTGGGGGCTCCAGCGCCCCGCCCCCCTCCTGGCCGACGTCCCCCTGGGGCTCGTGAGCATCGCCCCCGACGGCGCCGACGCCATCGTCCGGGAGTACCCGCTGGCCATGGGATTCCCCACAGGGCGGGTGGCGCAGCTCGGGGTGGAGGGGGTGCTTCGCTACCGGGGGCTGGGGCCCGAGGCCCTCGTGGCCACGCCGAAGGGGTGGGAGCTGGATGGGAGACCCATCCCCCGAGGCCCTGCCGGAGGGATGCTCATCAACTTCCGGGGCGAGCGCGGGAGCATTGCCCAGTACTCCTTCCTCGACGTCCTCGACGACGGGGCTACCGACCTGGGCGGCTTCGAGTTCGGCCAGTTCCTTGACCTGATGGATGCGGGGGTCTTCGAGGGGAAGATCGTCCTCGTGGGGTCCACCATCCTTGAGCACCAGGACTACCACCCCACGCCCTTCCGGGAGGGGGCGGGCGCCGAGGTCACCGAGCAGACCCCCGGGGTTGAGATCCACGCCCACGCCATCGCCACCCTCCTGGCGGGGGACTGGCTCCGGATCCTCCCCGGCCCCATCCAGTACGGGTGGACCTTCCTCCTGGCGCTCCTTGGCGTCTTGGCGGCGGCGCGCGCGCGGGGGGTGGCCGCGGCGTTCCTGACGCTGGGCCTCATGGGAGGCTCTGCAGCGGTCGCCTACCTCCTCTTCGCTTCCCAGGGGCTCTGGCTCTTCACCGTCACCCCCGCCCTGGCCGCCGGGCTCTCCTTTGCCGGAGCCACCACCGCCCTCTTCGTGGTGGAGGAGCGGGAGAAGGCCCGCATCCGAGGAATGTTCCGGCAGTACGTGGCCGAGTCGGTGGTGGATGAGCTCATCCGGAAGCCCGAGCTCCTGCAGCTCGGCGGGGAAGAGCGCCACCTCACCGTCATGTTCAGCGATGTGGCCGGGTTCTCCTCCTTCTCGGAGCGCCTCACCCCCACTGCACTGGTGGAGCTCCTGAACGAGTACCTCACTGCCATGAGCGACATTGTCATGGAGGAGGGGGGGATCATCGACAAGTATCAGGGCGACGCCCTCATGGCCGAGTTCGGCGCCCCCGTCCCGGTGGAGGACCACGCACTCCGCGGCTGTCGCGCCGCCCTCCGCATGAACCGGGAGCTGGCCAGCCTCCGGGCCCGGTGGCTGGAAGAGGGGAAGCCCGAGATGGTGGCCCGCATCGGGATCAACACCGGGCGCGTGCTCCTGGGGAACCTGGGGAGCCGCCGCATCATGGACTACACCGTCATGGGCGACAGCGTGAACCTGGCCTCCCGGCTGGAAGGGACCGGGAAGTTCTACGACATCTCCATCACCATCTCCGAGTACACCTGGGCCGAGGTGGAGGGGAAGATGCTGGCCCGGGAGCTGGATCGGATCCGGGTGAAGGGGAAGGAAGAGCCCGTCACCATCTACGAGCTTCTGGCCGACGCGGAGAACGATCCCCCTGAGCTACAGGACGAGATGCGGGCGCTCATCACCCGCTTCGAGAGCGCGCTGGGGCTCTACAAGGAAGCCCGCTTCGTGGAGGCCCTCTCGGCCTTTCAGGCCGTCCTTGAGGCGTATCCGGAGGATGGGCCCTCCGCCATCTACGAGGCCCGATGCCGAGAGTTCCTGGCCGATCCCCCGGAAGCGGGGTGGGATGGGGTGTATACCATGAAGTCGAAGTGAGGGGAGGAACGCACCGGCCAGGAGGTGATCGGTCGAAGCTCGGCCCCCAGGATCTCCCGGTCCTTCCGGTTGATCGCAGTACACTCCCCTGATCCGGCCCCGGCGGCAGCTCGTATCATGGAGCGGTATGCAATTTGCTCGTTCCCCGAGAGTGAGCCCTCCCGCGATGGGCGGAAACGGCTCGGCAGCCGCCCGGATCCTGCCGGTCCTGCCCACCGCCTCCGGCATTTCGACTCCACACCGAAAGGGATACACCATGACCACGAACGCCCGACCCAGAAATGTACGCCACCTCGCCGAAATCGATGCCGGCGACCTCGTCATGGTATGCGGAATCCCGACCATGTCTCCCTCGGGGAACGGAGCGCCACGTTTCCGGGTGGGTGAAGTCCTCCAGTGTATCGATCATTCCGCGCGGGATACGCTCGTGGCACGCCCGGACGGATCCCGCTTCCTCGTCGACCACGCCCTCGGAATGGAAATCGAGGTCCGGCTCTTCCTGGAAACGAATCGGAGTTGGGACCTGGACGAGATGTGGGGACACGATTCCTGATCACCCTTCGCGTCGCGACCCGTCCGACGCTCGGCGACGCGCCCATCGACGGGTGAAGTCTACCCACGGCAGGGAAATCCTTACCCGAAAAAGAGCGGGGACCCGGGATTGGGTGATGGAGCTGATTTGAACCGGTCCGATTCCCGTCCGAGATTCACCTCCCCGCGGTTCCTGATCCTCCTCGCCGTTGCAGCCTCCAGGACAATCGGTTAGCGTTGCCTTATCGCAACTTTTTGTTGCGCAACACCAACCGATTCGTTTTCTCACGTCACCGACCACTCCCGACTCCAAGCCATACCTCAGTGGCGGGGCCGCTCCCGCCTGGTGGTTCGATGGTACCCGGGGGGCGGGGAGGCCGGCATCGTGAAGTCATCCGGGGGAATACCGAAGCCATGATGAATTTCCGTCGCCACCTGCTATGGGTGGACTGCGGCGCGGCCGGGGTCGCGGGCGTCGCGGTCCTGGCGCTGCGTGACTGGTTGGAGCGCCTCCACGCACTCCCCATGGGGTTTATCCTCTTCCTGGGAATCGTCAACCTCCTCTACGCCTCCTACTCCTTCTCCCTCGCCCTCCGACCTGATCGGTCGATGGCTCAACTCAAATTCCTCATCTTCGGCAACGGTGTCTGGGCCTTCGCCTGCCTGGCGTTTGCAGCCCACTTCCTGCAACAGGCCAGCGTGTTCGGGATCATCCACCTCACCTTCGAGGCAGCCTTCGTCGGCGGTCTGGCTACACTCGAGTGGAAGGCACGGGAGCAACTGGTAAGGGCGACCTGAGAGGCCTCCGGAAGTTCGATCCGAGCCCGGGCGGTTTGCCGGGTCCCGATCTCCGGTCACGCCATCTAACGTTCGAGGACGCCGGCGGAGGTGGCGGCAATGGTCACTCGCACCGCCTGATCCGTGGCGCCATCGTCGAGGGGTTCACCGGTGATGAGGAGCCGCAGGTAGAGAGGCGCCACCAGGGTGCGAACCACCTGTCCGGGATCCGTCCCGGACGGGATCTCGCCCCGTTCCATTGCGCGCACCACCACGGGACCGGCCCGCCGCAGACGTTCCTGGAAGATCCTGCTCCTCGCTTCCGCTAACTCCGGAATGCGAACGGCGTCGGAGAGGAGGGCCGCCAGCACGGCCTCCCCCGAGGCGCTGGCTGCCCACCGGGCAAAAGAATCGGCGAGTTGTCTCAGGTCCCCCTCGAACGATCCGGTGTCCGGCACCGGGATCTGTCGTCCGATCTCATCGCTCAGCGCATCGACGATCAGGGATTCCCGGTCGGCCCATCGTCGGTACACCGTCGTCTTATGGACCCCGGCTCTCCGCGCCACATTTTCCACCGATAGTGCGGCGTACCCCGACTCTCTCAGCTCGTCCCGCGCGGCACCGAGCACGGCGACACGTACCTTCTCACCTCGTCCTGGAGCACCTCCGGCATGATCGGTCTGGGACCCCATTGCGACTCCCTGTTGCATCGCGTTCGACATGGGATTAGTGTTGGATTATCGCAACTTAATGTTGCGATAATCCAGGCGACACATCCCGACGCCACTACCCTATCAAGACACCATGCCGGTTCCAAGGAGGGGAGCGTTGATCACCACGGAGAACTCTACCCTGAGCAAGCCGAGCAACCCATCGAGCACCTCTTTGCTCAAACGAGCCTTCGCTGCCGGGGCCGCGGTCCTCATCGTCACCATCGTGCATCATGTGTACGGCGCCATCCACTACGGAACCCCGGAACGCTACCACGCGGTGGTGATCGCCGTGGTCACCCTGGCCGTCATGCTGGCAGGGTGGGGCTCCCATCAAAGGTGGGAAGGACGACCGGCGGGGACGGTGGGGTGGTGGGTCCTCTGGGTGACCATCGCAGCCGTCCCGGTCTTCCTCTTCGGAGTCGTGGAGGGGCTATACAACCATCTGGTCAAAGTGGCGCTCTGGAGTATGGGACTTCCGGAAGAAACCATGCGCAGATTCTATCCTGATTCCACCTATGAACTCCCCAACAATGTCCTCTTCGAGGTCACGGGAGTGCTTCACGTGATCCCTGCCGCGGCGGCCGCTCTCTACCTGACTCGCCTCATTCGGTTTCGGAGGAGCGCGCGTTGAGCCTTCCTCCCTGGCCACGGATTTCCGCTTCCGGAGGCAAGCCTACCCTTGGTGGAACTCGACCCGCCGTCCGACGTGTCGACGTGGGAGGGTGACTGGCACTATGAAGGACCTGTGCCCCACAGATCCGGTGGCGTCGCTGTGCGGCGCGCGGAATGCACTCGATGTGATCAAGGGGAGGTGGAAGCCGTCCGTCCTCTATGAGTTGAAAGAGGGAGCCCGACGCTTCTCCGAAATCCAGGCGGCGCTCGTGGGTGTGTCGGCACAGACCCTTACCGCGCAGCTACGGCAACTCGAAGAGGATGGGATCGTCGTGCGCACCGCCTTTCCCGAAGTTCCCATCCGTGTGGAGTATCGGTTGACCTACCGAGGGCGTGAACTCATCGGCATCCTGGAGCGGCTCAACCGATGGGCACATACCCACTCCGAAGAGGGGATCTGAAAGGAGCCGGACCCTCGTCGGCCATGGCCCGATGGCGCGGCACCGGCCCGGAAGGCTCCCCGGACGCACTCACCTCCATGTGAGTTACTCACCTTTTCCTGTCTTGAGAGGGAATTTATATGGGTCTAGCCTTGGGCTCCTGAAGGATCGAATCCACAACTTCGAAGGTTGCCCAGCCCATGAAGACCCTCCTTGCCATCCAGAGCAGCGGCCGTCGCGCCCGCTCCGTCACCCGTCACCTCAGCGACCGTTTTGCCGACACCTGGAGAGAGCAGGATCCCGATGCGAGCGTAGTGATTCGAGATCTCGGTCTCTTCTCCCCGACCCCGGTGAACGAACCCTGGATCGACGCGGCGTTTGGTGAGTTGAATACACCGGCGCCTGCCCTCGCGGAAAGTGAGGAGCTCATCGAGGAGTTCGCCGCCGCAGACGCCATCGTCCTGGGGGTTCCCATGTACAACTTCGGTCTTCCTGCGCAGGCGAAAGCCTACTTCGACCAGGTGACCCGTATCGGCCGGACCTTTGGGTACGACCCCGAGGCCGAGTCCCCGTACCAGCCCCTTCTCCCGGCAAAGCCCTGCGTCGTCATCACCTCCGTCGGCGATCCCGACCTCTATCCGGGGGGAGCGATGTATCACCTCAACTGCCTGGAGCCTCACCTCAACATCTTGTGGGAGTTCATCGGGGTCAGGGAACTCGGTTTTGTCCGGGCCGATGAGGGACTCCTGGGAGACCCGGGTCGCCTGGCGCACATGGAGGGGGAAGTCGCTGCGGCGGCCCGGAGGGCCTGGAATGGTCGGGGAGCCGGGAACCGCCGTTGACGGGAGGATGGGGTGGGGGGAAGGAGCCACCATCGAAGCCTCGGTGCCCCACGGGCCTTGGGATCGCCCTTCGAGCAATCGAGTAAAGGCGTGGTGAGTATGCCGAAGTACCAGATGATCCCCGAACCTCCGGATGTCGAAAGCTATCTGGAACTCAGACGAATCACGGGGTTGACGGAGCGCTCCAGAGAAGCCGCGGAGGGTGGGCTGGCCGGAACCTGGTTCGGTGTCCACATCCTCCATGGTGGGCGGGTGGTGGCCATGGGACGGATCGTGGGTGACGGCGGATCCTTCTTTCAGGTCGTGGATGTGGCGGTGGCGCCGGATTGCCAGGGTGCCGGCCTGGGCACCCGAGTGATGGGGGCGCTCATGGATCAACTCCGAACGAAGGCCCCTCCTACGGCTCAGGTGACGCTGCTGGCCGATGGGCCCGCATACCGCCTATACGAGAGGTGGAGTTCCCCCGATTCCGTGGACACCCCATTGTTGAGGAAAGGGAGGTGTCCAGATGGCACAGCACAAGAGAAGGTACCCGGCGGAGTTCAGGCG
>JBJHBD010000028.1:0-21902 GCA_050485305.1 Gemmatimonadota bacterium
GCGATGCTCATATCGGCTAATTGTTCCGTTTGGTTTGACTTTCTAGTGCGCATTGTGTACAGCGTCGACCCTGTGAGCATCCACTACATCTACCCAGTCGCTGTGATCAACTTCATCATCACGCTCTCCCTCCCTCTCGCCTTCGGACCGGGGGGGTTGGCCGCATGGGTCGAGAAGGATGATCTGGACGTCCCCTCTGTCGTGGTCAGGCGGGTCAGGTTCAACGCCCGATGAAAGAAGGCGTCCACATCGTCGGAAACGTGCCGGTGCACCTCGTGGCGCCGCACCCCTCGCTTGTCCCGACAGAGAGCTCCCACCAGGAGGCGGCCCCTGAGCCCGCAGGTCGCCAGGAAGGTGTAGTGGCCGACACCTTCCGGCACCTCCGACTCGGCACCCGGGATCCGCCCCGCAAGGAGGGTCAGCACCTCCTGGGCGGGAACCTGATCATCGGCATCTCCCACCACCAGGCGAACGGGGACGGCCACCTCGGCGAGGGACCCCCCGTCGATGGCGACGGCGAGGGCTGGGGCCAGAAGATAGACCGCCCGGATCCGATCGTCCCGGTAGGAGGCCCCTGCACCGTCCAATGACGCCTTCGCCCATGGCCTCTCCAGGAGGCGGTCCATGACCTGGTCCAGCTCCCCGGCTTCCGGCGGCAGACGACAGGCCGGGTGGTGGGAGTTCCCTTCACAGTGCCTCTCCCATCCAGGACGATCCACCCGGGCGCCGGATGCCAGAAGGGCCGTGAGCCCACCCAGGGAGAACCCCACCATTCCGATGCGCTCCCGGTCCACCCGAGGCCCGAAGCGATCATGGGCCAGGAGGCCATTCAGGAGGATGGGCACGTCGGCGGCCCTCTCCCACCAGAGGGCGAACCCCTCCGGAAGGAGGTCCCCTTCGAACGCGGTGTTCCCATGATGGTTGAGAGCAGCCACCAGATACCCCCGGGAGGCCAGTGTCTCTCCCAGCCACGCCATCTGCGCGGCGGAACCTCCGGTCCCATGGCTCATCACAACCAGGGGGAGAGGGCCGCCGTCCCGGAGGGGGGCCCCCGGTGCGCTCACCCCGAAGTGGAAGGGCCCCGCACCCCACCTCTCTCCCCGTGTCCCCTCCGGGGCCGGGTACCAGAGGGTGGCGACGACGGGGCGCGGTCCCTCCCCGACCCAGGCGGGACGGTCCTGGTCGAAAAATTCCACCAGCGACCGCCCCACCGGGAGCTGCTCCGGATGCGACTCGGGCCCGCCGCACCCCCACCGTCCCACCACAGTGCCGGCGAGGAGGATGACGAGGAGAGTTCTCTTCCGCACCGCCCCTCCGCGGCCCCGTGTCACTCCCTCTCCGGGGTGGTGTCGGGTGACTCGGAGCGGGCCCGTCCCTCCCCATGGATCTCCGCCAGCGAAGACCGCACCGCATCGGTGAACCCCTCGGGGTCATCCATCCAGATGGCGTGCCCCGAGTTCTCCACCAGGTGCAGCCGCGCATTGGGGAGGTGGTCCACCACGCGAGGCCAGACGGTCGGCCCCAGATCCACATAGTCGCAGGTGCCGATGACGACGTGGACGGGCCCCTCAAAGCGGCGAACCGCCGGCCAGAACTGGGCCGCCCTCTCGGCATACCCACCCTCCGGACTCATGAGCTGGTTCGGAACGTTCTGGCTGTAGTAGATCATCCCTCCCTCCATTTCCCGCCACCGGGAGGGATTGCAACTGTTCACCGCCGTGAAGGTGACCCGCCAGTGGCGGGTGCGCTCCTTGTCGGACATGGCCTGCCAGAGCTCTCCCCCCTCCTCGGGGACATCTCGGAGGTGCTCCGGAATGACCCCGTCGCGCTCCATGACCTCTCTCGCTCGCACGGGATACCCCTCGAAGAACTCCTGCTGACGGGCCTGCATGGCGTCCAGGTCGGCGTCGGGCCACACCTCTTCCAGGAGCGCCATGGGAGGGCCTCCGGTGAAGGGCGCCGGGAGTGTGGCTCCCACGAGGATCAGCCCCCTCACCCGATCCGGGTAAGCGGCGAGATAGGCGTACGCCAGCGATCCTCCCATGGAGTGAGCCAGGAGGGTGAGTTGCTCCAGCCCCAGGCTCTCTCGCAGGTGCTCCAGGTCATCCACCAGGCGGGCAAGGCGGATGGTGGAGTCGGGTGCGGGCGACCGGAGTGAGCCTCGCTGATCGTAGAAGACGAAGCGGTGATGGGAGGCGAGAGGGGTGAGGGGGCGAACCAGGTAGCTGTGCTCGGCACCCCATCCTCCATGAAGCACCACGATGGTGTCGCCCGGCTGGCGAGCGGTACCCATCTCGAAGGCGTAATGCTGGACGCCATCGTCGGTCCAGAAGTACCACTGCTCGGGAAGATCTTCCGTCTGGGCGACCCCTGCGTGGGGTAAGGCGACACCGAGAGCGGCGACAAGGATGAGGATCGAATGGTGAAGTCTGCGCATGGAGAGGACCCCATTGCTCAAAGGTGACGGATTTGGCCCCGGTGAAGGGGTGCGGTATGGGTGATGGGGGGCCCGGAGAGGCCCTGATCCCGGACCTTACGAGGTAAGACGGGGAAATTCTTCACCGGGTTGGAAGGTACGCCCGCCCCCCCGGAGGCTGCACCCCTTGGAGAACAAGCCCGCCGAGCCGTACCGGTACAACGGAGGTAGGCCCCTCAAGCCTCCGGAACGGGTTACCATCCCGAGGCACCCGGCCAACCCACCGGCGGGGCCTCGTCCAGCCCGAAGGTGTCGTGGAGGAAGAGGAACCCGTCGAAACCCATCTCCCATCGCATCTGAAGGGGCGGGGAGTACGCATAGTCCAGCCCACGCGCCGTCCGGGGACCGGGGGTTGAGCGTCGGAGATCCACGAAGGCCATGGGATACCCATCGTCCGACAACCGCGCCTCGATGGTTCCAGGGGGCGCCGGTTCCAGCTCGTGGAGGTAATCGAACCGCCCCGGGTCGTGCAGGTTGCGGAGCGGAATCTCACGCGTGTATCGCCCCTGGTGGGAAAGGACGGCCAGGGAGTAGACCGAAGGCCCGAAGAACTGCCGGACCTCGTGACCGAGATAGGTGAAGCGGGCGATTCCCTCCAGCCCCCGGTTCGCCACGTTGGCGGCGAGGCTCGGGTCCGGAGAGGCGAAGTACATCCGCTTGTCGGTGATGTTGTGATTGTTGTGCGACCAGACGATGATCTTCCGGTCCGGATACACCTGAGTGGCCAGCCAGGCAAGGTTTTCGCCCATTCCACGATCCCGGTTGGCTCCCCGCCAGGCGTAGAGGACGAGGGTGCGGAGGTTCCGGACCTCCTGCTCCCAGAAGGGCTCCCGTTCCGCCTCCGGGAGACCGGCCAGTGCCCTCCCGAGCCCGTCGAGGGTGGTGAGGAACCGCTCTTCGCTCTCCAAAGGAGGGCGACTGGTGAACTCATCGGCGAGAACCCGCTCCAGGATGGCCCGGAAGTGTTCCCGGTCATCGGCCGACACCTCGGGGATGCGGGCGAGCCGATGGTCAAGGGAGTCCGGGAGGGTGGTTCGCGCCAGGGCTCCGAGGTGACGGATGTCCACCCCGGCCACATTCAGGGGACGAGGGGAGCCCACGGTGGAAGCGATGTAGTTCCAGAGGGGCTGCGCAGCCTCGGAGTGGCCCCAGAACCGGTAGAGGTTCTCGCGGGCGAGGGCATGCGCATCGGCGGGGCTACGGACCTGTGACCACCCCAGGTGGAGAGAGTAGAAGTCACCCTCGAAGGCCAGGACATCGAAGCCCATGTGCTCGTGGAGGATCCGGACCAGTTCGGCCCGGGCGCGGATCGCCCCTCCGTCACCATGCCAGGGCTCGCCCAGCATGACTACCCGGGCATCGCCTATGGCCTCCATGAGCGCCTGGACCCCTGTCCCATCCCACCCCTGGGTCAGGTCCAGCGGGCTCACTGCCAGGTGCTGAGGAGTGAGTAGTTCGTCCCCAACCTGCCGCCCGGTGGCGGGGGTGGGGACCAGGAGGAGGCTGAGAGTCAGCCCGTAGAAGAGGTTGCGTGTGCGGTGCATGGAGGCGCCTGCCCAAGTTCGGATTCGGAGGAAACGGACCTGAGGTGGGACGCCGACCGATGGGAGAAGGTTGCATCGGATCTTACGGCATAAGGTAAGAGGTGGGAACAACTCGGGTGGAAGAGGTGCGAGACGCGTCCGACTCGTCAACGCCGAGCGGCGTGAAAACCCACGTTGTTGCAGACGGTCGAATGCGCCCATCATACCCCCCAGTCAGGAGAATGGACTGGTTCGGCAGGACGTTGGCACTGGCGAACTCCCGGAGATCGTCCAATTCACCCACGACCTCAAAAAGAGTCTCCCCCGCAGGCAACGCTTCCACCGGTGCGCCTCCTCCCATGACGAGCACATGTCCGGCAGGGGTCATCAGCACGGAACCCGCCAGCTTGTATCGCGGCGTCTGCATGGACGGGCCTGGGGTGAACACCCCTTGCTCCGGGTCGTAGATCTCGGTGGTTCTGTGACGCGCATCACGGGCGTCGGCTCCACCCACGACGAGGACGCGTCCATCCCGCATCAGCACGGCCTCGTGCTTCTCGCGGGGCACCGCCATTGACCCGGTTGAGTGAAAGATCCCGGTGGCCGGATCATAGATCTCGGCTGTGGCGGCCACGCTCCCCCGAGACTCTCTCCCGCCGACAACGAGGACTCTGCCATCACGGAGTCGCACCGCTGCATGGTTCGTTCGAGCCTGGGTCATGTCATTGGCCCGCATGAATGTTCCCGAACTCGCATCATAATACTCCGCCGAAGCCAACGCTGAACCGATACCTGTTTCGCCACCCAACAGGAGAATGCGGCCATCTCCCAGATCGACGGCCCTGTGCGCGGCCCGGGGCTGGACCATGGGCTCGCCCGGTGTGAAGCGGTCGAGTTCCGGATGGTAGAGGTCGCTGGTCGACGTGACCCCACGGTCTGTCCAACCACCTGCCACCAGCACGCGACCGTCTGGAAGCAGGCTGGCCGTGTGGGATATCCGACCGACGCTCATCGACGACGCTTCCGCAAACTGTGAAGGGCCGGGATCGTAGATCTCCGCCGTGGCCGAGATACCATCGCATCCTGCTTGGGTGCACCCGCCGGCGACGAGAATTCGACCGTCGGCCAGAGTCGTGGAGGAATGGGCCGCCCGGGCCATATTCATCTCCGCGGGGGCCGCCACCTGAAAGAGCTCTGGCTCTCCAGCGTGCCGGTGGGCATCCTCTACCCCACACGCCGTGAGCATGATCAGGAACGCCATCGAGGAATTGTAGGGGGTCATCAAGGCCATTCCTTCATGCTGGTAGCAAATTGCCGGCGGTAGGCGTTCGACATTACTTACAGCGTAAACCTCATGTCGGACGATAGCAACCGACCTGTTGAAGGGCAATCGCGTCGGGGGCCTCTCCAGGTTCTGAGGAGTCAGCAACTCGCCTCCATGCGGAGGAGGGTTCCGCTGATCGGTGACGGGGGGGGCCGCCGTACGGATGGGGAAGGTTGCCTCCTTTCCGCCGTAGTGGAGCGGAAGCATGATGGCTTCCCGAAACGCGTTGAACCGCCGGCAGGCTTCACAAGCGGAGGGTTGGTGGCCACGAAGGGGAGTGGCCCACACCTCCTACCGAAACGCCCCCCACACGTCAATCCCTCCCTGAAATCGCGACCTCCCGCGTTCGCGCCCTACACCTCGATCTTCGGTCGCTCGGGGTGCTTCCGGTAGAGCGCCGCCGTCCGCCCGATGGTCTGCACCACTTCCACCTGGGGGCGCCCCTCCCGCACCTCCGCCACCACCTCCTTCAGCGTCAGGTCGGAGGTGTCCAACACCTTGATCTTCAGGAGCTCCCGGGTGTTGAACGCCTCGTCGAGTGAGGCGAGGAAGGCTTCGGAAACCCCCTCGGTTCCCACCTGGAGGATGGGTTTGAGGGGGTGGGCCAGCGACCGGAGGAGAGCACGTTGCCGGGAGGTGAGCGAGGTCATGGCGGGCGGAGTCAGGAGGGGGAAGGAGTATCTGGCTTCACGGTGGCAGGCGGGGTGTCCTCGGGGCGGTTCCGCATGTGGTCGGCCACCTCCCGAAACCGGGTGGTGAGGAAGTCACGGACCATGGCGGGCATCTCCAACTCGGCGAGCGCTTGATCCATGCACCAGAGCCACTGGTCCCGTTCTTTCTCACCGATGGGGAAGGGGAGGTGGCGAGCCCGGAGGCGGGGGTGACCGTATCGCTCCACATAGAGCTGCGGCCCACCCAACCACCCCGAGAGGAAGAGGAAGAGCTTCTCCCGGGACACCTTCAGGCTCTGTGCGTGGAGGGCCCGGATTTCCGCTGCCTCCGGGGCCGTGTCCATCAGGTCGTAGAAGCGGTCCACCAGGCGACGAACGGCGGTCTCGCCGCCCACCAGATCATAGGGGGTCGGGGTGCTCTCGGACATGGAGGGAAGGTAACAGGGTCCCGCACCCTTGCGGGTGCCCGATCCCACCCCCCCTACCTCACCCCCACGACTTCGAGCTGGAAGACGTTCTGGGCGAAGAAGAGGGCCACGAAGCTGAGGAGACCCGCCACAACGGGGGTGACCACCCACCCGAGGGCGATCCGGCCCAGGAGGCCGAAGCGGATGGCCGAGGCGCTCCCCTGCACCAGCGCCACCCCGAGGATGGCGCCGACGACGGCCTGGGTGCTCGACACGGGGACGAGAGGGATGGCGGGGAGTCCCATCCCCAGGAGGAGGTCCCGGAGGCCGGTGGATGAGAAGACGAAGAGGACGAGGGCGTGCGCCAGGACCACCACGAGGGCGAGGATGGGGGTGAGCTTGAAGATCTCGCTCCCCACGGTGGTCATGACCCGATGGGAGTGGGTGAAGATTCCGACGGCGATGGCGAGCCCGCCCAGGAGGAAGAGCTGCTGCACCCCGGTGAACTCCAGCCCCGCCGGGAGCATGACGTCGGGAAAGGGGGTGGATGCGGCGAAGACGCCCATCACATTGGCGATGTTGTTGGCGCCGAGGCTGTAGGCGCCGAAGGCTCCCACCACGAGAAGCCCGAGGCGCGTCCAGGCGTCCAGCTCAAGGAGGTGGATCCGGGTGCGCCCCAGGATGGCGCGGGCGGCCAGGTAGAGGAGCGCCGCAAAGGCCGCGGCCAGGATGGGCGAAACCATCCAGGTGGAGACGATCTGGGCGAGGAGCCCCAGGTCGGTGCCGGAGCCCGAAAAGAGGTTCCAGCCGACGATGGCGCCGATGATGGCCTGGGAGGTGGAGACCGGGAGCGCCGTCCGGGTCATCCAGGTCACGGCGAGCCCCGCGGCCAGCGCCACGGTGAAGGCGCCGGCCAGGGCGTCGATCCCCCCCAGCGCTCCGAGGGTGACCGTCGTTCCGGCTCCACCCAGCACGGCCCCGGCCACCACAAAGATGCTCGCGATGAGGGCGGCCACCCGGAACCGAACCATCCGGGTCCCCACTGCGGTGCCGAAGATGTTCGCGGCGTCGTTGGCGCCGAGCGACCATCCCAGAAAGAGCCCGCTCAGGAGGAAGAACCAGGTCACCGTGATACTCCCGGATGAGTGATGAACCCGGCCTCCCATCCTCCCTCACAGAGCGGCGCACCCCACGGTTTAGACATGGCGCTTGATGGCGGCGATGGCCAGCCGATCGCAGACATCTTCCGCCTCGTCCGCCACCAGGGTGGTGTCCTCGATGAAGGAACGGAGGTGATTCTTGTGGCTGAGGCGCAGGTCCTCTCGGAAGACGGCGCGGGTACACGTTTCGGCTATGCGGTTCGTCTCTTCCCGATGAAACTGCACCTGGGAGATGTGGTCGCGCACGGCGTTGAGGTCCCGAAAATAGGCACGGCACCCACGCACCATGCTCTCCACCGCGGAGACCGCGTGGTCGGCCAGGTCGCTGAACAGGGGGTCAAATTCGTCCCGGATTTCGGGCATCTCCACCGCGAAGCGGAGCAGGGTCGAGGTGAGGGCGTTCAGCACCTTGTCCGAGGCTTCGAGAAGCCCCAGCACATCGCCCCGATACTCGGGGATGAGGGTGTGCCGATAGAGGCGGCTCTCGATCTCCCGCCGGAGGTCGTCCCCTCGGCGTTCGGTGCTTCGTAGCTCCCGGAGGCGAACCTCGAACTCTCCGATCCGGTCGTCCAGGTAGAGGCGGACGCCCTCCCGGAAGAGCATCCCTCCCTGACCAATGAGGTCGAGAAAGGCGTCGATCTGCCCTTCCAGTTCGCGGCTTTCACGGAAGAGGAGGGTCATCGTTCAGTTCTCCGGTGTGCTGCGGCGACGGTTCGAGTCGAGCGGAGCGTCAGAAGAGTCCGAATACCCCCTGCGGGGTGATTCCAAGGAACCGGAACCAGGTTTCTCCCGCAAGGATGTTCACCACCCATGCGATGACCATGAGGGTGAAGCCGAAACGGAAGGCATCCGAGAGGGAGTATCGATCGGTTTCGTAGAGGAGGGCGGCCGGTTTGCTGTTGAAGGGGAGCACGTAGACGTGTTCGATCATGAACGCCACCGGGAGGGCCAGGCTCACCACCGGATAGTCGAAACGCCCTGCCACTCCGATGGCGATGGGGATGAAGATGAGCGCCCGCATCGTCTTCGACTGGAAGATCAGGGCGCTCCCCACCATCACCCCCGTCAGGAGGAGGTACAAGACCCAGAAGGGGGTTTCGGCTCCGATTCCCACCCGGTCGAAAAAGGCGTTCACGACGATGGACGGGAGGTCCGTCACATCGAGGCCCGCCCCCAGGGTGTAGGCCCCCGCAGAGAAGAGCATGAGGTGCCAGGGGATGTCCACCTCGTTCCACTCCACGATCCCCACCCGGGGAAGGAGGGCCACAATGGCGCCCAGAAACGCCACCGCGGTGGGGCTCACCCCATGGATGCGGTCGGTGGCCCACAGCGCCAGGATGGCCAGAAAGAGGATGGTGGCGCGGATCTCCTTCCCGCTCATGGGACCGAGCGTCTCCTTCTCCAGGCGGAGTCGCTCCATCCCCCCTTCGATGACAGGCACCCGCTCCTCGGGGGCGAGAGGGAAGAAGACCCGCATGGCCAGGAGGTACCCCACCAGCATGAGGCCGACCATGATGGGGAACATGGCCATCATCCAATCGGCGAAGTAGATGGTTCCCCCGATGGCCCCTCCGATGAGCGCCGCGGCGAGGAGGTTGGCGCCGGATCCGGTCACGAACGCCCCCGCACCCAGGTTGATGCAGAGGAGGTTCTGAAGGACGATACTCCGCCCGAAGTTCGTCTTCTCCGCCCCGCCGCGGGCACCATAGATCGAGGCGATGACCATGAAGAGAGGGAGGAGAACGGCCGCCTTTGCGGTGGTCGCCGAAATGAAGGCCGAGAGCGCCACGTTCAGGACGATGAAGATGAGGAAGATGGCCGACGCCGTACGCCCAAACCGGAGGAGGAGCACAAGGGCCAGCCGCTTCGCCAGCCCCGTGGCCACCAGCATGCTGGCCAGTACGAAGGACATGATGTTCAACCACATGACCGGGTGGCCGAGTTGCGCGTACGCCACCTGCTCGGTGAGCACGCCCATGAGGACGAGGGCGATGATCACCATGAGGCTGATGAGATAGTTCGGGAGCGCCGCGGTGGTCCAGAGAATGAGGGATGACACGAAGATCGCCAGCATGTAGGCGTTCTTCCGACTGAACTCCTCCCCTCCCCACGACTCGAAGGCCCCCCGCGCCACATTGGAGACGATTCCCTCGGGGTCGATGTCCCGGAGGAAGGGAAGGTCCAGGATAAAAGCCAGGACCACGAATGCGGTGACGGCGAGGGGTACTCCGATTCGGACGAGGAGCTTCTCGAACCCGCTCTTCTCCCTGACGGGGAGCTGCTCGATCCGGTAGTTCCGCATATCGAGGGGAACGGATCGATCTCCCCCGGCCCCGGGAGGAGGGGCTCCGGGCGCCTCAACTGTCGACGTCCGGTTCATGGGGTCGGTTCCGCCCAGCGCCGGTAGGGGTGTTTCCCGAGCATGGCGTTGTAGTACCGGGGGTCGCCGGTGACCTCCCTCCCGAGCCACTCGGGTGCCGGAAAGGGCTCCTCTTCCGAGGCGAGCTCGATCTCGGCCAGGACGAGTCCCTCGTTCTCGCCGCGGAACTCGTCAACCTCGAAGGTGTGCCCCTCCGCCGGGATCAGGTGGCGGACTTTGTCGATGACCCCGGGCTCGCAAAGGGCCAGAAGATCTTCCGCCTCGGCCACGGGGATCTCCCGTTCCCACTCGTACCGGGAGGCTCCGGACGCACTCCCGATCCCCTTGATGGTGAGAAACCCCTGATCGCCGCGGATGCGCACACGCACGGTGCGTTCGGGAACGGACGAGATGTACCCCTGGACGATGCGTGTACTCTCCAGGACATGGTCCCGGAAGGAACCGGTAACCAGGAACTTCCGCTCGATCTCGATGGCCATGGATCCCCTTTCCCCTCTATTCGTTGGCGAGGGGTGCGGCCACCATCCCGATGACACGTTTGATGGCTTCGGGGTAGCTGATGTTCTCGATTCCGGTCATCTCCATCTCCGTCATGGCCCGCCGCACGAGCTCCGGCTCCACCGACTCCGTGCCGACGGTCACGATGCGGGCTCCATTCACCAGGACGACGGCGTACTCGCATATCGTTCCGTGCACCATGTATCCGAAGCGCCGCTTCCGCACACGCACCACCTGGAGGTCGGGGGTTGCGCCCGCCAGATCGAGAAACTCCCCCGCCCCCATCTCCCCACCCGTCAGTTCCGGAACCTGAACCTCGAGGGCGGGGAACACCTCATCGCGGAGGACGAGGGTGGAAGCGGGAAAGGTTCCCTTCAGTCGCGGACTCCACTGCTCCAGCCGGTCCGACGTCCCCTCCAGGCGCTTCAGGTCGAATCCCGCTCCCCGGAGCTTCACATTTGTTTGCCGAGCGGCTCGGGAAACCACGTATACCTCGTCGGAGGTGCGCTCCCAGTAAGGCTCCGGAACCGGGTCGGAGAGGCGGGCCATTCGGTGGTGGATGTGGTCGAAATCCTGGCCGAAGGACCGGAACTCGAAACGGGGAGCCGACTCCGCTCCGATCCGGGGCGTCTCGGGGGGGGAGGCATGGTCACCGGAACCATTCTCCCCCCCCGACGGGATGGTCGTCACAGGGGGACTCCCTCGATGGTGACGTTGTCGAAGCGGTTGTTCCCTGAGCTACCCGCCGCCGTCTCGCCCAGGAAGAGGATCCGGAAGCGAAGGTTCGGGTTGTTGTTCACCGCGGCGACGCCGGACAGATCGAAGGTCATGAGGGTGAACTCGAGCTGGACGTCGTAGACCGATCCGACTCTCGTCCAGCTCCCGCCCCCATCGGTGGAATACTGGAACTCCTCCTGGGTCGCCCCATTGGCCGTCCGGGTCACCGCAAACTGCACCACGACGTCCCGATATCCGGTGGAAGGGGCTACCACGAGAAGTTCCCGCGTGTTGGACGGATTTCGCGGCCGAAGTCCGAAGCCGGCGAGCTGGCCCATCCGGTTGTTGAGGTCTGATCCGGGATCCACCCGGTCCATATATCCCGCGCCGGTTCCCGGGTAAGTGATGACCCCTCCGGCCACCGCACCGAAGTCGGCAGGAACCGAGGTAAGGGTTCCCTCCGGGAGATTGTTGAAGTGCCAGTAATGGATCAGCTCGGCGTCGGTGGGAGGAGGGGGAGGGGCGACCGGGTCATCCACGCACCCTGCCAGCGCAACTCCCACGGCTCCCAGCATCAGTGTCCATCGTACCTTTTTCATGGTCGTTTCTCCGATTCGATGGTCGCAGGGGGCTCAGAAGGAGACCTGAACCCGGAAAGAAAGGACGTTGTAGTCCTCTCCCGCCTTCCCCTTGGGATCGACGACGAGAGCGGGGTTCCGGGTGGGGTTCCCGTCCGCGTCCGTCCCCACGAAGAGGCTGTTCCGGGCGTTTGCGTACCGGTCGTGGTTCATCCAACCGTAGTTGGCGCTCAGCTTCACATTCTTGTTGGCGTAGAAGTTCACTCCCACGGTGATCCCCTCGCCCTCGCCCCCCGTGACCGCACCGCCGGAGCCGTTCAGGTCGAGGTATTCGTAGCGCACCGCCAGCTCCACATCGCCCCAGGAGCGCCCGAGAGAGGGTTGGGTGAACTCACCCTGCCCGGGGTTGTAGCGGTAGCTCCCCCCGAAAAGGAGGCGGCTCGCCTGGGCATAGAAGCCGCTGAACCGTTCCGTGGGGCGGTCGTCTTCCCGATGCACCTCGGCACGGGTGTACTCCCCCTGGAGACGGGTGCCCCCCAGGTGGGTAGCGGCCTCGAGGCCGGTGAGAATGGAGTGGCTCACCCCCATCATCCGATCGGTATCCAGATATTTCTTTCGATTGATGTTGGAGATCCCCCGCACATCGTAGCGGACCGCCCCGATTCGGTCGTCCGTCTTGGGTGTCCGGTAGGAAGCGGCGGCCCCCAGGTGCACCACCCGGTCGCCTTCCCTGAAGAAGGGCATGACCACCAGCTTGCCGGTGAGGGAGTAGCCCTCGCTCACCCCGGTGGCGCTGTTGTTGTCCTTCCGGTTCTGGACCTCTTCCCATCCACCAACGTCCTGGAAGTGGACGCCCCCTGCCGCCATGAGGTGTGGCCGGGTATAGGTGACGCCCACCCCTGCGTGCCGGGAAGGAGTCAGGGCCCGGGTTACCATGGGGCGTTCGAGGAAGGTCAGATAGCGGCTCGTGGTGTTCGTCTCGAGAGAGAAGATCTCCTTGAAATTTCCTGCTCGGATCTCCAGTCCGGGGAAGCCGGTGTAGGCCAGGTAGGCGTCCTTCAGGTCGGCCCGGGAGTCGGAAAAGTCCATGTCCAGCTCGGCGTACCAGTCCGTGGCGAAGACGCTCTTGAAGGCCAGTCGGGCTCGGCGCATCTCGACCCCGTTTCCGATGGGGTTCCGGTCATTCCCCCAGAAGTACGCACCGTCCATCTGCACACGGAGGTCGAACCAGAGTCGATAGGATTGATCCGGACTCTCGAAGACGAGAATCCCATCCCTGGCTTCGGCCTCCACCTGCGTGCGGGATACGGGTACGCCGTACTGGTTGAGGCGGATCCCCGGAATCAACTCGAGTTCGACGCGCGTACGCCCGAGGAGTTCAACCTGAAGCAGATCGAAGTCGGGGTGGGTGAGAACCAGGATGTCGGTGGAGACGGCCGGAACTTCGATGGTGAAGGCCCCTGTCGCGCTCGTCCGCACCGCGGTGGTCGTTCCGAGGAGGCGGACGTCGACACCCACGACGGGCTGTCCATCTGCCTGGGATCGAACCATCCCCATCACGGTTCGGGGCTGGGCAAGGAGCGGCTGAGCCACGACCACCAGGATCGCGGCGGCGAGAAGGGGGCGTAGATATCGCATGATGAACCCCTCGTTCCAAGGGAAACGGGCCGGATCGGGGCCAATGGCACCGGACAGGCCGCTGAAGCGCAGTATCGTGACGGCGGCATTGCGGTCGCGTGCTTCACGAGGGGCGAGGGAGGGAAGAAGTGTGCCACCTGCCAGGGGCGGAAAACCGCGCTGATCAGGCTCGTTTCCGTACTCGATAGGACATAGTATCCCGCGGTTTTCTTGAGTATGGGGCACCGTGTCCCAACAGACACCGGCACCTGGATGGGAACCCGGGCCCGCCCCCGAGTGTCGAATCGGGACCGTGTAGTATTCCCCCTCTCTGCCGCGCGCTCCCCATGCCTCACCCCACCCCTATTCGCGCCGCCCTCCCGGCAGCCGCTCTCGCTCTGGCCCTGTCCGCCTGCGGGAGCGATGTCCCGCCGCCGACGGAGCCGGTTGGTGACTGTACGCCCGAGACCACCCACTCCCTCCAGGTGGGTGAGGCTCGGGAGTTTCGGGCAGGGGAGTCCCGCCGACTCTGCTTCGCGGGCGCATCCGGAGGTGCCGACTATGTGGCCACCCTGGTATCCACCGCCGCCACCCCGACGGAACGGCTCACCGCGCAGATCCTGGGGACCGGTGTGATCCCGGTGGCGCCGCCGCCCCAACCCGCGATGACCCCCTCCACCGCTGCCATCCTGCACGAGATGGATCACCCCGGAGCCAACCTCCGGGCACACCGACGGATCCGGGAGATGGAGCGCAGGGACCTTACTCCCCTCATCGGCTCCGGCCCCCGCTCACCCCTCGGCGGGTGGAGCGCCGGGGCGCCGGCCGGGAACCCGCCGGCGGTGGGCGCCCTCCTTTCCCTGAATGCCAACGGGAACAACGCGTGCGACACCGCCATCACCCGGACCGGGCGGGTTCGGGCCGTCTCTCAGAAGGCCATCGTGGTGGCGGACACCCTGAACCCGAACGGAGGGTTCACCGACGCGGACTATGAAGGGTTCGCCGCCGCCTTCGACACCCTCGTCGCCCCCCTGGCGGAACGGAATTTCGGAGGCGTCACCGATCTGGACGGGAATGGGCGGGTCATCCTCTTCTTCACCCAGGAGGTGAATCGCCTGAACGATCCCGATGACGACGGGCTCATCCGGGGCTTCTTCTTCGCCCGGGATCTCTTTCCTCGCACGGCGAGCCAGGGGCTGCAGGGGTGCCCCACCTCCAATGTGGCGGAGATCCTCTACCTCCTGGTTCCGGACCCGGACGGGGCCACAGGAGGTCCGGATATTTCCCTGGACTTCGTACGGCGGTTCGCCCTCGCCACCATCGCCCACGAACTCCAGCACCTGACGAACGCGGCCCAGCGCCTTCACATCGTTCAGTCCGGTGTTCCCTTTGAAGCGGTGTGGCTGGACGAGGCGCTTGCCCATCTCACCGAAGAACTCCTCTTCTATGAGGCCGCCGGGCTCCAACCCCGCCAGAATCTCGGGCTCCCCCAACTCCAGGCCGGAGGGCAGCGGGTCATCGACGCCTACAACCGCCACCAGATCTCGAACCTCCTGCTTCTGGCGGAATTCCTGGAGGCTCCGCACGATCACTCCCCGTACACCGAGGACTCACTGGAGACCCGAGGTGCGGGATGGCACTTCCTCCGCTACGCCCTGGATCGGCGAGGCGGCGACGAAACTCAGCCCCTTCGGGCACTCGTCCAGTCCCAGACGGCCGGATACCAGAACCTGAGCTCGGCCTTCGGCGGGGCAGGCACGATCCAGGACTGGATCACCGATTGGTCCGTGGCGCTCTACGCCGACGAGCGTGTGGGGGGAATGGAGGCACGGTACCGGGATCGGAGCTGGAACCACGCCTCCATCTTCGAGGCGGTGAACGTCACGCCATACCCGATTCGGGTCCGCAACCTCGCCGGTGGAAGTCCGGTGGTGGAAACGGTAGTGGGTGGTGGGCGGAGCTACTTCCGCTTCGGCGCACCCGCCGGAGAGGGGGCATCGGTGGAGTTCACCGCCGGAGGGGGAAACCTCCCGAACACCGCTCGAGTGGTGGTCACGCGCACCCGGTGACCGGGCGTCAGTACCCCGCGAAGGAGGCCTCCTCCTCCTCGTTGAACACCCCCATGCTCACCCCGGCCCGACGAAGGTGGCAGGAGTGGAAGCGGTACGTCCCCCGGTTCAGGGAGAAGCTCCGAGGGGGAGAAGCGAGCCCGGCCACGATCATCCCGTTCACCACCGGAGGGTCGGGGGGGCCGAAGTCCAGAAACCCGGGCGCGGGTGAGCTGAGGGTTCCTCCTACCAGGATGAGTCCGTTCCAGATGAAGCCGGCCCGGAGGTTCATGTTCCCCTGGACGATGAGCACCCCCTCCCCCTGCCAGAAGCTCCCCGCCTGGAAGGTGGCCCCCGTGACCCGGATGACCGGATAGTCCACCCCTGTCGCGGGAAGGAAGTTCAGGTACCCTCCGGCCGAAACCGCATCGGTGGGGAAGGAGGGGGAGATGAGGTCGGACCAGTCGGGGAGCCCCAACGCCGCCAGGGAGACGTTCTGCTCCCTCCAGTTTGCGGGTGCCCAGGGTGCGGTGAGGAGGTCACACCCTTCCGCGCTCCCCACGTACGCATCACCCGCCGGAGCCGTCGCGCTCCCGGAAAGGGTCACCGACCCGGTTCCCACCAGGTTCGCGAAGACGTTCACCGGTGGGGCCCGGAACTCCACCACCCGGGTGGCACCCCGAGTGGCGGGGGTTTCGAAGTGGCGGGGGTCCGGCACCGATCCTCCGGCTTCGAGCTGGTAGATGGAGCGCCAGTTCGTGGTCCGATGGATCTGCCGGGCGCGGACCCGGGATTCGCCGAAACGCCCATCCCCCAGATCGAAGGCGAAGAGGGTGTCGGCCACCGGCCCCCGCAGGACCTCCCCCACATAGCGGCGGAGCCCCGCCTCGGCGAGGATGCGCGCCCGTTCGCCGTCTCCCGAATAGAGGGAAAGCCGGTTCTCCTGATAGACGACGTGGTACGCGGTGGCGGCGGAGACCCCCACGGCGAAGAGGAGGAACACCACCACGAGGAGAGCAAAACCTCGTTCGTCGCCTCGCCTCACGGAACGTTCCGGAAGAGGATTCGCACGTCTCGTTCGTACACTTCCCCCTCAGCCGGATCGGACAGGGCGAAGAGGAGCACCCGCACCTCCTGGATCTGGGAGAGCGGCCCCGTGCCCATGATCTGGTTCTGGAAATTGGTCTGCCCCACTCGACGGTACTGGAAGCGGGATTCGGCGGTGAGCCCACTCACGAGCTCCACCGCACCGCCACCGGGGTCGGTGCGAAAGAGGGCGAAGGTCCCCGGGCGGAGGGCCGAATCCTGGAAGCTCAGATCCACGAGGCTGAAGAGCGCGATGACGTCCCCGGGGGAGGTGGTAGTGAAGGTGTTTGCCCCCAGCATCCGGAACGCCCCACTCCCTCCGGTGGTGTCGCCCCCATGGACAAAACAGTCATACCGGGCATCGCCCGCTGCCTGAAGCTCGTCCCAGCTTCTGTTCCAGTAGCTCCATTCTCCCCCTGAGCGCCTCCCCCACCCGGACACCCTGTCGCCATCGACGGTCCCACCGGGGAAGGGGAGGTATGCCGGCGTTTCACTGGTGGCTCCCGTCCCATCCTTCCCCTTCCCTCCCGTGCCGCTTCCGCCACCACACACCGTCCCCATGGCGAGGAGGGTGCGCGCGGTGAAGCGGTCGCCCCGAGCCTGAACGACCCCTCCGCGGGTAACGGAGGCGAAGTCCGCGAGCATGAGGTCCGCCACCAATCGGGTGTTCTCCATGGCGGCGGAGCGGGAGGCGATCTGGGCGTTGGCCCGGGTCTGGTTCACAACCACCGTGGTCACCATCCCGATGACGAAGGCGCCCAGGACGGCGGCGATGAGCGCCTCCACGAGGGTGAACCCGCCCCGATTCCGGAGGCGTCCGGAACCCTTCCCGAAGGGGCGAAGGTGCGGGGCGGGGGACCCATCCTCCGGAAGGAGTGGAGGGGAGAGCTTCATGGCGTCGACGGCCAGGGCTTCACCACCCAGGTCGAGCCGGTGAAGATGTCGTTTCCGGTGCCCGAGTAGCGAATGGTGACCTCCACCCGGCGAGCCCGCACCGAGGAGCTGGACACGGTCCAGTGCCGGGAATAGGTGCGGGTGTTCGCCGTCACGCTCCCACCGTTGACCTCCCCTTCCGGGAGCTCCGAAAAGGGGAGAGCGGCGAGGGAGTCCAGCGCATGGATGCCGATGGCGGTGGCTTCGGTCCGCAGGGTGGACTCCCGGAGGAGACTGGAGAGGCCGCTGGAAAGGCCCGCGGCGATGAGGATCCCCGTGGCGAAGATCACAAGCGCTCCGATGACCTCGATGAGGGTGAAGCCCTCTCGCGCCCGCGTGGTCCGTTCCATCACCTCTTGTGCAATCAGTTGAAGATGTCGATTCGGGTGGCGGCCAGCGCGTTGAACTGAACGAAGTACTCCCGGGATCCGGCCCGGAATCGCGCCACACCCAGCGGGCCGGCCATGGCGCCGAAGAGGACGACCCCTCGCCCGGAGACCGTGAGCGAGTCTCCCGGAAACTCCAGGGCAATCTCCGACAGGGGAATCTCCCCACCTCGACCGAAGTCCCGGGTTTGAATTTCGCGACCCGCCGCCGTCCTCACCACATAGCTCCTTTCCGCCTCGTCAAAGACGATGGAGACCGCACTCCGCTCCCGCACCGCCACCCCCCGGGCCATGGTCAGATCCCGGGAGAAGGTTTCCGCCGCCCGTCGCGCCGCCGTGGCATCGCGAAAAAACCCGAAGGCCGCCACCGCGATTCCCAGGGTAATCCCGGCGACCGCGAGGACCACCACGAGTTCGATGAGGGAAAACCCTCGGGGGCCTCGGAGATCCCTCGGTCGCATCGAGCCGATCTGCCCCCTGTTTCCCCCTCCTGAACCCATTCCCCATCCCTTCCCTGAGGGTGCCGTCTCCCGGCCGGTTCGTGATTTCCCATGCGGCTCAGAGCCATGGATCGTGACGCGGCCCCGAAGTATAGTCCGCCCCCCGGGGATCCCACCATACGGCGCACCTCGTTCCGGGGGTGTCCCCTTGCCCCTCGGGTCCTATACTTGAACGGTGGATCCCCTCCCACTCCGGGGGCCCGCTCCTCGTCCCCACCCACTCCCTTCCAGGATCCGGCATGCGCCTCGCCTCCATCCTCCTCCTCCTGGGGCTCGGTGCAGCACCCCTCCCCCTCACCGGCCAGGAGGGCTCCCCGACTCCGGCTCTCGGGGCTGATGGAGAGGTCGGGTGGGAGGTGGGCGTCGGGTTGGCCCTCTCCTCGGCTTCTTCCAAGCTCCTCCCCCTTCTGAACGGTTCCGCCGCTTTTCGCCTTTCCCCCCGTCTCTCCGTGGGTGGCGTCGGGTCCATCCCCCTCCGCCCGGTGCGCGTCTCCCCACCCGAGTCCCCCGAGCGCTCCGAACTCCTCTTCGGGTACGGGGGACTTCTGGTTCGGCTGGGAATCAACGCGGCGCCGGCCGGATGGATGCCGGTGGGGTCGCTCCTCGTGGGAGCGGGTCAGGCCCGGGTGCGCTCCACACTGGTGGAGGGAGATCTGGGTGCCGACAACGTCGTGGTGGTCGAGCCGGGAATCGCCTTCTCTCCACCCATCTCCTTCCCTGGGGATGGGATGCTCGCCCCTTCCCTTGTGCTGGGGTATCGCTTCGTGGGCGGCATAGACCCCCTCCCCGGCGTGAACCGCGCACGTCTGGGTGGACCGGTATTCGCCCTGACTATCACCCTGGTGCGCGACCCCTGACAGGCCGTTGACAGCCTGTCGGCCCCATTCCTTCCCGCGGCTCCCATCCGCACACGGGTCCGTTCATTCAGTTTTCGTCCATATGTTGCTATTGACAACCGGGAGGTTTTGGGGGTATGCATTGAATCCATTTCCTTTTCAACTTTCCCCCTCATTATCCCACACGGGAGATTTCGTCTATGGCAAAGTCCGCCGACAAGGTCATGGACTTCGTGACCGCAGAAATCGCGAAGAACCCGAAGGTCGAGACCTCTACCCTCTTCGAGAAGGCGAAGGCGCTCGACCCCTCCATCGCCAAACTCTCACTCCGTCAGTTCAACGGAAGGTACCCGCTGCAGGTCAAGCGGAAGATGGCCCCGCCCAAGCGTGCCGGGCGAAAGAAGGGGAGCACCTCGACCCGGAGAAAGGGGCGGACCGGCGCCACCCGCGCCGCACGGACCGACAGCGGTACGGTTCGGGACGTGTTCCTCCGCTTCGCCTCCGATCTCAGCGCAGCGGAAGAGCGTAAAGATCTGGTGAAGGTTCTTGCCGGCATCGACCGGTACGTGGACGAAGCGATCACCGCGGCAAAGTCGGCTCGGGGTCGTCGTTGACCGGAGCCCCTCGGAGGTGAAGAAGAAGAGCCGCGGCGGGATCCACCCGCCGCGGCGCTTCGTCTGTGGTCACCGAATAGAAGTCCCCCCGCCGCCATCCGCTCGGTGAGGGCTCCCAACTCCCGGAGGAGCACGGTGAATCCCGGAAGGTGCGCTTCCCCATCCCCTTCGATCTCCGCGAGGAGTTCCTCGTACCGCCCCAATCCCTCGGAGTGACGGGTCAGGATGTGGTCCACCGCGGCATCCACCGACGGCATGGCGGCCCGTTCCCGCATGATGGCGGCCACCACCCGCTGATGAACCCGGGTGAGGTCGTCGCTCAGCGCCTGCGCCGCCCGCTGCTCCCACCGATCATCCCCCGCCGCCTGGAAAATGGACTCCCGTAGCCAGGGGATGCGGAAGAGGTCCGAAACCCGATAGAAGGTGCGAGCGGCATCCAGCGGATCGGCCCCCGTGTCCCGATGAACCCGGAGGATCTCGAGAAGCTGGTCCAGGAAGCGGAGAGTGATGAGGCGTCTGGCAAACTCCTCGTCTGCCCCGTCGTTGTGCAGCTCCTCCACCAGACGATCGAAGATCCGCCGATCCGCCCCGGCGACGATGTCCGGGAAGGCGGCCCGGAGCCGTCCCAGCCCCGCCAGGTTCTGGTCCACCACCTCGGAGGTAGTGGCGGAGATGATCTCGTTGGCCAGGACCCACCGGGTGGTTCGGCTCAGGACTCGCGCCAATCCGAGAAGCCACCGATAGGCGTGGGCCAGGGGCATCCCCGGGTCCTGCCCCCGAAGCTGCCCGAAGAGAGCCCGCTGATCGGTGAGGCGGGAGGCCACGAGCCAGGCCCGGGCCACCTCTTCGGGTGCCCGACCCGTCCCCCGGCTGACCCGGTGGATGAAGGTGGCTCCCATGACGTCCACCAACTCGTTGGTGAGCTGGGTGGCGACGATTTCCCGGTTGAGACGGTGGGCGGCCACCGCCCCTTCCCCCGTCTCTTCCAGCGCCTTCGGGGGGAAGTACCCGGTGAGGTACCCACGTGCGGCCGGATCGTCGGGGAGATTGCTCCGAAGAATGTGGCTGGTAAGCTGGAGCTTGGCGTGAGCCAGCAGAACCGAGAGTTCGGGGCGGGTGAAGTTTGCCCCCACTTCCTGTCGCTCGGCCAGCGTCTCCCAGGAGGGGAGGTGTTCGGCGGCCCGATCCAGGAAGCCGCTCCTCTCGAGTCCGGAGATGAGGTCCCGGAAGTCGTCGATCCCGTCCTTCGCCCTCAGTTCGTCGAGGGAGACGGCGAGGCTCTGGGACCGGTTGTCCGCGAGGACGAGGTCGGCGATCGGATCGGAGAGTTCCCGGAGAAGGGCGTTCCGGCGCTCCGGCGCGAGGGCCCCCTCCTCGATGGCGGCGTTCAGGAGGATCTTCAGATTCACCTCCCGGTCGGAGAGATCCACCCCCCCCGAGTTGTCCAGGGCGTCCGTGTTCATGCGCCCACCCTGAAGGGAGAACTGGATCCGCGCCCTCTGAGTGAACCCCAGATTCCCTCCCTCTCCGATGACGCGAACCCGAAGCGCGTCGGCGTCGACACGCACGGCGTCGTTGGAGGCATCACCTGCATCGGTGTGGGATTCGTGGGACGCCTTCACATAGGTCCCGATTCCCCCATTCCAGAGGAGCTCGGCTGGAGCTTTCAGGATATGGCGGACGACGGCCTCCCCGTCGAAGGGTCCCTCCTCCTCGATCCCCAGCGCCGTCCGAGCCGCTTCGGAGAGCTCCACCTCCTTGACCCCCCGCTCCAGGATCACCCCCCCTTCCGAGAGGAGGGAGCGATCGTAGTCCTGCCAGGAGGAGCGCCCCATGGCGAAGAGCCGCTCCCGCTCCCGGTACGAGCTTTCCGGGTCCGGATCCGGGTCGATGAAGATGTCCCGGTGATCGAAGGCGGCGACGAGACGGATCTGCCGGGAGAGGAGCATCCCGTTCCCGAAGACGTCCCCGCTCATGTCCCCGATCCCCACTACGGTGAAGGGCTCGGACTGGATGTCCTTCCCCAACTCCATGAAGTGACGACGAACGCACTCCCACGCCCCCCGGGCGGTGATCCCCACCTCTTTGTGGTCGTAGCCGTTGGATCCGCCCGAGGCGAAGGCGTCGCCCAGCCAGAACCCGTACTCC
>JBJHBD010000028.1:21912-27356 GCA_050485305.1 Gemmatimonadota bacterium
CACGTCGGAGTACTTCGCCGTTCCCTTGTCGGCGGCCACCACCAGATAGGGATCCGGTTCGTCCCAACAGACCACCTGTTCCGGGGAAACGTGCTCACCCATGCTGAGATTGTCGGTGATGTCCAGGAGCCCCCGTATGAGCGTCTTGTACTGCTCCTGTGCCTCGTCGGCCATCTCCTCGGTGGAGAGCTGGCGGAGCGTCACGAACCCTCCCTTCGAGCCGGCGGGGACGATGACGGCGTTCTTCACCATCTGGGTCTTCACAAGCCCCAGCACCTCGGTGCGGAAGTCGTCGGGGCGATCCGAGTAGCGGATCCCCCCACGGGCCACCTTGGCTCCCCGGAGATGTACCCCCTCCATCCGGGAGGAGCGGACCCAGACCTCGTAGCGGAGGCGGCTCCGTGCCGGCCCCTCCAGCGCGGCACAGTCGAACTTGAAGGAGATGTACGGAACCCCGCCGGAGCGGCGGGAGGGGGTGCGGCCACCCCCCTGCCAGTAGTTCGTCCGGAGGGTGGCTTCGATGAGGTTGGTGAGCCGCCGGAGCGCCCGATCGTCTGCCAGAAGAGTGACACGGGAGAGGGAGGCCAGAACCCTGCGCTTCAGACGATCTGCCTCGGTCTTTCGCTCCACCAGATCCCTGGGACCGGTGGGGTCGTGGCGCACCTGGAAGTAGCGGAAGAGGAGTTCGGCGATCCCCGGGTGTTTGGTGAGGGCCTTGGGGAGGGAGAGCCGGGAGGGGACCGCTCCCACCTGAAACCCGAAGGAGGCGTAGCTCCGGAGAACATCCACCTCCCGACCGTGCAGCCCCGCCGTGACCACGAGTTCGTTCAGGGTATCGTTGGTGAGGTCCCCCTCACGGATGGCCAGGATGGCCGTTCCCAGTCGGGCCCCGGTGGTCTCGGTATCCAGCGGACGCCGGTCGGCACCCTGGACCACGAAGGAGTAGAGGACCCCCTCCACCCCCTCCCGTCCGCGGACCTCGAAGGGAGTCACCGCGATGACCCGAAGTCCACAGTTCTCCAGGATGGGCATGAACTCCGAGAGGATCATTCGCTCCCCCCGGAGATACAACTTCAACTCGGTCACCGACTCCCCGCCGGCCACCACCGGGGTGGCCTGGGGGTTCGTGAAGGTGATGCTCACCGAACGTCCCTCGGTGCGCATGGCCTCCATCTCCAGGATGTCCGCCACCGCCACCTCGGCGCTCGCTGCAGCCTGATACTCGGGAGAAAAGGCCTCTCCGTATACCCGGGAGAGTCTCCGTGCCTCCCCCGCCGGTCGCACCCGTTCGAGCCCCTCATACACCCGGTCCATCCAGCTCCGGGTGAGCTCGCGCACCACCTCCTCCAGCTCGCGGGAGACCCCCTCCTCCAGCTCCATGGGGGGAGCGGCCATGTAGAAGTGGAGACGGGCCTGATCTCCCTCGCCGAGGGAGAGGTGGTAGTTCAGAACCTCACCCTTGAGGCGCCCCACGAAGGCGTCCTCGATGCGCTTTCGTACCTCGCCGGAGAACTTGTCTTTGGGGATGATCACCATCACCGACACCCCGCGATGGAGGGGATCCCGCCGGAGGGTGACCCGGATCTCGTCGGAGTCGAAGGTGGTGAGGACGGTGCGAATGTCGGTGCCGATCTCCTCCGCCGAGCTGAGGAACAACTCCTCTTTCGGGAGGGAGTTGAAGATCGTATGGATCTCTTTGAAGTCGTGGGACCCCGGCTGCACTCCCGACTCGGCGAGAATCCGCTCCAGCTTGTCCCGGAGGATGGGGATCTGTTCCGCCTTCTCCGAATACCCCTGGGAGGTGAAGAGCCCCACGAAGCGGCGCTCCCCCACCACCTTCCCGGAAGCATCCAGCTTCTTCACCCCGATGTAGTCCATCCGGGCCCGCCGGTGCACGGTGGACGCCGCGTTCGTCTTCGAGATGATGAGGAGGGGCCCGCCCTCGGCCAGGGCACGGAGGCCGGAAGAGAGGGAGGAAAGGGGAACAGGTTGTGCAAAAGAGGAGCTCCCCACGTCCCGGAGAAGCCCAAGACCGGAGCCCGATTCCGCCTGAATGGCCGGCTCCCCGCCCTCATCCACGATGTCGTACCCTCGATACCCCAGGAATACGAACCCCCCGTCCCGGAGCCATCGGAGAAAGGCCTGGGCCTCTACCACCTCTTCGTTCCGCTCGGGGAACTGGCGCCCGACCTCGGCCAGCACCGCCACCGTCTCGTTGAGGGCATCCACCATCCGGTGGAAGTCGTCTGTGGCGGCCACCACATCCCGGAGGTTCGCCTCCAGGTGGTCACGGATCCGGACCAACCGCTCCCGGTCCGTCACCTGAGTGACCTCACAGTGGATGATGGACTCCTTCGTCCCCCCCTCGGCGGAAGCCCCCACAGCCCGGACCTCGCCACTCTCGTCCCGCTCCACCCGGATCACCGGGTAGACCAGAAGCTCAATGGCCAGATCTTCGGAGTGGAGGTACTCCCGGAGCGAATCCACGATGAAGGGGCGCTCCGAGATGTGGGTGCGGATCACCGTGGCCGGGGTGTACCATCCGGCCTCGTCCACATCGGGATTCACCACCTCCACATCCACGCTGTCGGGGCGGCTCCGGGTGAGGAACCTCAGAGCGTCCAGCGCCATCCGGGCGAGGATCTCCGGTTCCCTCTCCTGGAAGAGCCCCGGAGGCGCCTTCGAGAAGAAGAGCTCGGAAAAGCGGAGGGCCAGCTCCCGCTCCGAAGGGTCGACAGAGGTCTCCACGGCAGCCAGGATGGTTCCGAGGAGGGGGTTCTCTCGCCGCAGTTTTTCCACTGCAGCCGCGGAGGTGTCGCTCATGGGGGGGGCCGGGGGGGCAAGAGCGGGGCCGGTCTCCCGGAGAGCACTCCGGGAAAACCGACCCCATCGGGCAATAACCCTTCAGTGGTGCCTATCGTAAACCGCCCCCTCTCCCTCGTAAAGGCCCCGCGCACCCGCATCGGTAGCCCGCATCCCGTCCCCTTCCTACCTTCCTCGCCATGCGTCTCCTCCACCTGGCCGACCTGCACCTCGACACCCCCTTCGTCGGGCGCACCTCCGAACTCCGGGACGCCCTTCGGGAAGCCTCCCGCGACGCCCTCTCGCGGGCCGTCCAGCTCGCCCTGACCGAAGAGGTGGACGCCGTACTGGTGGCGGGAGACCTCTTTGACGGCGAATTCCTCTCCTGGGGAACCGAGAGGTTCCTCCTTCGGGAATTTGGTCGCCTCACCGGTGCGGGAATCCCCCTCTTCTACGCCACCGGCAACCACGACCCGGGGACACCGGGGGGGGCGGCACGGCGCCTGGAGTGGCCCGAGGGGGTGACCCTCTTCGTCGACCCCCACCCTCGGCGAATCCCCGTCCGTCGCGGCGGAGAGGTGGTGGGGTGGATCACCGGATCCGGGCACGCCGGCGCCCGGGAGGCCGCCGACCTTTCCCGAGCCTTCCCCCGCCCGGAGGGCTCCCTCCCCGAAGTGGCGCTCCTCCACACCCAGGTAGTGGGCGCCCGCGGGGCCGAAAACCATGACCGATACGCCCCCTCCGAACTCCCCTTTCTCCGAGAGGCCGGGTACCACTACTGGGCGCTTGGGCACATCCACGTCCGGAGCTCCCTCTCGGACTCCCCCGCCATCCACTACGCCGGAAACCTTCAGGGGCGCTCCCCTCGGGAGACGGGGCCGAAGGGAGGGCTCCTGGTGGAACTCACCCGCCCCGACCACCCGCAGGTCGAGTTCGTCGAACTTTCCCGCCTTCGCTGGGAGCACATCACCCTCGCTCTTTCCCGGGAGGATGGGTCTCCCGAGGCCCTCCTGCGCCGTGTGCGGGAAGCATGGTCCGCGGCCCGATCCACCGATCCGGGGCTCCCCGGCGGGGAGTTCCTGGTTCGGGTGGAGCTGACCGGAGAGTCCCCCCTGGCTCCCCGACTCGAGAAGGAGGACGAGCGCCGGGAGGTGGAGGAGGAGTTGGCCGAACTCCTGGGCGCACGGGCGGTGGAACTCCGCGCCGGAGCGCTCGCCCTCCCGGTGGCGGTGGAGGAGCACCTGGGGCGCCCGGACCTGCTGGGCGAGGTTCTTCGCCTTGCCGGAACGCTCTCCGACCCGGGGGGCAACCCATCCTCCCTGCTGGGGATCGAGGGAGACGACCTGGCGGGGTGGAACGAGTCGGGGCTCCCCGTGGACGAGTACCTGACCCACCTCCTGGAAGGGGCCGATCGGGAGCTGGTGCGGCGGCTCCGGAGGGACGACACGTGAAGTTCGAGCGAATCCGGGCGGACCGCTTCGGCGCCCTCACCGGGTGGGACACCGGCGAGGAGGCCCTCCCCGGATTTGTGGTGGTGGAGGGCCCCAACGAGGCGGGAAAGTCGTCCATCCACGCCCTCCTCTCGGCGCTCCTCTTCGGGTTCGACCCCGCCAATCGGGAGCAGAATCCGTGGACCCCGTGGGGTGGGGGGGACATCGAGATTCACGCTTCGTACCGCTCATCGGACTCCCCTCCGGTGGAGGTGCGGCGCCGCCTCCTCAGCTCACCCCGAGGAGAGCGGGTGGTGGGTGAGCTGGTGGAGTCGCTGGCCAACCGGAATCTCCCCGAAGTGGAGCACGTCACCCGGAAGGTCTTCGAGCAGATCTACGCCCTCCGCCTCTCCGACCTGGCCGGACTGGGGCGAGAGGGGCACGGCGCCATCCGGAACCGCCTGGTGGTGGGGATGGGGACCACCGACCTCCACCCTCCCCGGGAGGTGGCCGGCGCGCTGGGGGACGAGGCGGAACGGCTCTGGTCCCGGAATCGACGGCGAAATACCCCCCACAAGGCGCTTCAGGAGCGCCTCACCGAATTGAGAAGGGCCCGACGGGGAGCGGAAGAGCGGGATGGGGAGCTTCGGAGGAATCTGGAGCGGATCGCCGAACTCGGTGAGGAACTCGAGGCAGTGGAGGTGCGTCTCGCCGAGGGAGACGAAGCGGCGGCGCTCCGCCCCCTCGCCCTCCGCCTCGCCGCCATCGGGGCGCTGGAAGAGCGCGTGGGGGATGAGGGAGAGCTGGAGGGGCTCCCGGCAGAACCCCGATCCCGGCTGGAAGAACTCACCCTTCAGGTGGACCGGCTCCGCAAGGATGCGGAGGAGCTGGAAGGGGAGGGTGCCCGGCTCCGGGAAGAGGGGGAGGAGCGCGACGAAGCGGGGGAGCGGATTCGCAGGGAGAGCACCCGCATCCGACGACTCGCCGCCGACCTCCCTGCCTTCAGCCTACGCCGGGAGGAGCGCGCCCGGGTGGATGCTACCGTGGATCAGCTCACCCGGGAGGTGGAGGAACGGGTGCGCCCCCTGGTGGCAGATCCGGAGGCACCCCTTACCCCCGACCCCTTCCTGGATCTCCCGGTGGGGGAGCTGGAAGACCGGGTCGCCGACCTGGAGGCGCTTCGCTCCCGGGTGGCGAGCGCGGAAGAGGGGG
>JBJHBD010000029.1:0-27118 GCA_050485305.1 Gemmatimonadota bacterium
CTCCAGGGGCGACCGCCGTGGAGTTCCACCACTTCCACCTCCACCTCGGGGGGCGCTACCGCCTCCACATGGCTTCGCAGGAGGGCGGCGATACGCGCCGGATCCTGATCGGGGACCAGGCGGAAGCTGACCTTTGCCATGGCCTCCGCAGGGAGGACCGTCTTCGCTCCCTCCCCGGTGTACCCGGAGAAGAGTCCGTTCACCTCACAGGTGGGGCGGACCCAGAGGCGTTCCAGGGTGGAGTACCCTGCTTCGCCGTCAAGCCCGGGGGCACCCACCCCTGCCCGGAACTCCTCGTCGCTGAAGGGGAGCCCACGAATTCCCTCCAGTGTCTCGGTATCCCATTCCACCACCTGGTCGTAAAAGCCGGGGATGGCGATTCGACCGGCGTTGTCATGGAGGGTGGCCAGAATGCGGGCAAGCGCCGTGGCGGGGTTGGGGACGGCGCCCCCGTACGCCCCGGAATGGAGGTCGGAGCGAGCCCCTCGGACCCGGAGCTCGCAGTAGGCGAGCCCCCGTAGCGAGAAGAGGAGGGAGGGGAGCCCGGGGGCGAAGAGGTTGGAGTCGGAGATGATCACCGCGTCGGCGGCGAGGCGTTCCCGGTGCTCTTTCACGAGGGGGAGAAGGTTCGGTGAGCCCACCTCCTCCTCGCCCTCGGCCAGGACCACCACATTCACCGGGAGGGCTCCACGGGTCCGGAGGAGGAGCTCCAACGCCTTCAGGTGAAGGAAGAGCTGCCCTTTGTCATCGGTGGCCCCTCGGGCGTAGATCCGTCCGTCCCGCACCTCCGGCTCAAAGGGGGGCGAACTCCAGAGTTCCAGCGGCTCAGGGGGCTGGACGTCGTAGTGGCCGTAGATGAGGAGGGTGGGCGCGTCGGGCCCGGCACCTCGCCACTCGCCGAGGGCCACCGGGTGCCCCTCCGTCTCCATGAGCTCTGCCGCGAGCCCGGCCCGCCTCAGGGCATCCACCACCCATTCCCCGGCTCGCCGGGTGTCGTGGCGGTGTTCGGAGCGGGCGCTCACCGAGGGGATGCGGAGGAAGTCGAAGAGTTCGTGGCGGAACCGGTCGACGGATTCGGCGAGGAGGGTGCGGGGGTCGGTCATGGCGGTGCCGGCTCAGGAAAACGTCCCGCCCCCCACGAGGGAGGAGCGGGACGGGTGGGGACATGGGGACCCGGTGGGGTCAGATCATGGAGCGGATCCCGAAGCGATAGGTCCAGGACAGGAGGGTGGAGAGGAAGAGCGCGCCTCCCATCCCCCCGACGCTGAGGGCCCGGGGGTCCAGGAAGTGGAAGAGTCCCACCCCCAGCATACCGCCGATTACCGCGCCGAAGGCACCAAAGATGGCCAGGAGGACGGTGTGGCCGGGCTGCTCGTGGGGGACCTTCACCACCATGCGCATGGCCAGACCGACCAACGCGCCGAGCACGATCCAGATACCGACCCCGATCCAGTTTTCCATGGTTCACTCGTTCAGCGGGTGAGAGCAGGCGCCAGGGCGCCGACGTCAGCGGAAAAATCTACTGGGACCGGAGCGGGGAGGCTACTCCTTACCCATCCTCCGTTTCAGCTCCGCCAGGCGGGCATCCACGTCGTCCTCGGGGGGAGGCGGGGGGGGCTCGGCGAATATGTCATCCACCTCCCGGGCGGCGTGCACCTCCGATTCGAGTCCGGTGATCCGCTCCGACATCCGATCCATCCGGGTGAAGAGCTCGTCGGCTTCGGCGAAGGAGGCCCGTGCCGAGGTGCGCCCCGCGGTGGCCTCGAGGGCGGAGCGACGGGTCCGCGCCTCCTTGAGCTGATCGAGCATGTCGTCCACCTCGGCGGATCGATCCGTCAGCTCCTTCCGAAGGACGGTGACCTTTTCCCGGAGAAGGTCGTGGCGGCGGAGATGGCGCTCCGCAAACTCCCGAGCTACCCGGGCGGTATCCTGGTCATCGATGCGGAGAGCCATTTCTTCCCGGCGAAGGCAGGTCTTCGCCTCCGCCTCTTCCCGGATGGCCTCCGCCTCCGTTCGCTCCACCTCTTCCTGGAGCTTCCCCAGGTAGGTGCGGGCGTCCACCAGCTCTCCCTCCATGGCTCGAAGGAGCCCGTCCACCGCTTCGGGGACCCGGTCCCGGTTCAACTCGGTCCGGAAGTTGTCGGCGGCCTCCCGGAAGGCCTGGCGGAGCGCCTCGAACATGGTGTGGGGCGTCTCAGTTGAGGAAGTGCTCGATGCGCTGGGCGAAGGAGTTGCGGGCTCGGTGCAGGCGGCTCTTCACCGTTCCCAGATTCACTCCGGTGATCTCGGAGATCTCCTCGTAGCTCTTCCCCTCCAGCTCCCGGAGGCGGAAGACGAGTTGGTGGTGTTCGGGGAGCTCGGCCACCGTGTCCTCCACCAGCCGCCTCAGGTAGCGCTTCCGATAGAGGTCGTCGGGGCGCATGGAGGTGTCCTCGAACTGGAGGGGACGGTGATCGTCATCCCAGTTCGTGGTGAGCTTCTGGAAGAGAATGAGCGGACTCCGGGAGCGATTCCGCAGCTCGTTCTTCGAGAGGTTGCTGGCGATGGTGTAGACCCAGGTGGAGAACTTCTTCGTGGTGTCGAACCGGTGGAGGTGCCGGGTGACGCGAATGAAGGCCTCCTGAACCAGATCCTGCGCGCGGTCGGGGTCGCCGGTTTTTCGGGTGATGAAGTGGACCAGTCGGTCCCTATAGCGGTCGAAGAGTTCCTGAAACGCGCCTTCACGTCCATCGAGGTGCGCGGTGACCAGTTCTTCGTCGTTCAACTCCTCGAGGGGCGGGAGCACCGCCTCATCGAGGTGGAGGTCTTTCGGGTGGGTGGAAGCTACGCTGGGCATGCCCTGCCTTCCCTTTTGTTGCGAGTCACGTCGTTCGAGTCACGACGACTCCGGCGGAGAGGGACAAAAAAGGGCGCCGAGCCTGAGCCGTCGCGCCCTGAGGGAGTCCGTCCCCCGGAGGGGAGTCGTATCGTCGAACACCCTCAATATGCCCGGATCACCCCCGCGTTTCAAGTCCAAAGTGTTGCTCCCCTGCGTCCCATTCGGGGAGCGGTGTGGCCTGCCCGGGGTCAGGGGATGGGGGCGACGGGGCGCGTCCGGAATCCGTGCAGAACAGGGCCTTCGGTGATCCCCTCGTACCGGGCGAAAACCGGATCCGGGGAGAGATCCCGGGAGCGGAGCGCTTCCTCGGCGGCGGCCTCCACCTCCTCCGTGACCTCCGCTTCCATGGCCTCCAGGACCGAGTGCTCGAACCCGGCTCCCTCCAGCCAGGCCTCGTACATCCCCACCGGATCCCGCTTCCCCCACTCCTGAAAAAGCTCTTCGGGGAAGGTGTCTCGCGCTTCCCGCTCGTCGTGCGTGGCGTGCCCACCCATCCGGAAGGTGCGGGCGATGATGAGGGAGGGGCCCCGTCCGGCTCGGGCCTCCTCGGCGGCGAGTCGGGTGGCGGCGTACATGTCCAGGACGTGGTTGCCGTCGGCCCGCCAGGTGGGGATCCCGTACATCTCTCCCCACCGGGCAAGGTCTCCGGCGCCGTGCTGTTCCGCTCGGGTTCCCAGCGCCACCCGGTTGTCCTGGAGGATGAAGATGACGGGGAGATCCTGCACCGCGGCGAGATTCAACCCCTCGTGGCACTCCCCCGATTTGGTGGCACCGTCACCGATCCAGGTCATGGCCACCGACGGTTCCCCCCTCAGCTTGAAGGAGAGGGCCACCCCGGCCATGACCGGGACATTCGTTCCCATGTGGGAGATGGGTTGCAGGACCCGCTTCGAGAGATCTCCCACATGGAGGTCGCGACCTCCGTTGGGTGCGTCCGAGGTGGCCAGGTATCCGCGGAAGAGGGAGGCCAGGGGCATTCCCATCATGTGGCAGGCGCCGGCGTTGCGGATCATGGGCGAAACCACGTCCCGGTCCCGATCCAGCGCCGCCACGCTCCCTACGGTGACCCCCTCTTCTCCGGTGCCGAGCCACGCCTTGGAGATGACTCCCTGCCGAACCCATCGCTTGAGGCCGATGTCCAGGAGGCGGGTGCGGAGAAGCTCTCGATAGAGCCCCAGGAGCGCGTCGTCGTCCAGCTCCTGAAGGACACGGGCACGTTCCGGGTCCGCGGCGATCCGGTCCCGATAGGTCTCGAGGAGGAGAGGGTCGGGAGTCCACTCCAGGTACTCGGGAGGATCGAAGGCGGGGTAACGGCGCATGGTCTCGGAGGTCGCGGGGGGGAGCAGCCTGTGAAGTGGTTCAAAAGGTAGAACGGTGCCGAGAAGGTTGCGAGGCCGGCCCCCCCGACGAACGCCCCACCGGTTCCGGATACCCGTCGCCGGCAAGGCGCCTCCGGGAGGGGCAACCTTGTGCGAGCTCGCTGTCAAGTCGTTGCCGGGATGGGAGGCCGTCACGAAATTACCCCTCCGCAATCCTCCTCTGCTCGCGATGGACACCCAGACTCGTACTCCCGCCCCTCCCGGTTACCCAGTACCTGAGCCCCGTCGGGTGCAGGCACGGGTGGCGTTGGTGGTCCTGGAGACGCTCCGTGCGCAGGATCTCCCGCCGGAAGTACTGGACGACGAAGATCTGACCCTCACCCTCCCTCGACGGCTGGGACTCTCCGACGTCATCGAGGCCCAGATCCGGCGCTATCGCCAGGATGCTCGCCGGAGTCGCAGGATTCCGGAGGCGGAGGCCATCGATCTCATGCGGTTGGTCGTCCGACGCCCGGACTCCGATGAGGTCTTCAAGCTGGTGGGGGAGCGGTTCACGGTGGCTTCGGAAGCAGCGAGGTGGAGGAAGGTCTACCCTCGCCGTTTCGCCATGCGCCTGGCTCGAAAGCGGGTGGAGCGTCGACTTCGCGCCCTCTTCGGCGGGCCGGTGGTGGTGTCCGCAGGCGCTCCCTTCTCCCTCACGGCGGTGGGGGATCTCCTCCTGAACGCCGATCCGGGGGGGGACGCGTGCGCCATGGTCACCGGACTCGGCCAGGCCATCCTTCGCGCCTACGGATGTGCCGCGGTCGAGGTCACCCACCCCGAATGTCGGGGGCGGGGAGGGGATCGTTGTTTCTGGACGCTTGCTCCCGAGCCATAACCCGAAGGGATTCATGATCCGGCCCGGCGACACCGTGCCCGACCTCTCCCTCCCCACCGACGACGGCAGTGCCGTCTCCCTGAGGGATTTCAGCGGGAAGAAGGTGGTTCTCTACTTCTACCCGAAGGACGACACTCCGGGGTGTACCACCCAGGCGTGTGAGTTTCGTGATGCCCTTCCCGGGATCGAGGCGGAAGGTGTCGTCCTCATCGGGGTTTCTCCCGACGGCGTGTCCCGGCACCGGAAATTCAAGGCCAAGTATGGTCTCAACTTTCCCCTCCTCGCCGATGAAGACCATCTCCTGGCCGAGGCCTTTGGAGTGTGGAAGGAGAAGTCCATGTTCGGGCGAACCTTCTGGGGGGTGGAGCGGAGCACCTTCCTCATCGACGAGGAAGGGGTCGTCGAGAAGGAATGGCGGAGGGTGCGGCCACGCGGGCACGCCGAAGCCATCCTCGCCGAGCTGGCGTAAGGGGAGGGGAACATCGGCTCCGTAGATCGTTGCGGAGTCGGAGCCTCAGACCACCCGATGGACCTTGAAGAAGCAGAGGTCCTGAACGACCCGTCCCCCCGCCTCCCGCACCGGGAGTACGGCGTCGTCGTTCCGGATCCCCTCCTGGAGCCAGATTACAGGGCGCTCCGGACGGGCCGCCGCCTGGCACACCACGGTTCCGGCATCGTGGGAGGGGCGGAAGACCACCACCATATCCACCGGCTCGGAGACCTCCGTAAGGGAGGCTCTGGCGCGTTTTCCCAGGAGGGTGTCGGCAAAGGGGTTCACCGGAATGAGGTCGTACCCCTTGGTGGCCATGTACGAGGGAACCCGCCGGGCGGCCTTGGTAGGGTCTCGGGAAAGCCCCACCACCGCCACTGTACGGGTCTCCAGAACCATTCGCCGGAGTTCTTCCACCGACGGGTTGTCGGGGTCGCTGCTCGACGCCCGTACACGGATCAAGGCTTCCGGAGTGGACACGGATCCTGGTGGGGAAGGGGGGTTCGGCGCGGGGCCGCGGACGACGGTACTGGACGCGCCGAGCGGGAACGACGAGGATACGTGCGATCATCCTGTGGGGGCAATGACATTGTCGTCGATGCCCCTGCCGGCTTCTACCTCCATCCCCATCGAGGCGGTCATGTCGGTCATCCTTCCCTGGGCCCTCGTGGTTTTCTTCGCCGTGCTGGCCCTGTACTTCGCCTTCCGGAAAGAGCGAAATCCGTACCCCGAGTCGGTACAGCGTCTTCTCACGGAGGTGGAGGAGGGAGAGGAGCTTGCCGCGTCGGCGGCGGAGGATCCTCCCGAGGTGACCTCTCTGCGCCTGGCGCTTGGGCGAGGGTGGGCTCCCATCCGATCGGAGGTGGCCGACCCCACCGGTGTCGCGGTGCGAGGGCTTGTCCGCTACCTCCTGGCGGCGGTGGTCCCTCCCCTTCGACGAGGAGGAGGGAACGATGTGGAGGACGCCCTCAACGCCGTCGAGGATCTGGTGTTCTATGCGGGGCGACACCAGGACGAAGACACGCGGGTGGAGAATCTGGCCCAGCTCATCCAGGGGGTGACCCGGGAGTACGCACTGGAGACCGGTGTCGCCATCCGGTACCGGGGACCCTCCGGCACCCTTCCGGTGAGGGTGCGGGCCGAGGCGCTGAAGGATGCGCTTTTCCTGATCCTGGCCAACGCGGGTCGGTTTGGAGAGGGGAAGACGGTGGATGTCCAGGCCGACGTGGAAGATGATCGGATCCGGGTGCGGATTCGGGACCGGGGTGTCGGGTTTTCCCGTGAAGCGCTGGATCGGGCCTTCGAGCCCTTCTGGACCACCGACGCCGATGCCCTGGGGCTGGGTCTAACCCATGCCCGCACCCTGGTGGAGGGGGAGGGCGGGCGGATGAAGGTGGGGAATGTGGAGGAGGGGGGTGGAGAGGTGGTGATCACCCTTCCGAAGGCCCACTGATTCCCACCCCCGGGGGTACCTCCCGTGGGGCATCCAGGCGGTAGGCTCCGGCGACTCCCACCACCAGAACGACGAGCCCCAGCCACCCCCACGGGGTGAGGGTCTGGTCCAGGAGGAGCATGGCCAGGAGAGCCGCCACCAACGGCTCCACCGTCGTGCCGATGGCAGCTCGCCCGGCCTCCAGCGTCTTCATGGCCGAGAAGAGGAGGAGGGCCCCCACCGCCATGGTGAGGAGTCCGAAGGCCATGAGGACCCCCCAAGCGGCAGGGGTGGGAGGGAAGACGATCGGCTCCCTGGCCAGGAGTTGCACCACCCCCACCAAGATCGTTCCTCCCAGGGTGCTCCAGAAGATGGGGAGAAGGGCGCCCATCCCGGCGCTGTAGTACTTCCCGAAGAGGGTATAGCTCCCGTACGCGAGGGCACAGGCGCACCCCCAGAGGATGCCCGTGGTGGAGAGCTCCACATCCACCCCCCGGGCGCCGAAAACGGTGAGCCAGACCCCTCCCACCGCCACCGCCACGAGGAGGGCTTTGGCGGGGGTCACTCGCTCCCGGAAGAGGAAGGCGGAGGCGCCCACCACCACCGCGGGGGCCAAGTAGAGGAGGGCGACGGTAGCCGGAACTCCCACCGCCACCGTGGACATCTGGTAGGCGTAGTGAAAGATCCCCACCAGGAGTCCGCCGACCCCCAGCATCCCCCAGAGGTGGCGGCGCCCCACCTTCGGGAGACTCTTCCGCATGGCCAGGAGGAAGAGGAGAAGAAAGAAGGTGCCTGAGGCGGGTCGGAGGAGCGCCACGCTCTCCGGCGGGATTCCCATCCTGTACAGCGCCACCGAGAAGGGGCCGGAGGTGCCCCAGAGCGCCCCTGTGAGGAGCACCTTGGTATAGGCGAGGGCAAGGGCGCCCCTGCGCCCGCTCATGGGTTCCGACATAACCCACGAAGCTACCCATGAGCGGGGGGAAGAGGTACCCTGTACGGCACCCCTCTCGTCCGTATTCGCGAGAGGGAGGTCCCGGCACCCTCCCCGAACCGCTCCACCGCACCACTCCATGGCCCGAACCACTCCCTTCATCTCCCGATCGACGGCGTTCCACTCCGCCCTCGTTCTGACTTTCATGGCAGGAGGGTGCACCTCTCCCGCCGGCCACGGAGGCGGGGTCGTTGCCCCTGCTCCCGCCGTGGAGCTTCTCCCCGACCCCTCCTGGCACCTCTACGACTCATCCGGAGCCGCCCTCGAACTCCCCGCCCTTGCCGCCCACCTCCTCTCCTCGCCCGATTCCCCTGAGGTGGTCTTCGTGGGTGAACGCCATGGCGACGCGGGGACCCACGCCTTTCAGCGGGACCTCCTGGAAGCGCTTCTTGCCGAGCGGGACCGGCAGGTGGAAGCGGGAAGGGAGCCCCGCCCCATCGTCCTCTCCCTGGAGATGTTCGAATGGGACGTGCAGGAGCTCCTGAACGAGTACCTGGGAGGGTATATCACGGAGGATCACTTCCTGGCGGGGGCTCGCCCCTGGCCAAACTACGCCCGGGACTACCGCCCCACCGTGGAGCTGGCGGGGGCGAACGACCTCCCCGTGGTGGCGGCCAACGCTCCACGCCGGTATGTAAATCGCGTGAGTCGGCTGGGGCGGGACGCGCTGGCGGAGCTCCCCGAGGCGGCGTTCCGCTGGCTCCCCCCCCTCCCCTACCCTGAACCTTCCGACGCCTATCGCTCCGACTGGGATGCCCTCATGTCGGGTGCGGGGGGGCACGGGATGGGTGAGTCGGCGCTCCAGGCTCAGGCGCTATGGGACGCCGGGATGGGGATGGCGGTGGCGAGGGCGCTCTCCGCACACCCCGGGGCTCTCGTCCTTCACCTCGCCGGGGGATTCCATGTGGAGAATGGGACGGGGACGCCGGAGGCGCTCCTCCACTACCGCCCGGGGACCCGCTTTCTGGTAGTGGCGGCGCGACCGGTCGAGGACCCGGAGGTCGGGCCGCCTCCGGGTCTGGTCGGGCTGGGGGACTACCTGGTTCTGACGGGGCGGTGAACTTCGACCGGGCTCCACGAGGCGGTCGCGGTGTGGAACCACGCCGCCGCCCGGGAGCCTCGGGTCGTCGCAGTCGCGAGAAGTTCAGGCTCCGGCGCTTGCCGGCTCCCGGGGCTCTCCTTCGGCCTCGACCCCTCTTTCCGCCCGACGCCACGCAGGGGTGATGGACTCGGGGAGGGCGTCGAGCCCGATGACCCCCTCCTCCAGCCATGCGTAACGCCCCTCGAGGGCGCCCCTGGCCACCTTGTAGGTGGGGACGTCGTCATTTCGGAAGACCTTCCGGAAGGAGTCGGCGGCACGCCGACGGGCCTGCCGGGAGAAGGTGTCGGCCAATTCGATGGGGCTCCGGTCGTCGGGGTTCTTCCGGACCAGCATGTTCGCCCGCACGCAGGCGGCGGTGATCATGAAGAGTTCGGCGCCGATGTCCACCAACCGCCCCAGGACCGCCTGCCGCTTCTCCAGTCCGGCACCAAAGCGGATCATGCAGTAGAAGAGGGTGCGAGCCAGCTTCCGGGAGGTGCGATCCACGTAGCGGACATGGGTGGCGAGGGGGCCGAATTCCCCGTACCGGGGCCACATCCCCCAACCAAGCCACCGGGTGGGGTACCACCAGGCGTAGTGTAGCCCGCCTCTGAGCGCCGCGGCGATCCGCTTCCCCGTGGGGGCCCTGGGGTCCACCATGTCGCCGGCCACCTTCAGATGCGTATCCACCGCCTCCCGGGCGATGAAGAGGCGCATGATCTCCGAGGAGCCCTCGAAGATGAGGTTGATGCGGAGGTCCCTCATGGCCCGTTCGATGGGCATGGGGCGTTCTCCTCTGGCGTGGAGGGATTCCACCGTTTCGTACCCCCGCCCACCCCGGATCTGGAGTGCGTCGTTCACGATTCGCCACGCCGACTCCGTGTGCCACATCTTGGCGATGGCGGCCTCCAGTCGAATGTCGAATCGCTTGGCGTCCGACATGGCTCCGGCCAACTCCACCCCCGCCTCCATGGCGAAGGTCTCGGCGGCCATTCGGCCGAGCATCTGGGCCACCGCGTCGTGTTTCCCCACCGGCTGTCCCCACTGGGTGCGGGTGGCGGCCCAGTCCCGCGACATCTCCAGGCACCCCTTTCCGGCGGCGGCGCAGAAGGCCGGGAGAGAGAGGCGGCCCGTGTTCAGGGTGACAAGGGCCAGCTTCAGCCCCTGTCCCTCACCCCAGAGAATGTTTTCGGCGGGGACCCGAACGTCGGTGAAGCGGATGACCCCGTTGGAGATCCCACGGAGCCCCATGAAGGTGGACTCGTGCACCACCTCCACACCTGGGGAATCGGCTTCGACGATGAAGGCGGTGATGGGCCGCTTTCCCCGGACCCCCTCCCGAGCCGGGGTGCGCGCCATGACCACCATGATCTCGGCGCGCGGGCCGTTGGTGCACCAGAGCTTTTCACCATTGAGGATCCACTCCTTCCCGTCGTCGGAGGGGACCGCGGTGGTGGTCATGTTGGCCGGGTCCGACCCCGCCTCCATCTCGGTGAGGGCAAAGGCGGAAAGCGCTCCCTTCGCGAGCCGGGGGAGGAACTTCCGCTTCTGCTCCTCCGTCCCGAACATGGTGAGGGGCTGCGGGACCCCGATGGACTGGTGCGCGGAGAGGAAGGCGCCGGTGGAGCCGCACCGGGAAGCCACGTAGGCGAGGGCCCGGTTGTACGTTACCTGGGAGAGACCGAGTCCCCCGTATTCCTTGGGGATCTTGATCCCGAAGGCCCCGATCTCCCGGAGCCCGTCCAGCACCTCTTCCGGGACATGCCCCTCCCGGTCGATGGCGTCTCCGTCGATGTGCTCCCTGGCGAAGGCCTCCACCTTCTTCAGGAAGGCCTCACTCTCCGCCTCGCGGGCCTGGTCGGGTTCGGGGTGCGGGTGGATGAGGTTCAGGCGGAAGCTCCCCTCGAAGAGGAGGCGCATGAAGCTTTCCTGCTCCCACTGTGCCTCACGGCTTGCTTCGGCGACTTCGCGGGCCTCCAGCTCTGAGGCGTGGGTCGTGACGGGTTTGGACGACATGGGAACATCCTCGGCAGGGGTCCGACGGGAGGTTTCCTACCCCTCTAATGTCGGCGCGTTCTGAAGTGGGGTCCAGTAGGCTCCACCAGCTCCCCTTCCCCCCCGGGAGGGGTCCCCGCGAGGAGCGCCTCCACCTCACCCATCCGCGCCTCCCCGTCTTTTTCGCCCAACCTCATGAGGTACGCCAGATACCCGGGTTGGAACATGACGAAGGAGAGGACATCGGGGCTCCGGGTTTCCCGGGTTCCCAACCCCCGGAGGAGGAAGCGGAAGAGCCCGGGAAGTTCCAGTTCGAACCGACCGGCCCGGGCGCCCAGGTCCAGCGAAGGGCGGAGGGTCAGGAGACGCACCACCCGGAGGTCCCCTCGCGCCTCGTCGGGAAGGTGGGTGAGGAGGCGGTTCAGCGTCTCCACTCTCCAAGCATCCTGGTCCAGGAGGTCGAGGAAGATGGAGTTCATGAGAGCACCCAGAACCTGAGCCGGCGGTGGGTAGCCATGGATCATGGGGCGCTCTGCCTCCCGTTGCATCCGATCGAAACGGGTGGAGATGGAGAGGATGCGCTCCGCCCCCAGGTGGAGCGCCGGGGAGAGGGGGGCGGCGAGGCGGATCCCTCCGTCTCCGTACCACTCCCCTCCCACCTGGATGGCGGGGAAGAAGAGGGGGAGGGATGCGGAGGCCATGACGTGGGGAATGGTCATGCGGGTGCGCCGGGCGCGGCGTTGGGGGCGTTCCCACTCCTCCACCCTGTCTCCCTGGATCCAGGTCACCGACTGCCCGGTGGAGTATGACGAGGTGGAGATGGCGAGGGCGCGAAGGCGACCGGAGGCCATCTTTTCGTCGATTCCGGGGATCACCCCGTCGGGCGAGGTGTGGAGGGCCTGCGCCAGGAATTGAGCCAGCGGCTCCGTGTCCACCAGGCTCCGGAAGGCCCCTCCCGGAGCGAGCCCCCCCGAAATGAGCTGAAAGGCGGAACGGACCAGGTTGACCACCAGGGAGCGGGAATCCACCCGGAAAACCCGATCCACCGTGAGGGAGAGCCAGAGGGTCCGGAGATCTTCCACGGCTTCCGAGAAGTTCCCCAGATGCGCGGCAAGGTGCACTGCGTTGATGGCTCCCGCGGAAACCCCGGTGATGATGGGGATCTCGAGCTCCGGATGTTGTCGCGCGAGGGCGCGGAGGAACCCCACCTGATACGCGGCCCTCGCTCCGCCGCCGCCCATGACGAGGGCGAGGGGACCGGGGTCGGGAGATTCCGGCGGGAGGGGGTGCTCCGAAAGGGGACGGGGTGCGGGCCCATCCTCCCGGAGATCCCCGTCCGCTCCCATCCCGCCCGCCCTTTACCCGCTCAGAAGAAGGAGGCCTGGAAAAGCCCCCGCCCGATGGAGGCCACTCCGCCCCAGATGAGGAGGAGAGCCACGGCGGTTGCGACGAGGTGGGGGAGGTAGCTCCGCTCCTCCGGAGGGCGCCGCTTCTGCACCGACACCGGGATCTGGGCCACCGCCGCCGCCGCCAGCATCATGAAGATGTGCCCGATGAGGGCGGCGTGGAACACGCCCGACACCAGGAGCACGAATCCCAGGAGGATCTGGAGGTGGAGGAGTCCGCCGAAGGCGGAGGCGGTGATCCGCATCCCCTTGTCGTAGGGCCGCTTTCCTGCGACTCCATAGAGGGCGTAGAGGAGAGCGACCACCCCGGCCAGGAGCACGAGGTAGCGGAGGCCCGAATGAGCGTGGAGAAGTCCGGTGAGCATGGTGCGAGGGGATGGAGGGATGGAGGGTGCCCCGTCGGGTGGAAGATAGCCGGAGGGTGCTGTGGGAAAAGGGTGACGACGTGGGCGCGGCATGGCCGTTTCCGGAGGATGGGTTCGTGACATCCCCCGGCCTTCGTCCGCTCGCGTCCCCCCTCTCGCCCCGCCAGGCCCTTCGCGGCCTTCGCCGGCGTCCCGGGCTTGCCCTCCTGGAGAGCGCGGGGGAGGGGGCCGGGTTTTCCCTCATCACCTCCGACCCCATTGCGGTGGTGGGCGCGCCCGCCGGGAGCGGGGCGGATCCCTTCGCGGAGCTGGCGACGGTTCTTCGACACCGGAGGTCCGCTCCCCCCCCGCCGGGGATCCCCTTCGCCGGGGGCGTCATCGGATACATCGGGTACGAGGCCGGAGACCACCTGGAGTTGCTCCCCCCGGCGCAGCCTGATGATCTGGGAGTTCCCGACGCCTGGTTCGGGATCCACGATTGGGCTCTCCTCTGGACCCCCGATTTCCCTGGAGGGTGCCTGGCGGCGACCCCTTTTCCGGATGCACGGCCAGGTGGGCCGGATCGGTGGTTCGATGAGGTGGAGGGGTGGTTGGCTGAGGGGGTGGGAGGTGCCGGTTCCCCGGATGGGATGCCGGAGACGGCGGAGCCTCGGATCCCCATCCTCCCGTCGCTGGACCGGGCGGGGTTCATGGCGGGAGTGGAGCGGATCCGGGAGTACATCCTGGCCGGCGACCTCTTCCAGGCGAACCTCACCCGGCGCATCTCGCTTCCTACAGGGGTGGACGGGGTGGAGCTCTACGAGCGCCTTTCCGCCGAGAGTCCGGCGCCGTACGGGGCCTTCCTCCAGGGGGATGGGTTCGCGGTGGCCTCCATCTCCCCCGAGTCCTTCCTCTCCCTTCGGGGACGCGGGGTGGAGACCCGCCCCATCAAGGGGACGGCGCCGAGGGGGCGGGACGAGGCCGCCGATCTGGCGTACCGGGAAGGGCTTCGTGGGAGCGAGAAGGATCGGGCCGAAAACGTCATGATCGTGGACCTTCTCCGGAACGACCTCTCGAGGGTCTGTGAGGACGATTCGGTGCAGGTGCCCCGACTGGTGGAGGTGGAATCCCACCCCACCGTCCACCACCTGGTTTCCTCCGTGACGGGGCGGCTCCGGGAGGGAGTGGGTCCGGTGGAACTCCTCGCGGCCACATTCCCGGGCGGCTCCATCACCGGTGCACCGAAGATCCGGGCCATGGAGATTTTGAGGGAACTCGAGCCCCACCGCCGCCACCTCTATACCGGGGCGCTGGGGATTTTCGGGTTCCATGGCGATGCCGAGCTCTCCATCGCCATTCGAACCGCCATCCTGCGGGATGGGTGGGCGCACTACGGAACCGGCGGGGGGATCACCCTGGCCTCGGACCCGGCGCAGGAGTGGGATGAGACGGAGGCGAAGGCGGCGGCCTTCCTCCGGGCGGTGGGAGGGGCGGCGTGATCCTCGTGCTGGACAACCGGGACTCCTTCGTCCACAACGTGGCGCGCTATCTGAGGCGAGGGGGTGGTGGGGAGGTGCGGGTGGTCCGGAGCGACACCCTGTCGGTGGAGGAGGCGCTGGGTTTCGCCCCCGACGCGGTGGTCATCTCCCCCGGGCCCTGCACGCCCACGGAAGCCGGAATCTCGGTGGAGGTGGTGCGGAGGCTCCCCATTGCGACCCCGGTCCTGGGGATCTGCCTCGGGCACCAGGTAGTGGCCGCGGCCTTCGGGGGAGAGGTGACGCGAAGCCGGTCCCCCCTTCATGGAGGAGCGACCCCGGTGTTTCATCGCGGGGAGGGGATCCTGGCGGGGCTCCCCTCTCCCTTCCCGGCAGGGCGGTACCATTCGCTGGCCGTGTCGGAGGCCGGACTCCCCGATGGGCTGGTGGCGGAGGGGTGGACGGCGGAGGGGGAGATCATGGCGCTCCGCCACCGGGAACGCCCCATCTGGGGAGTCCAGTTCCACCCCGAGTCCATCCTCACCGAGGGGGGAGAGCGGATCTTCGCCAACTTCCTGGCGCTGGCGGTCCCCACTCCTGTGGCGGCTTCACCCGAGGGGGTGCCATGACCGGGGGCACCGGCGCCGGGGGGTTCCGATCCGTTCCGGAAGCCCTCTCTTCCCGGGATCGCGGGTTTCTCCTGGGGGATGCCCTCTTCGAAACCGTCCGCGTCTACGGGGGGCGCACCCACCTCCTACCCGAGCACCTGGAGCGGCTTCGTCGGGGAGCCCGCACAGTGGGGATCCCCATTCCGGAGGAGCTGCCGGACACGGTAGACCAGGCGGTGCGGGAGTGGGAGGGGAACGACGGAGCTCTTCGCATCACCCTCTCCCGGGGGATGGGCTCCGGCCTTCTCCCCGACCCCGCTTCCCCCCCTACCCTGGTGGTACAGCTCCACTCCTGGGCTCCCGACCCGGAGTGGTATACACGGGGGCTCACCGCCGTCCTGGCAGGGAGGGTCGATGAGGAAGCCCTCACGGCGGGACTCAAGAAGGTGGGATACCTGGAGCACATCCAGGCGCTCCGGGAGGCCCGGGAGAGAGGCGCCGACGAGGCGATCCTCCGGAACACCCGGGGGCTCCTCGCCGAGGGGAGCGCCTCCAACCTCTTCGTAGTGACCGGTGGTAGGGTGGCGGCGCCGGGTCGCTCTTCGGGAGCGCTGGCGGGGGTGACCCGGGGGGTGCTCCTGGGGCTGCTCCGGGAAGAGGGGGTGCCGGTACGGGAGGAGGGGGTCTCCCTCGAAGAGGCGGCGGTCGCCGACGAGATCTTCCTCAGCTCATCGCTTCGGGAGCTCGTTCCCGTGGTGCGGTTGGAGGGGGGGGTGGTGGGGTCGGGGCGCCCCGGGCCCCTCTTCCGGCACCTCCTTGAGCGGTACAGGGCGGGGGTGGGAGGGTGACGACGACTGTGCTTCAGTTGGCCGCCGTCAGCGCCTCCCGCACCACCTCCTTGACCCCCTCGTCCATGTCTTCCGTCCCCAGCATCCACTGGAGGTAGTCCCGCTCGGTGGAGGCCACCTCGGCGAGGGAACGCCCCCGGTGTTTCCCCCGGCGGAAGAGGAGAGACCCTTCGGCGGTGGACTCGAACCAGCGATCCACCTCGGTTTCGAAGGGGCGAATTTCGTCGCAGTAGTCGTTGAGTCCGTCGAGCTCCCGGGGAAGGTGCGGGTACCGTTCGAGCTGGGCCGCCAGGACGGCGGCGGTGGCCCGGATGTCGGCGAGGGCCGAGTGGGCGTCCTCCATCTCCCTCCCCAGGTAGAAGCGGACGGCGGCCGACAGGTCCCTCGGCTCTTCCCGGTGGAAGATCATCTGCATGTCGATGACCCGCCGGGCCTTCGGGTCAAAGGAGACCCCCGCCCGCTGGAACTCCGAGAGGAGCATGGGGAGATCGAAGCGCCGCACGTTGAACCCCGCCAGGTCGCAGGGTTCGAGGAGTTGCGCCAGGCTTCGCGCATAGGAGGTGAAGGGGGGCTCGTCCGCCACATCGGCGTCGGTGATCCCATGGACTGCCGACGCCTCCTGGGGGATGGGGATTCCGGGGTTGAAGCGCCGCACCCGTTCCATGACATCCCCTCCCGGGGCGAGCCGGATCACCGCCAGTTCGATGATTCGGTCCTCCCCGACCCGGAGGCCGGTGGTTTCCAGGTCGAAGAAGGCGAGGGGGCGGTCCAGGCGAATGGGGAAGGGTACGGGGTCGGGCATCTGGCTCAGTCGAGGGGGGGCGAGGGGTCGGATTTGGATTCTTCGGGAGAATCGATGAGCTCACGAAGTTTGGCCACGAGGTTCCGGGCGGCGTACGGCTTGGAGAGGAACGCCGATCCCGGGGGCAACCCATCTCCCTGCAACACCGGGTGGTCGGCAAAGCCGGAGGTGAAGAGGACGGGGATGTGGGGCCAGGGCGGCGAGGCGGCTCGCCCCTCCCTGAGGATGGTAGCCAGCTCCACGCCATTCACCCCCGGCATGACAACATCGGTTACGAGAGCGTCGGGGACAAAGAAGGGGGCCGAGTCGAGGAGGGTGAGCGCCTCTTCGCCCGTCGGTGCCGATAGGACCCGAAACCCTTCTCGTTCCAGCGCTTGCCTGGCCATTCGGAGGATGGCAGGCTCATCCTCCACCAGGAGAACGTTCCGGGGCGTGCCGGCGCCGTCCGGTGACAGGGAGGCAAGGGGGAGGCCGGCTCCCGAGTCCGTTTCGGCGGAGGTGGGGGGAGTGAGGGGTACGGGGCCTTCCACCCCCTCCGTACCCCCGGATACGGAACTCTCCGGCACATCGAGGGCGGGGAACCAGAGGTCGAAGCGAGTGCCCACCCCGGGAGCACTGTCCACCTGGATCTCCCCCCCGCTCTGCCGCACGATCCCGAATACCGTGGCGAGCCCGAGTCCGGTGCCCTGCCCCTGCGCCTTGGTGGTGAAGAAGGGCTCGAAGACCCGATCGAGTGCGTCCGGCGGGATCCCCACGCCGGTGTCGGAGATCCGGAGGCAGACCCACGAACCCTCATCGTGGTTTTCCGGGAGGGAGTCGTGTGACGATGGAGGCCCGGTGGCGAAGGTGCGGATTTCCAGTGTCAGCGTTCCGCCGTCCGGCATGGCGTCCCGGGCGTTGGTGGCCAGGTTCAGGAACACCTGCGAGAGCTGGTTTCGATCCGATCGGATCCATGCGGGAGTGTCGGAGAATGCGGAAACCACCCGAATGTCCGGTCCGATCATCCGGCGGATGAGGTCCAGAAACTCCCCGACGACCTGGTTCAGCTCCAGCGGAATGGGCCGGACGACCTGTTGTGAGCTGGTTCCCAGGAGCTGTTGGGTGAGCGCCGCGCCCCGCTCCGCCGAAAGACGAATCTGCGCCAGATCTTCATGGGCCTCATGGTCACGGGGGATGGCGTCCGAGACGAGGTCGGCCGCCCCCCGAATGATGGTGAGAAGGTTGTTGAAGTCGTGGGCGACTCCCCCTGCAAGACGCCCGATGCTCTCGAGCTTCTGCGCCTGGAGGTAGCGGGCTTCCGATTCCCGGAGGGCCTCGTCGGCGGCTTTGCGGGCGGTGACGTCTCGAGCGAGAACCATGTACGTCGGCCTCTCGGCCTTCAGCGCGGGCTTCCGTGAAACGGAGATTTCGAACCACCGGCGACCCACGGGTAGATCGAGAGGGTACTGCCGACCCACGGACCATCCCTGGGCTTCCGCCTCGAGGATGGCCGATCTGACCTCGAAAACCACGTCGGGGGGGAGGCGGTCATTGATGTTGCTTCCTACCAGGGCGTCGCGAGAGGCGACCAGAAGTTCATCCCGGGCGGCGTGAAGAGCGAGGTACGTTCCGTCGGAATCCATCTCGAAGAGGAGGTCCGGGATGGCGGCGAGCATGGCCTCGAGCTGGTTCCGAGCCTCCCGGATTTCCGTGGTTCGCTCCTCCACCTCCTCTTCGAGTCGGCTCTGATGAGATCGGAGCACCACGAGGAGGTGAACCACCCACCCAACCAGAAGGGAGATGAGGAGCGAAGCGGAAAGACGACGAAGGAGGGTTCCGGCCGGTCCCCATCCTCCCGCGGGAGCCGCGCTCAGCGTCCAGGTGCCGTTCGGGAGTTCGACTCCCTCGGATACGGGGTTGGGAAGGGGAGAAGCACCCTGGCGGGAGATCACCGTTCGCTCCCCAGAATTGGGATCGAGGCGCCAGAGTTCGTAGTCGATGCCCCGTTCCACAAATTCGTCGAGGCCCGCTTCGTCCAGGACCCGGTCCGCCGGAATGACCACGTTGACCAGCCCCCAGAAGGTCGGGGCATCGGCTTCCGGGTCGTCCAGGAAGACCGGGAGCCGTCCCACCACCCCGAGCCCGCCCTGTACCAGTTCGAGCGGACCGGCCAGCGTCAGAACGCCGGAATCCCGGGCGCGACGGGCCTCCTCTCCCTGGATGGGGTCGGCGAACTGGTCAAAGCCGAGGGAGGCCCGGTTCTCGTCCAGGGGGGCCGTCTGGCGGATCACCCCTCCGGGTGAGAGCGCCAGCACCGAGACCGATGGGTAGTACTGGAGCATCTCCCCGGCTACCGCATCGAAGTCGGCGATCTCACCGCCTCCCTGGCGGACCAGGGCGGCCAGTGCGTACGAAGCGGTGAGGGAGCGTTCCACCACCCCCCCCAACGCACGCACCCGGTCCCGGGCCACGGCCTGGACCTGTTCCCGTTGTCGGAACATGTCCGCCGTTTCGACCCACCAGACCGCAAGCCCCGAGAGGGCAAAGCTGCCCACGAAGGCGACGAGCGCGGCGAGGCGGGGAGTCAGGATGGGCACGGGACCGGGCCGGAGAGAGGGTCCTGTATGCTACCGCCCATCCAAGGTACGGAGCCGGGAAGGAGCGGACAATCAGAGTTTTTCCGGCGGCTTTCGTAGAGTCGACGAGGGTGCCTTGCTCCCTCTCCCGCAGGGGCCTACCGTCCGGGTCCCGTTCTCCGCGTATCTCGACCCGGACTTCGCGAAGCGACCCATGTCGATGGACCCTTCCGCGCCACCCCCTGCCGACAAGGAAAGCGCCGCCCAACCCCTGGCACCGGCCCCAGATCGTCCTCCCCTTGGAATCATCGGAGGGAGCACCCTCCTGGATGGGATCGAAGGGGTGTCCGACCCCTTCCCGGTGGAGACGGAGCGAGGCGTGGCGCACCTCCGGCGGGGACCGGGATGCATCTACCTCCAGAGGCACGGGGAATCGGCGTATCGCCCCCCCCATCGGATCCCCCATCATGCCCACGTACTGGCCTTTCAGGCACTCGGCGTTCGGGAGGTGGTGGGTTTCGCCTCCGTGGGGGCGTTGGCGGAAGAGCCCGCGCCGGGGAAGGTGGTGATCCCCGACGACTACCTCTCGCGGCACCCTCCTCCCACCTTCGCCGGGGACGACTACCTTCACATCGTTCCCGAACTCGATGCGGGGCTCCGCACCCTCCTTCTGGAGGTGGCGCGTGGCGCAGGGGTTGAAGAGGGGGTGGTAGATGGCGGGGTGTACGCCGAGACCACCGGCCCCCGCTTCGAAACCCGGGCCGAGATCCGCTCGCTGGCGAGAGACGCCACCGTCGTCGGGATGACGGCGGCGTCGGAGGCCACCCTCTTCCAGGAACGGGGGCTCCGCTACGCCATCCTGGCCATCGTGGACAACTGGGCGAACGGAGTCGGGAAGGAGCCCCTCACCCTCGAGTCCTTCCGGCGTCGACAGAAGCTGAATCGGGGGTTGGCTCAAAGGCTGATCCGGGAACTCCTCCGGCAGTCCGGCGGTTCAGGGAGTCCATGAGCCTTCGGATCGAGCACGCAATCCTACATGGGGAACCCCACACCATCCTGGTGGAGGGGGGAACGATCTCCCGCATCGAAGCCGAGCGTTCCAGGGAAGGGACGCCCCCACCGGCGAATCGGGTCATCGACGCCGGCGGTCTCCATCTCTTCCCCTCCCTCCGGAACGGTCACACCCATGTGGCCATGGTCCTTCTCCGTGGGTACGGGGAGGACCTCCCCCTCATGGAGTGGCTCCAGACCCGGATCTGGCCGGCCGAGGGGCGGATGACCCCCGAGGACGTGTACCGGGGGGCTCGCCTGGGGATGCTGGAGATGATCCGGGGGGGGACCACCTTCCTGAACGAGATGTACTGGCCCCGAGAACCCATCGTCCGGGCGGCTCGGGAGATGGGACTCCGGGCGCTGGTGGCCGCTCCCCTCATGGACATCGGGGACCCGGCTTTCCTCGGGGCCATGAAGGGGGCCATGACGGAGGCCCTGGAGGAGGCCCGCACCTCCGATCCTTCGGGGCTGGTGGGACTCACCCTGGCTCCCCACGCCATCTACACCGTATCGATCCCCGACCTGGAGTGGATCGCGGGGATGGCCTCGGACCATGGCCTCCTGGTGCATACCCACCTCTCCGAGACCGGTGGCGAGGTGGAGCGATGTCTCGCCGAACATGGGGTTCGCCCGGCCCACCTCCTGGCGCGGGTGGGGCTCGTGGGGCCGCATCTGGTGGCCGCCCACGGCCAGTTCCTCGACCCCTCGGAACTGGAGTTGCTGGGGAGCGCCGGGGCGACCATCGTGACGAACCCCGTCTCGAATCTCAAGCTGGCCACCGGGGGGATCTTCCCGTGGCGGGAGGCCCGCGCCGCCGGAGTCCGGGTGGTCATCGGCACCGACGGTGCGGCATCCAACAACAATCTCGACCTGCTGGAAGAGTTGAAGGTGGCCGCTCTCCTCGAGAAGCACCGAACCGCGGACGCCACCGTACTGAACGCCCGGGAGGCGCTGGCCATGGCCACCACCGAGGCGGCGCAAGCCTTCGGGTTGGGTACCGGGAGGGTGGAGGAGGGAGCACCCGCCGACCTCATTCTCGTGGATCTCTCCGCCGCCGCCACCCAGCCCATCCACGATCCCGTGTCCACCCTCCTCTACGCCGCCAACGCTTCCCACGTGCACACCACGATCTGTGACGGAAAGGTCCTCATGTACGACCGGAAGGTCGAGGTGTGTGACGACGAGGAGGTCCTCCGGGAGGCGGCGGAGTCGGCCCGGCGAATCGCCGGTGCCTGACCTCCGCGACGCCGGAAAACCGGGGAGGAACCGCGGATCCATCCCGGGGATTCACCGAGGAGCGCGGTTCGCGACCCTCCCATCTCTCCACCATCCGCCGGAGCACGACAGCGAATGTCCGACAGCTACTACGCCCCCGCCGATCTGAAGCGATTCCCCGAGATCGGGAAGGAAGCCCCCGAACTGGCAGACGCCTTCTTCTCCTGGTACGGGAAGGTCTTCGAGGAGGGGGCTCTTACCGTTCGGGAGAAGGCGCTCATCGCCGTGGCGGTGTCCCACGCCGTCCAGTGCCCGTACTGCATCGATGCATGGACCTCGGGGTGCCTGGAGAACGGCTCCGACGCCGAGGAGATCACCGAAGCGGTCCATGTGGCGGCCGCCATCCGGGGTGGGGCTTCGCTGGTCCACGGGGTGCAGATGCGAAATCACCTCGAAAAACTGGGGATGTGATGCCGGTGTCTTCCCGCGTTCTCCCCACTCTCCGGAAGCGGGGGGATGCCCTCGCTTCCGGAGAGGTCCAGCAGGAGGTGCTGGCGGAGGTGCCCATGGAGCGCTCCTTCGAGGGGGCGCTCCTGGACTCGGGGCTCTTCCCCTTTCACCCCACCGGGATCGAGATCCTCCAGGTGAATGTGGGGAAGAAGTGCAATCAGAGCTGCCGACACTGCCATGTGGACGCGGGTCCCGATCGTACCGAGATGATGTCCGACGAGGTGGTGAACGCCTGCCTGAGCGTGCTGGAGGGGACGGACATCCCCACCCTGGACATCACCGGCGGAGCGCCGGAGCTCCACAAACGGTTCAATGAGATGGTGGAGCGAGCCTCGGCGCTGAACCGGAGGGTCATCGACCGGTGCAACCTCACCATCACCCGTCTCCCCAACTACCGGTACCTCCCCGCTTTCCTGGCCGAACATCGGGTGGAGGTGACGGCGTCCCTCCCCTACTTCAAGGAGGGGCAGACCGATGCCCAGCGGGGTGATGGGGTCTTCCGCGACTCCATCGAGGCGCTCCTCGAGTTCAATGAGCTGGGGTACGGGCACCCGGAGACCGGGCTCGTCCTGAACCTGGTCACGAACCCGGTGGGCGCCTTCCTCCCCGGGGATCAGGGGGCGCTGGAGGCCCGGTGGCGGTCGGAGCTGCGGCGACGATTCGGGATCGAGTTCACGAGCCTCTTCACCATCACGAACCTCCCCATCAGCCGCTTCCTCGAGTACCTCATCGAGAGCGGGAATCTGGAGGAGTACATGACCCGCCTCGTGAACGCCTTCAACCCGGCGGCGGCGGCCGCCGTCATGTGCCGGAACACCCTTTCGGTGGGGTGGGACGGGCGGCTCTACGACTGCGACTTCAACCAGATGCTGGAGCTCCCGGTGGGCGCGGGGGCTCCGGAGAGCATCCTGGACTTCGACCGGGCGCTCCTGGAGGGGCGGGAGATCGTGGTGGGCCCCCACTGCTTCGGGTGCACCGCCGGCGCCGGGTCGAGCTGCGGGGGGGCGGTGACCTGAACCACCGCCCCCTCCGCCCTCAGGATTCGTTGAAGAGCGCTTCCCGGATCAACTTCTGCTGCTTGGCGTCGTGGGACTTGAGCTTCCCCTCGGCGGGGCTGGCCCGCTCGGGGCGGGCGACGTGCCGGAGCGGAATCTGTCTGGGGACCACGGCCCGGAGGCGAGGCCCCACGTAGGAGAGGGCACCCATGTTCCGGGGCTCCTCCTGGGCCCAGACCACCTCCTTCGTGTTGGGATACCGAGCCACCAGCGTCTCCAGCTCCTCCGCCGGGAAGGGGTAGAGCTGCTCCACGCGGGCCACCGAAACACTCTCCATCTCGTCCCGGCCCTCCGCGGTGAGCAGGTCGTAGTAGAACTTCCCCGAGGTGAGGATCAGGCGCTCAACCCCCTCCTCCCTCCCCTCGGTCACCGGGTCGGGGAGCACGGTCCGGAAGCCGCCCTTCACCAGCTCACCCACCGCCGAACTGGCCCGCGGGTGGCGAAGGAGTGACTTGGGCGACATGACCACCAGCGGGCGCTGCGGGGTGCCGAGCGCCTGCCTGCGAAGGAGGTGGAAGTACTGGGCGGGGGTGGTGGGGTAGGCCACCCGGAGGTTGTCCTCGGCGCAGAGCTGGAGGAACCGCTCCAGCCGGGCCGAGGAGTGTTCGGGACCCTGCCCCTCGTACCCATGGGGGAGGAGGAGGGTGAGGCGGGAGAGCTGCCCCCACTTGGTCCGCCCCGAGGCCATGAACTGGTCCAGGATAACCTGGGCCACATTCACGAAGTCCCCGAACTGGGCTTCCCAGAGGACGAGTTCGGTCCCCGATACCACGGAAAATCCGTACTCGAACCCCAGTGCCGCCGCCTCGGAGAGCGCCGAGTTGTGGATCTCGAAGCGGGCCTTACCGAATCCGGCGAGAGGGGTGACCCGCTCACCCGTTTCAGCATCGTGGAGGACCAGGTGGCGGTGGGAGAAGGTCCCCCGCTGGGTGTCCTGCCCGGTGAACCGGATGGGAACTCCCTCTTCCAGGAGCGATCCCAGCGCCAGCGCTTCGGCGTGCGCCCAGTCCATCCGCGTGTCGGCGCCGAAGTCCTCTTCTCGCCGCTCCAACTGCTTCCGGAGCTTGGGGTGGATGGTGAAGCCCTCGGGTGTGGCGAGGGCGGCGGTGTTGATCCGCTCCAGCCGGTCCAGCTCCACCTGGGTGTCCACCTCGATGGGCTCGGGCTCGGAGGAGGGAGGGGGGAGAGGGTCGCCGTTCTGCCCCTCCTTCTCCGCCTTCACCCGGTTCTGCGCCTCTCGCAGCCCCTCGACGACCTCGTCGTCCAGCGCCCTGGCCTCCTCCTCGGAGAGGACACCGTCGAGAACAAGACGCTCCGCCCAGAGGGTTCGGACGGAGGGGTGCTCCGCGATCTTCTGGTAAAGGGCCGGCTGGGTGTAGGAGGGCTCGTCGCCCTCGTTGTGACCGTGACGGCGATACCCCACCAGGTCGATGACGATGTCGTCGTGGAAGCGGGACCGGTAGGCCATTCCCAGGCGGATGGCGGCGAGGCACGCCTCCGGATCGTCGGCATTTACATGGAGGATGGGGATGTCGTACCCCTTGGCCACGTCCGAGGCGTAGCGCGTCGAGCGCCCATCCTCCGGGTCCGTGGTGAACCCCACCTGATTGTTGGCGATGATGTGGACCGTCCCCCCCACCGTGTAGGCGCGGAGACGGGCCAGGTTGAGGGACTCGGCGACGATCCCCTCTCCGGCGAAGGCGGCGTCCCCATGGATGAGGATGGGGACCACCGAACTCGGGTCCAGCGTCGCGTCGGCCTCGTTTCCGGAGTACTGATAGGCTCGCGCCATCCCCCCCACCACCGGGTTCACGAACTCCAGATGGCTCGGGTTCGGGGCGAGGCGGATCTCGACTCCGCCGCCATTCCGGAGGGGGAAGGTTCCCCGAGCTCCATGGTGGTACTTCACGTCCCCGGTCCCCGCGCTCACGGTGATGGGGGTTCCCTCCTGGTGCTGCGCTCCCTCGAACTCCCGGAGGAGCGCCTCGTGCTGAGTTCCGACGATGTGGGCCAGGACGTTGAGGCGCCCCCGGTGGGCCATCCCCAGCACCACCCTGTTCGCCCCCTCCCTGGCCGCCTCCTCGATGGCCAGGTCCAGCATGGGGAGCATCATGTCGGTCCCCTCGATGGAGAACCGCTTCTGCCCGAGATAGGCCCGATGCAGGAAGCGCTCCAGCCCCTCGACCTGAGAGAGGCGGGCCAGAAGGCGAACCTTCTCCTCGGCGGGGAGGGGCTGGGAGTGGCGCTCCGACTCCACCTCGCTCCAGAGCCAGCGGACCTTGTGCGGGTCTTCCAGATGCTCGAACTGATAGCCGATGGAGCCGCAGTAGATGGCCCTCAGGCGGGCCAGCGTCTGGGTGAGGGGCTCGTCACCCCCATCCTCCAGGATGAGAGATGCGGGGATCTCCTCCAGATCTTCGAGGCGGGTCCCGAAGAACTCGGGGTCGAGCTGGGGGTGTCCCGGCGGATCGCTCCCCAGCGGATCGATCCGGGCGAGCTGGTGACCGTGATCCCGGAAGGCCTGGATGAGGCCCGCCGCCCGCGCCATGAGGGGGAGGAGCCGACGGGACTGATCCGCCTCCGGCGACGACACCGGGTGCGGAGGGGCAACCTCTCCCGGGGGTGCTGCGGTGGGCGCAGGCGGGGGAGAGGCGGGAGCCGGAGTCGGTGCGAACCACCCGAAGCCGGCGGGCGGGGGCCCGTCGGGGGTGATGAACCCCTCGGCAACCAGCTCCGCCAGATTCTCGGAGAAGAGCGTCTTCCAATCGGCGGGGACGGAGTCGGGGTTGCGGGAGAAACGCTCGTACAGCTCCTGCACGTACCCGGCGTTGTACCCGTCGAAAAGCGTGGAAATGGACATCGGTCCAGGATGAGCGGGCGGTTGAGGGCGGATCAGGCCCCGGTAAGTCGGCACAATAACGTATCGAATTTTTCGCCATAGGGGAGGAGTTCGGTGATCTGCGCCCTTGACCTTGGGAGAGGGGGCACCTACGTTGGCGGAGTGTTGAGAATGATTCTCAACATCATCTTCCTTCCATGTCGAGATGCCGAACCGGCGCCCTCCGGATCACGGCACCCACCGACCGCACCCGCCTGATACAGGACCCACCTGGCCATCATGTCGATAAACCGCATTCCACCTGCCCTCCTTTTCGCCCTCTTCCTTCTCTCTCCCACCGGTGGAACCCTTGAGGCCAATGAGCCCGATCCTCCGGTGGTCCGCCTCACCGGGACCGTCCTCACCGCCGACGCGGGGCTCCCCGTCCCGGGGGTTTCGGTGGCGGTGGAAGGAGATCGAACCCACGCCACCACCAACGCCCGCGGAGTCTTCTTCCTCGCCAGCCTCCCGGTGCAGACCGGGAGCGTCACCCTTCGCTTCACCCGCATCGGCTTCGCCCCGGTGGAGCAGGTGGTGGAGGTGAATGCCGGCGGGACGCACCGCATCGAGATCCGGATGGAGCAGAGGGCGGTGGAGCTGGATCCCCTCTCCATCCTCCTGGAGCGCACGCGAATGGTGGGAGATCCGCTGAGCGCCGGCACCGTCCCCGGCTCGGCCTTCCTCATCTCCAAGGAGGACCTCGCCACCCTCAACCTCCCTTTCGGGAATATCCACGACATGCTCCGCATGGTCCCGGGAGTGAATGTGCAGGACGAGGAGGGGTACGGGAGCCGCCCCCACATCGGGCTCCGCGGAGCCGGTGCCGAGCGGACCGGGAACGTCACCCTCATGGAGGATGGGGTCCTCATTGCCCCCGCCCCCTACGCCGCCCCGGCGGCCTACTACTTCCCCACCGCCGGGCGCATGGAGGGGATCGAGGTGAGGAAGGGGGCGAGCCAGGTGCGCTACGGCCCCCGGACCCTCGGCGGGGCGGTGAACCTCATCTCCAGCACAATCCCGGAAGGGCGTAGCTGGTTCGCCGAGGTGGCGGGGGGAGGCGACGCCACCCTCCGGACGCACCTCCGGGTCGGGGACTCGGGAGAGCGGACGGGGTGGGTGCTGGAGGGGTACCAGCTTCGTACCGACGGCTTCAAGGAGCTGGAGGGGGGAGGGGGCACCGGCTTCCACACGCGGGACTTCATGGGGAAGTTCCGGGTCAACACCCCCCGCGATCAGGGGCGCTATCAGGAGGTGGAGCTGAAGGTGGGGTTCAACCGCCATGTGGCCGACGAAACCTATCTGGGGA
>JBJHBD010000030.1:0-26947 GCA_050485305.1 Gemmatimonadota bacterium
TCGGGGAGGACATGACGGAACTCAAGCGCCTCTCCGACGAGATCATGGAGATCCTTCGGAACGCCCCCGTCGCGGATCGCCTGGTGGGGCTCAAGAGCAACCTGGATGAAGCCCGTCCCGAACTCCAGGTACATGTGGATCGGGAGAAGGCCTCTCTCTACGGACTCTCCACCTTCGATGTGGGGAACGCCATCCGGGGAGCCATCCAGGGGGTGGAGGCGGCCAAATACCGCACCGGGAACGACGAGTACGACATCGTAGTGCGCCTCGCCGAGGCACATCGGAGCGAAACGGCCGCCCTCGCCGATCTGGTGGTTGTGACGGAGGGAGGGGCGCAGGTCCCCCTCCTCTCGGTGGCGGAGTGGGAGGTGGCGCCCGGACTCGGGTCCATCCGCCGGAAGGACATGGTTCGAATGGCGGCCATCGATTCGGAGGTTCGGGCCGGGTACAACCAGAACGCCGTCCTCGCCGAGGTGCAGGCCACCCTGGCGGAGTGGGCGGCGGAGAACATCCCTCCAGGGTACCAGTTCCGGTATGGGGGGCAGCTCGACGATCAGAACGAGGCCATGGAGTTCCTCAGCATGGCCTTCGGGATCGCGCTCCTCCTCATCGCCTTCATCCTCATCTCCCAGTTCAACTCGGTGGTGAAGCCGGTCATCATCCTCACCTCGGTCATCATGTCCACGGTGGGGGTGCTCCTCGGGCTCATGGTCTTCCAGATGCCCTTCGTCATCATCATGACGGGGGTGGGGATCATCTCTCTGGCGGGGATCGTGGTGAACAACGCCATCGTCCTCATCGACTACATCGACATTCTCCGGGAGCGTGACGGGATGAACCGGCGGGAAGCGCTGGTGCAGGGGGGGATGACCCGCCTCCGACCGGTGGTCCTCACCGCCATCACCACGGCGCTGGGGCTCGTTCCCCTGGCCATCGGACTCAACTTCGACTTCTTCGGTCTCTACCGGGAGCTGAATCCCGAGCTGTACTGGGGTGGGGAGCAGGCGGCGTGGTGGGGTCCCATGGCCATCGCGGTCATCGTGGGGATCATCTTCGCCACCTTCCTTACCCTCATCGTAGTGCCGGTCATGTATTCCCTGGTGGACGATACGGCCACCTTCTTCCAGCGCTACTTCGTCGGTGGGGACTCGGACGGGCCCGGATCCGGCGAAACCACCGGCCCAGGAGGCGGTTTTCCGGGACACGGGGCTCCGGAGGAGGGGTCGCTCCACGAAGAGGAGTTGGTGGGGGCCCGACGGTCCCGGATCCCTCCCCGAGGGGTAGCGCCGGGGGGAGGGTTTCCGGCGGAGGATCCGGCCTGACGCCTCAGCACTTTTGCGGGTGTGGCTGTCCATTGAAAGGTACCTGACAACTCCCCACCCGAGGGCACCCCGTGGCCGATTCCGCTTCCTCCGATTCCCTCCCGGAGGCACACCACCCCCACCGTCGAACCGCCGGGATCCGACGGTGGGGGTGGTTCCTTCTGGCCCTTCTGACCGGGGTGGGAGGTACCGCCGTCGACCTCGCGGCGCAGCTCGGATCTCCGAACCGCTTTACACCGCGGACGACCCCCCGGGTCTTCTTCGACTGTCAGCTCGTACGGGGTGGGTGCCCCCAGGACCACTTCCGGACCCATATCACCTTCGTGAACTGGGTGCGGGATCGGGCGGATGCGGATATCCACGTCATCGTCACCGGAACCGAGGTGGCGGGAGGTGGGCAGAGGTTCACTCTGGACTTCGTGGGACTCCGGGAGATGGCCGGTCGCGACGATGAGCTGACCTATACCTCCCATGGTACCGACGCCAACCAGACCACCATCGACGGAGTGACCCACGCCCTGGGGATCGGGCTCCTTCGCTACGCCGTGGCCATGGGGATGGGGAGCGACTTCCGGTTGGACTACACCGGCGCGCCACGAAACGGAGCGGGGCCAAACGGCTCCTCCGACGAGGAGGCGGACCTCCAGAGCTTCTATGATCGGTGGAACTTCTGGACCTTCCGCTTCGGTCTTTCCGGGAACATGAACATCCGCGAAGCCCGATCCGATCGGCGGGTGAACCCCCAGGTCAACGCCGACCGGGTGACGGAGAACTGGAAGGTGAACCTCTCCGGGTGGGCCAATCTCCGCCGGGAACGCATCACCCTCTCCGACGGTCGGGAGATCCGGAACGACACCGACAGCTGGAGGGTGTCGGCGCTCATGGTCCGGAGCATCTCCGACCACCTTTCCATCGGGGTGGACAGCCGCGCCTCCAACTCGGTACAGAACAACTACCGGGCCAGGGCGGCGGCGCTCCCCGCTCTCGAATGGAACTACTACCCGTATATGGAGGCCACCCGGCGTCAGTTCATCGCCCATTACGCCGTCGGGGTGGAGCATTCGGACTACTATGAGGAGACGATCTTCGGCGAGCTTGCCGAGACGCTCCCCCACCACCGCTTTGCCCTGGTCTACAACCAGAGGGAAAGGTGGGGAAACGCCGGGATCGGCTTCGACGCCTCCCAGTACCTCCACGACCGCTCCCTCTACTCCTTCGGAGTGCAGGGGAATCTGAGCCTCCGCGTTCTCCGGGGGCTGGAGTTGAACCTGTCGGGGGGAGGATCGAGGGTGGCCGATCAGATCCACATCCCCGGAGGGAACATTTCCGACGAAGACATCCTACTGGGAAGGCAGGCGCTCCCCACCGGATATGACTACCAGGCTTCGGTGGGGTTCAACTATCGTTGGGGGTCCACCTTCGCCAATGTGGTGAACTCACGGTTCCCCTCGTCGGTTCGAAACTGACCTGAACGGAGATCGGATGGCCGGATACCTTCTGGGCGCCGGAGCGGTGCTCCTCCTGGCCGGGCTCTGGAACAGGGATCGGGAGCGCCTCGCATTGATTCTGGCCGCCGCCGGTGCCATCCTCATCGTGACGGCGGGGATCGTGGCCATCCCAACCCTTACGGCACCGTCCTGAAGGCAGGTCCTCTGCAACCGGGCCAGGGCCTTGCACCACCTCGGGGGCTCCCATGAAGCTCAGTACTCCACTTTGTCGCACTCTTCCCACACTCCTCCTTCTCGTGGCCGCCGCCGCCGTCGGGTGCGACGACTCGTCGACCGGTTCGGAACCCGATCCGGTGGGAGAGTATGACCTGGTGATGCTGGGCGGAGATTCTCTCCCCGTCGTGGTGGACGTAAGGGGCGCGGTGGTGACCCGGATGCTGGAGGGGAGCCTGGACATCCAGCCGGGAGGGAGCTGTTCCGACCGCTACATCCTGGAGGACCGGAGGGAAGGGGAGGACGGCGAACTCCGCACCCTGGGCGCGGGGTGCAGCTGGGAACGCACCGGGAACACCCTCGTCCTCCGCCGGGGAGGTGGCGCGCTGGAAACGGCGCGCATCGAGGGGCATCGCCTCATCCTCGGGGGCGCGGCCTTCCAGTACCTCTTCGAGCGGAGATAGCCCCGCCTACCCTCCCTATCGGCGGGCCCGGTTCTGCTCCGCTTCGGTGTTCAACTCCGTGATGTCGACGCTCCATCGGGTGTCGCCCAGAAGGTGCTTCACGAAGTATTCGGCTCTCTGCCAGAACCAGTAGTCGCTCATGTTCCCGTATCCGTGGCGCTGGCCGACGTATACAAAAAAGTCGAAGCGCTTGTTGGCCCGGATGAGGGCCTCGGCCATCCGGAAGGTCCCGGCGTGGTGCACATTGTTGTCCACATCCCCCGTGGTGAGGAGGAGGCGCCCCTTCAGGTTGTGCGCCAGATCCGAGTTCCGGTCGATGGAGTACCGGAAGGTGACCTCCCCGTCGTTCCCGGTGACCTCTTCGATTCCGTGGTGCTTCTCGGACCAGTTCTGGTTGTAGACGTCGTTGTTGTGGTTCCCCGCCGAAGCCACGGCCACATGGAAGAAGTCGGGGTAGACCAGCATGGCCGCCGTGGACATGAATCCGCCCCCCGAGTGCCCATAGATCCCCACACGGTCGATGTCCACGAACCGGTGTCGATCGGCGAGCTGCTCGATGGCCGCCTTTTTGTCGGCCAGACCGTAGTCCCGGAGGTTCCCGTACCCGTAGTTGTGGTACCACTTGGAACGGTCGGGGTGGCCTCCACGGTTTCCGATGGTGATGACCACCATCCCGAACTGGGCTAGCGCCTGCTCGGGGGCGTTCAGGGAGAAGAACTTGGAGACCGACTCGGTCTGGGGACCCGGATACACGTACGCCACGATGGGGTAGACCTTGTTTTCATCGAAGTCGTACGGGAGGTACATGACCCCGTACAGGTCGGTGATTCCGTCGGCGGCCTTCACCGAGTAGGGTTGGGGGAACTGGTATCCGGCGGCAAGGAGGCGCGAGAAGTCGGCTTCTTCCAGCTCCAGAACCCTCCGGCCTCCGGCGTCGTGGAGCGCCGCGGCGGGGATCGTGTTCACCCTGGAGTAGTTGTTCACGAAGAACCGATTGGAGGGGGACAGGTTCGTCCGGTGGTCGTAGTCCCCCGGGTTGAGGAGCTGTAGCCCCGTCCCGTCCATCCGCACCCGATACAGGTGTTGGTAGTACGGATCCTCTCCGGCTTCGCGGGCATTCCCCTGGAAGTAGACCCATCCCCTCTCCTCATCCACCCCCCGGATCCCCGAGATGTGCCAGGGCCCTTCGGTGAGGCGGGCCACCAGCCGACCGTCGGGGGCGTGACGGTACAGGTGAGCCCACCCGTCCCGCTCCGACCACCAGAGGAGGTCCCCGTTGGCCAGGCGGCGGGGTGTCTGGTGCTCCACATAGGTGTTCAACCGCTCCTCCACCACGACGCGGACCTCCCCGGTGGCCGGGTTCGCCACCATGAGGTCGACCCGGTGCTGGTTCCGGCTCCGCCGCCAGAAGTAGAGCTCGTCGGAGCGATCCGAGAGCCAGCGCGCTCCGGGAGGGTCCTCGGGCTGGCGATCCGCCGGAACGGGTGCGCTGAAGAGACCCATCCTCTGGTCCACCCAGGGATCATCGTCGATGCGCGACATGGAGCGGGTGGTCATGTCGAAGACCAGGAGTTCGGACTGGCTCACCTTTTCGTCGCCGGCCATGTCGTACCGGTACGTCTCCAGTTGGGGGCGTTCATTCCCCGCTACATGGACCACCCAGAGATCCGCCACCTCCCGCCGGTCCAGGCGGGTGAGGGCAAACCACCGGGAGTCGTGGGACCAGGTGATCCCGGCGGACTGCCGTCGCTCGTGCTCCTTCCGGGTCTCCTCGTCGTGCCGCCCTCGTCCGGGGTTCCCATAGCTATAGTGCTCCTCCCCGTCGGTGGTGAGTTGAATCTCGTTCACCTCGGCCTTCTCCTCCGCTTCCCGCGCCTCGTCACCGCTCAACCCCCGCCGGGCGTCCAGGATGGTCCGATAGTCCTCCCCGGAGATGGCCCAGAGGTTGAACCCTCGGCTGAAGACCACCCAGTTCCCGTCGGGAGAGATACTGGCCCATGGGGGGTGCCGATCCGGTGCCTCGTAGTCCTCCAGCTCGGTGAGGGTTCGGGTATTCACGTCATACCGGAAGTAGTGGACCTTTCGCCGTGGGCGGGTGGTGGTGCGGGTGGTGCGACGCTCCTCCTCCTGCTCCTCCTCGATCTCCTCCTCCTTCCGCTCCTCCTCCTGCCGCTCCTCCATCTGGGAGGACTGGACCTCGAATTCGAGGGTGTTGGCGTCGATGAAGCGGATGTTCCGGATGGGGAGGTTCTGCCCATCCCACGGATCCCGGGTGATCCGGGTGAGCTCGGCGGCGATCCGGTCGTTGTCGAAGATGGCCTCCCGAGTCGCCCTCCCGGCGTCCACCAGGTAGTAGCTCGTTCCCTCGGAGGTCCTCCACTCGTACCAGAATCGATCCGTCCCGGGGATCCAGTTGGGGTTCACCTGGACGCTGTGGATGAGGCTCTGGATCCGATACGGAGCCCACCGGGCGGCCTGGCGATAGTTGGCCGAACCCTCTCCGCCCACCCACCCGTCACGGAAGGGGGGCGTCTGCTGCTGGGCCTGCGCCGCGGGGGCCTCGAAGGCGAGGAGAACGAAAAGGGGGAGAAAGAGGCGTACCGCAGATCGCATGGACGAACTCCGGAAGGATGGGTTCCGCGTTGTGGAAGAATCGGCGCAGAGTAGGCCCCCTCCACTCTTCCGGCAAGCATGGCCCGAAGAGATGGGTGTGGGGACGGGGTCACCGGGGGAGGGCTCTCGCCGCGCGCCCTGGGAGAACGCCTTCCACCACCGTGCCGTCCCGAACCACCGGGGTTCCCATGACGAGGACGTGGCGGAACCCCACTGCGGGGATCCCCGGGTCGGAGTAGGTGGAACGATCGGCCACCGTGGCGGGGTCGAAGATGGCCAGGTCAGCGTGGGCCCCCACGCGGATCCGCCCCTTCTCCCGGAAGTCGGGGGCCCGCTCGGCGAGGCGATCGGCGGGGATGAGGCTCATCTTCCGGAGGGCCTCCATGAGGTCGAGCTCTCCTCGCTCCCGCACGTAGTGCCCCAGCACCCGGGCATAGGTCCCGGCGGTGCGGGGGTGCCCGATCCCGTCCCGGATTCCGCCGTCGCTGGCGATGGCGGTGAGGGGGTGCGCGATGGCCAGCGCCTCCATCTCCGGAGTGTTCAGGTGAAGGACCACCAGTCCCCCCTGGGCCCGGTACCGTCGGAAACTCTCCCGGTCCAGCCGCTCTCCGGTTTCCGGCCACTGCAGGCGGGCCAGGAGGGTGTCGGGTGCGCCCTCGTACTGATCCAGGAGGGCGGACTGGATGGAGGTCATCCCGGCGCTGTACGGGTAGGCCTCGGTGGTGACATCGAGGCCGCGTGCCACCGCCTCTTCCATCATGGCCAGCGTTCGGGGGGTCTCGGAGAGGCTCATACTGTTCAGATGGGCGATGTGGAGGGGGGCTCCGGTGAGGGCCGCCGCTCCCAGCACCTCGAGGAAAGATTCCACGCTCCCTCCCGGCTCCTCCACGCCGAACCCGCGCGGGTGGACGAAGACCGGCGCCCGGTGCGCCGCCGCCTCCCGGAAGAGCTCCAGTACCTCCCATCGGGTGGCGCCGGGGGTGTACTGAAGACCCATCCCCACCCCGAGCGCTCCCGCCTCCAGCCCCCGCCGGATCCCCTCCCGGATCCGGGCGATCTCCTCGTCGCCGGCCACCGCGTACCCGGCGGCCCCAGAGGGGAGGAAGGCGCCGGGGTCGTCGTAGAAGTCGGTGCGTACCGGGATGTGCCCCACCGTGACTCCGTGGTGGATCAGGGTGCCCTCGGAGCGCTCCCCATACCACCCCTCCACATCTCCGGTCCCCACCTCCATCTCGAGGGCGGTGGTCACCCCGTTCAGGGCGAAGAGGCGGTAGTTGGCATCATCCTGCCCATGTGCGTGGAGGTCGATGAACCCAGGGGCCACCACATGTCCGCGGGCCTCCAGCACCACCGGCGCCTCCAGAGGTGTCTCGCTGAGGGCGGCGATCTTTCCATCCCGAACTCCGATCCAGCGGATGGCGTCGAGCCCCGACTCGGGATCCATGACCCGCCCCTCGGCCACCACCAGATCGTAGGGGCCGGGATCCGGGGCCTCGCAGCCGGAGATCAGGACGAGGAGCCCCGAGCCCATCAGCGCCGGGAGGGAGCGACGGCGGAAGGGACGATGGGAAGAACGGGTGGGTGGGAGCATGACGGTTCTCCTTCCGATCAGGGGGTGGGAGGGGGCGGGGGAGAGCGACGCCGAAGCGCCCGGCCATACCGGGGTGCGGCGGAGTCGACGCCGTCTCCCCATACGCGCTCCCCATTCACGAAGACGAGCGTCATCCCTTCCGCCAGTTGGTGGGGGTCCGAGAAGTCGGCGGGGTCTTGGATGGCGTCCAGGTCGAAGATCAGGAGGTCCGCGGCCCACCCATCGGCGATTTGCCCGCGAGGAGGATCGCTCCGCTCGGGGTCGTCCAGCCCGAAGATGGAGGCAGGGAGGGAGGTCATCTTTCGGATTGCCTCTGCAAGGGAGAGGAGGCCTTCGTCCCGTACGAAGCGGCCCAGGATCCGCGGGAAGGAGCCGTACCCCCGGGGGTGTGCCATGACCGGACTCCCGTCGGTGGAGACCGCCACCCACGGGTCCTGGAGGAAGGTGGTCATGACCCCTTCGTCCATGACGAAGTAGGCGGCGCGGGCTCCGGACGGACCCAGCTCCACCAGGAGGTCGGGCCAGGGACGTCCCTCGCGGGCGCCGGCCTCCGCCAGCGTCATCCCATTCCAGGGGCCTGTCCCGAAGAGGGTGGCATCCGGGCCGTTCCTCGATTCGACCCGAGCTCGGAGGTGGGCGGTGAGCTCCTCGCGCCGGGTGCGGACCACCGCATCGTAGTCGTGGGGAGGGCGGGCCCATTCGGGAAAGAGGATGGCGGTGCCGGTAAAGCTGGCGGTGTAGGGGTAGACATCTCCGGTGACCCGGAGCCCCTCTTCACGGGCCTCAGCCATCATGGCAAGGAGATGGTGGGCCTGATGGGGGTCGTTCCCCAGCACCACCTTCAGGTGGGTGGCGTTCACCGCAGCCCCCGAGCGCCGTCCCTGTTCCAGGAGCTCCGCCAGCGACCATTCCACCTGGTCGGCGTCCTCGTTCCGCATGTGGCTGGAGACCACCCCGTCCCGGGCGGCCACCGGCTCTGCGATGGCCACCAGTTCATCGAGATCGGCCCGGGCCCCGGGATCGTATTCGAGTCCGGTGGAGAGCCCGAAGGCTCCGGCGTCCATCCCCCGCGCCACCAGCTCGGCCATCCGTACGCGCCCGGCGGCGTCGGCCACGCCATGCCCCACCCCCGACTCCATCCGGATGGTGTTGTGCCCCACCAGGGTAGCCACATTTACCCCCGGACGGGCGGCGTCCACCGAGTCGAGCCAGGACACCATCTCACCTGCGGGGACGCTCCCCCCATCCTGCCCGAGGACGATGGTGGTCACCCCCTGGGCCAGGAAGTTCCGGAAGTGCGGGGTCTCCAGGGGGTCGCCGTGGGAGTGGGGGTCGATGAACCCCGGAGTGACGATCCGACCGCCGGCGTCCACGACCTCTCCGGCAACGACCCCCTCGTCCTCCACCCTCCCGACAAAGACGATCCGACCCTCCCGGACGAGGAGGTCCGCCACCCGGGGTTCGGCGCCGGTGCCATCCACCACCAGACCGCCACGGATCCAGAGGTCCACCGGCTCGGCGGGGAGGAGGGAGGGCGTCGGAGGGGCGTCGGATCCATCCTCCGTGCCGCAACCGGCAAGGGAGATGGAGAAGAGGAGGAGTGCGAGGCGGAGGAGGGGATGGCGCAAGAGTGTATCCAGGGTGCGGGGAGTATGGTGAGGGTGCAGGAAAACTACGGGGAGAGGCGCACCTTTGCACCGGCGTTTGGAGGGGCAGAGGCGTCCGGGAGAGAGCTCCGGCGGAGGTGCGTTCGAAACGCCTCCCGGTAGCCGCACGGTTCGAGGTGACGTTACCGGTCTTGCTCGGCCCCTCGTTCCCCTATTCCTTATAGGTCATGCCTTCCCATCACCTGCGGTCCGCCACGCGCCCGGTCATGCCGGATCGACGAGTTTCGGGCGCCTTTCGTCGGACCCGTCGGGCGTTGATTCTCCTGGGGGTCACCGTCGTGATGGCAACCCCTCAAGGGGTATTCGCCCAGATTCCCGGTACTCCCCCTGCCGAGCCCTCCATCCCCGAGCTGGAAGCCAGGGTAGTGGAGCTCTCCCAGGGTGGGGACCCCATCGAACTGGGGCGGAGCTACCGCGCCCTGGCCACGGCGTACCAGGCCGCCTCCCGCCACACGGAGGCGGTGGAGGCGATACAGGAGGCGGTGCGGGTCTTCTCGGAGTTGGATCTTCCTGACGAACTGGCTCAGTCCCACAACGACCGGGGGCTCATCCTCTGGCTTCTGGCCCGCTACGACGGCGCGGTACGAGCGTTCGAGGAGGCTCGATCGCTGTGGGAGGCGTTGGGGGACACCGGGGCGCTCGGGCGGGTCCACAACAACCTCGGGAGCACCCACTACCAGTGGGGGAACTACGAGGCGGCCATGGAGGCGTTTCTCCGTGCCCTCCCCTATCGACGGGAGGTAGGGGACGTGTCGGGAGAGGCTCGAGTTCTGGCGAACCTCGGGCTCACCTACCACGACTGGGGGCAGTACGACCGGGCTCGCCAGGTGCTGGAAGAGGCGGTGGGGATCGCCGACGGGGTGGGGGACAGGGCGGTGCAGGGGTATTCCCGACAGATTCTCGGCGCCCTTCACCTCACCCTCGGCGAACTCGACGAGGCGGAGGCCGTATTCAACCGGGCGCTCACCTTCTACCCGCGGGACGGGCAGACCAACACCCTGGCCAGCCTGAGCCTCGTTCATGTGAGGCGCGGCGAGCCGGAGCGTGCCGTCCCGACCCTCCTGGAGATCCTCCGAACGGCGCGGGAGCAGGGGGTTCCGCGCCATGAGGCGCGGGCGCTCCTCCACCTCGGTGAGGCGTACCGGGTGCTCGGGGAGGTTTCCCAGGCCATCGGGTTCCTGGAGGAGGGGTTGGAGGTGGCACGGGCCTGGGATCAGCGTCCCATCGCCCTCCAGATGCTGGAGGAGCTGGCCGTTCTCCACGAAATGGCGGGGAATCCCGAGTTCGCGCTGCGGGACCTCCGCGCCGCCAACGTGCTCCGCGACTCCATCTTCGACCAGGCGGTGGGGCAGCGCATCGCCTCAATGGAAGCCCGCGCCGAAGCCGACCGGCAGACCCGGGAGAACCTCCGTCTCCGGGAGGTGCAGCAGACCCGAGAACTCCTCATCCAGCGGCAGCGCGCCGGGGTCCTGGTGGGAGGGGTTCTCCTTCTGGCCGCCATGGCGCTGGTGGCGGTCCTCGCCCACTTCAATCGTTTGGGGAAGAGGCGGGAGGCGCTCCTCACCCACGCCAACACCTCCCTGGAGAAGGTGAACGCCGAGCTGCTCCATGCGGTGTCGGAGGTCCGCACCCTCAAGGGGCTCATCCCGATCTGCGCACACTGCAAGCGGGTTCGGGACGACGAAGGGTACTGGGAAACGGTGGAGAAATACATCGCCGAACGGTCGGAAGTCCTCTTCAGTCACTCCATCTGCGCGTCATGCGGCCCCGATATCTACGGCCCGGACTGGGAGGAATCGGTGGGGCGGGACGAACTCGACGACGATGGGGAGGGGAAATCGCCCCATCCCCTTGAAGTGGAAGGTTCCCGGGAGGGGTGAACTCCGGGGGAGGACGATCGGAGTCGATGCGTGGGGAGGACGGCCCCCGTATCTTTCGGAACGGTCCATCGTCCCTTCTGCCAGGGAGCCCCATGTCCTTACTCACCGTTCACCGGGTCCTCATCGCCGTCGGAATCGCCTTCTGCGGGGGATTCGCGTTCCTGGAGGGGCGAAATGCTCTCAGAGGGGATGGGTCCTTCCTTCTGGCCGCCACCTTCCTCCTCCTCGCCGGGGGGCTGACCATCTATCTGACCCGTATGCGGCGGGTGCTGGGGTACGAAGGGGAGGGAGAGCGTTCGGACGGGGCCGGAAACCCATCCTCCTGAATTTCACATCGTCCGATCAAAGGGGTCCGCGGCGAGGGCTTCCTTGAGTTTGGGGTGACGCCTCCAGAAGAACCACCCCATCCCCAGCACGGCCAGGAGATTCCCCACGGCGATGGACCACCACGCCAGGGGACCCAGGAGGAACTCGGCCACCACCGCGAGAAGTCCGAGGAAGAAGGCCTCGAAGGCCACGAAGAGGAGGACGGCGCCCAGGAGGAGAGGGGGCATGACCTCGGCCTGCCAGACGATGGCGGAGGCCAGGAGCCCCACCACCGCGAAGGCCGCCAGGTGGAAGATGGTGTACCCCGCCACCGTCCAGAAGCTCACCTCGATGGCCTCCACGCTGGAGACTCCCAGGAAGAGGGCGGAGCCGAGGGCGCCGGGGGTGAAGAAGAGGTGGCCGCGAACGGCGTCGAAGAGGAAGAACCAGACTGCCACGATCCCGGCGCCCACCACCCCGGCCACGATCCCTTCCCGGACGATCCGATGGTCGGCCAGCGCTTCCCACCAGGTGACGTGTTTTGCCTCTCCGGTGAGGTGGAGGTAGCCCATGAGGGCGATTCCGGCGATGAGGTTTCCGGCCAGCACCTCGATCCACCCGAGGGTGACCGCCACGTCGAGCCCGGTAACGGCCGCGCTCAGGTAGAAGACCAGGTCGAAGAGGATGAAGCCGAGAACGAGCCCAAGGAGGACCCCGGGAGCGACCCGGAGGACGCGTACGAGCCAGGCGGCGCCGATCCCCACTACGATGAAGACGGCATAGTGTATGAGGGTGTAGAAGAGGATGGGCCCGACTCGAGCCAATCCGTCGATCCCCAGGAGGGCGTAGGCGAGAAGGGACGGAGTCCGGAAGGGGACTCCCTGCGCCGCGTCCACCACCAGGAACCAGAGTGCCATGGCCGTGGCCCCTACCACTCCCGCCACGGCGCCGCGGAACCAACCCGTCGACTTCTTCATCTTACCTCCTCGGTTCGGATTCGCCTTCCCGATTGCGTTCCTCCCGCCATCTGCGCAGTACGTGGATCCCCACCCCGATCGTGAGGAGAATGGGGACTGCGGCCACCAGGAGCCCGCCCCAGAACATACCCGTCATGAGGGGATCATGTTGGCCCATGATACCCTCAGCGGAACTCCTGCATGACCATCAGGATGAAGATGGCGATGAGGGGGAGGGGGATGGCCGCCAGCACCCACACCCGCCGCTGTTCAAACTTGAGGTGCATGTAGTAGAGCGCCACCAGAAGGGCGCTCACCAGGGAGATGACGACGAGGAGTGCCACGGAGAGCCATTTGGGCATTCCGATGAGGGAGACTCCCACCTTGGCGAACATGAGGACGGCCAGGACCCCCCAGATGAACATATACGGGGGGTGGGCCGATTCGTCGCTGCTCATGAGCCCTCCTAAATGAGGTAGACGATGGTGAAGAGGACGATCCAGACCAGGTCCACGAAGTGCCAGTAGAGCCCCACCGCCTCCACCCCCGCCACCCGTTTGGAGTGGAAGTGGCCCCGATGTGCCTTCCAGAGGATCCAGATGAGGCAGAGGACGCCGATGCTGACATGGAGGCCGTGGAACCCCGTCATCAGGTAGAAGGTGGAGCCGTAGAGCGCCCCTCCCGCCGCCGCGTAGGCCTCCGCGCTGGGAACGAAGCCGTCATGTACCAGGTGGATGTATTCGTACACCTGCACTCCCACGAAGGCGCTCCCCAGGACGATGGTGGCGGCCAACCAGAGCTTGAGCCCCCGCTGGTCATCACGCTCCAGGGCGGCGAAGGCCTTCACCATGGTCACCGACGAGCAGATCAGGACGAAGGTGTTCATGGCGGTGAGGGGGACGTTCAGCACCTCACCCGGCTGGGCGAACTGCTCCGGGTGGGCTAAGCGGAGGATGATGTAGGCGCCGATGAGGGAGGTGAAGAACATCACCTCCGAGAGAAGGAAGACCCACATTCCCAGTTTGGCGTCGTACATCTTGAAGCCCCGCTCGGGGCTCCGGCGATCCATGGCGAGGGTGGCGGAATGACTCATGGTGGTCGCTCCTCTCAGAGGCCGGAGGGGGAGTGGGTGGGAGGCTCCGACGTAGGAGCTTCGGGGGGCTCGGAGGGCGGAGACTCCGTCCAGGTCGGACGCTCCTCGGCGGGAGGCTCCCACTGAGGGTGGAAGTCCTCGTCCCGATCAGGGACGGAGTACTCGAAGGGCCCCCGGTACACCACAGGCCAGGTAGGGAAGTTCCCGTGGGGGGGCGGGGAAGGGGTGGCCCATTCGAGGGAGTTTGCCCGCCAGGGGTTGTCCTCCGCCTTCTTCCCGAGACGCAGCGAGAGGAGGAAATTCAGCGCGAAGATGAGCTGGAAGGCGAAGAGGGCGAAGACCGAGTACGAGATGAAGGTGTTCGTCCCCTGGAGGTGCTCCAGGAAGTCGTACTGATGGGGGTCGTAGAGTCGGCGCATCATCCCCTGGAGCCCCAGGTTGTGCATGGGGAAGAAGGCCAGGTTGTAGAAGACGAAGGTGCCGACGAAGTGGACGTACCCCCAGGTACGGTTCATCATCCGCCCGAACATCTTCGGATACCAGTAGATGATCCCGGCAAAGATCCCGAAGAGGCTCCCCCCGAAGAGCACGTAGTGGATGTGTGCCACGATGAAGTAGGTGTCGTGGATCTGGATATCCACCGGCGCCGACGCCATGAAGATCCCCGACAGCCCCCCGATGATGAAGAGGGAGACGAAGGCGACGGCGTGAAGGAAGGGGACGTGGAAGTGGATGCTCCCCCGCCAGAGCGTCCCCAGCCAGTTGAACACCTTGATGGCCGAGGGGACCGCGATCACCAGGGTGGTCACCATGAAGGTGGTTCCCAGCATGGGGTTCATCCCGCTCATGAACATGTGGTGCCCCCACACGATCCACCCCAGGAAGGCGATGGCGATGATGGCCAGCACCATGGCGTGGTACCCGAAGATGGGTTTGCGGGCCCCGTTGGCAATGACCTCCGAGACGATCCCGAAGGAGGGGAGGATGAGGATGTAGACCTCGGGGTGCCCGAAGAACCAGAAGAGGTGCTGCCAGAGGAGGGGCTCACCCCCGTGCTCCGGGAGGAAGAAGGTGGTCCCGATGGTCTGGTCCGTGAGGAGCATGATGAGCGCGCCGGCCAGGATGGGCATGGCCAGGAGCGCCAGGATGGCGGTAATGAAGAGCGCCCACACGGTGAGGGGGAGGCGGAACCAGGTCATCCCCGGGGCCCGCATGTTGATGACGGTGGTGATGTAGTTCACCGCCCCCGTGATGGAGGAGAACCCCAGGATGAAGAGGGAGAGGAGCCAGAGCTGCTGCCCCAGGTAGACCCCCGTGTACTCCCCCGAGGCGGAGAGGGGGGCGTATGCCGTCCACCCCGCTCCCGCCGCTCCCCCCTCCACCAGGAAGGAGGCCAGCATGATGAACCCGGCGGGGACGGCCAGCCAGAAGGAGAGGGCGTTGAGCTTGGGGAACGCCATATCGGGAGCCCCGATCTGCAGCGGGATCAGGAGGTTCCCGAAGACCCCCACCAGGAGGGGCATGATGGCGAAGAAGATCATGAAGGTGCCGTGCATGGTCACCATGGAGTTGTAGAACTCCGGGAGGATGATCCCTCCCGGTGCCATGGTGTCCGGAAGGAGCCCGCCTCCGGGGAGGGGCTGCCCCGGGAAGCCGAGCTGCCACCGGATCACGAGAGCCAGCGTTCCCCCCAGGAGGAGGAAGACGAGGCTCATGAAGAGGAACTGCTTCGCGATCATCTTGTGATCGGTGGAGAAGATGTACGTCCGCCAGAAGCCGAGGTGATGGTGCTCCTCTCCGGCGAACCCCCCCACCTCGAAGTCGGTGGCCTTCACATGTGCGCTCATCGATCCCCCCCGTCCGCGTCAGCCTGCGCCACCTGCCGGAGCGTGCTCCCCATCTGGGCGATCCGTTCGCTTTCCCAGGCGCGGAAGTCCTCCTCCGACAGGACGATGACCTGCCCATCCATCCGGTAGTGACCGATCCCGCAGAGTTCGGCGCACCCGAGGGTGTATTCCCCCACCTCCGTCACCTCGAACCAGAAGGGGATGGTCATCCCCGGGACGGCGTCCTGCTTCACCCGGAAGGCGGGGACGAAGAAGGAGTGGATCACGTCGGTGGAGCGGAGGTGGATCAGGATGGGTCGATTTGCCGGGACGTGCATTCGGTTGAGGACGGTGAAGTCCGCGTCGGTCCCCAGCTCCCCGTCGCCTCCCGGATAACGGGCCTCCCACTCGAACTGTCGCGCGGTGACCTCGATCTCGTAGGCGTGTTCGGGGAAGTGCCCGGGGTTTTTCACCCGGTCCCATACCGCCTTGCTCATGAGGCCGAGCATGACCACGATGAGGAAGGGGACCACCGTCCAGATGACCTCTGCCTCGGTGCTCCCGTGGATGTAGGTGGCCTTCTCCCCCTCCCGCTTCCGGTATCGCACCAGGAAGTAGAGGAGGAGCGCCTCCGTCAGGATGAACACCACCCCGGTGATGATGAGGATGATGTAGTAGAGGCGGTCGATCTCGGCGGCGTAGGTGGTCACCCCCGGGGGGAGGAGCCAACTCATGATTCCGCCTCGAAGGTGAAGGAGACGGAGGTCGTCTCTCCGGTGGTCACGGTGATCCGTTGCTCCTGCTCTCCCAGGCGGGGGTGCCAGGCCGCGATGGTGTACTCCCCCGGCGGGAGGTCGGCGAGGGAGAAGGTGCCGCTATCTCCGGTCACGGCGTGGTAGGGGTGGGTGAAGACCCCGACCCACGCCGCCATCCACCCGTGTACGTCACAGCGGAGGGGGATGGCCACTTCGGCCATGGGGAAGCTCCGGTTCGTGTCCATGTTCACCGGCTGCCCGATGTTGAAGCCCCTGTTCACGGTGGGGGTGGCGTTGATGTTGTGGAGAAGGCCGTCGGAGTTCCGGAGGGTGATGGTCTGGTTCGCCATGACCCCCACCACCGGCGGGACGTACCGGCACCCGACCTGGTCGATGACCACTGCCTCCTGGGGGACGGGGAAGCGCATCTCCTCCAGCCCCTCCTTCACATAGATGAGAACCTCGGCCAGATGCCCCGCGCGGACCTTCACCCACTCCCGGGTGGGCGGCTCGTCGTAGCTCTCCCAGCAGGCCCGTTCGCTCTGCATGTCCACCGGTTCGGGTGCGGGCGGGGTTCCCTCGAACATGACCATCCCGGAAACCGCTCCGGCGGTGGCCAGATCGAAGGGCATCTCGGTCACCGCCTCCGCGGCGCCGGGAGCGTCCGAATCCCCGCCACAGGCGGCGACACCGACGGCGAGAAGGAGCGTGAGGGCAAGGGAAGCCGGGCGTTTCGCGAAGATGTGCATCATCCCTCCTGTGGGTCGTGGGCGGTCCGTTCCCGCCGCTGCGCCCTCGCCACCACCAGGACACCAAAACCGCCGGTGAGGAGGATGGCGAAGAGAGGAGCGACGAAGACGGTGGGGGGGACTTCGGGTTCGAGGTGGAAGAAGAACCAGGAGCTGATAGAGCCCCGGGTGCCCTCCTCGCCGTGATCGCCGTCCCAGGCGAAGAAGGCGATGGGGATGGAGACTCCCTCCTCCATCTGCAGGTCGTTTTCCGGGTCTCCGGTGCGGAGAGGGCGGTGGATGAGGAGCTCCCATTGCCCCTCGTTCCACCGGGCCTCCGTCGTCACCTCTCCTCCGGGGAGTTCCTGGATGTCCCGGACTCCTCGGGCTCGAGCCCGGGTGATCCGATCCGGTTGGTCGCTCCACCACCGGAGGAGGGCCACGGGGGTGCGGGAGTCCCCCATGAGGAAGTAGGGGCGATCCATCCCCGTGGGGATGGTCAGGGGGAGCTGAACGGTGAGCCCGTCGGGGCGGGGGCCGGGCTCCGGCACCGCTCCCTCCCGGGGCTCCATGACTTCCAGGACCCGGGTCTGCCAGGGGAGCCACCGGGGGTCGGGGCTTCGCGAGCGGTCACTCCAGACGATCCGGAAGGTCACCCGCTCTCCGTCGTGCACCCCCTGCACCCGGACCGCGCTCACCGCCGGGTCGAACCACCGGGGGGCCACGATGATCTGGGCCACCAGGGGGATGTGGAACGACTCCACCTCGCCCCATCGTTCGTCGTCCAGCGAGGTGGGGAGTTCCTCGGGGGCGAGCCGCTCCACCCGGATGACCTCCCGAACCCGGGGAGCCCGCTCCGGCGCCAGGCTCCGGACGTAGTGGGCCAGGCTCCAGAGCTGATCGTCGGTCATGAAGCCGGCGTCGATGAGATCGGAGAAGGAGGGCATCGGGGTCCCGTCCAGCCCGGTCCGGAGGCGGTGGTAGATGTCCTCCACCCTCCCACCTCCGTTGAAGAGCCAGTTCTTCGTGAGGTCGGGGGCACGGATCGGGTAGCCCCAGTCATCCTCCAGGGTGGGAGAGCTGACCCCGTCTCCTCGCCCGGCGTCGCCATGGCACTGCCAGCACTCCACCCGCTGATAGAAGTCGCGCCCCTCGGCGAGCCGCTCGTCGGTGACGCGGGGGGCGCGCCCGAAGGAGAGGGGCTCCGGAGGGGGGAGGGAGGCGAAGGCCGGGTAGAACCCCTTCAGGTACTCCACCAGCGCCTCCCGGTCCCGGCGGGGAAGCTGGCTCTCCCACCCGGGCATGGAAGTTCCGGGCATCCCCCGGTCGATGATGTGGAGGATGTCGGCGTCGGTGGGGAGCTCCCCGCCGGCGGTGGTGCGGATCTGGTAGATCCCCCGGGTGAAGTCGCGAGGGCGGGGGAGCATGTACCCGGCGGCGGAGCCGAGCCCATCTCCCTCCACCCCATGGCACGCCGAACACCAGCGGTCGTAGACCTCCTTTCCGCGGGTCGATTCGGCCTGCCCCTTTCCGGAGGATGGGATTGCGGCAAGAGCCAGGACTGCGAGGGCGGAGGAGAGGATGGCGCGGCGCATCAGTGCTCCTCCCAGGTCCGGGGGCTGAGCCCCGCCTGTCGGTAGAGGAAGAGGGTAACGGCCCAGATCTCATCGGCGGAGAGGAAGTCCTCCCAGGCGGGCATGGCCGAGTTCCAGGGGGCCCCTTCCCGGGGGAGTCCCGGCCCTCCCTTGGCGATGCGCCAGAAGACGTAACTCTCGGTGAGCTGGGCGATGGTCCCCCCACCCCGCAGGGGGAGAGGGGCGGGGTTGAAGCCGTGCGCGTAATGCCCCCGGCCATCCAGGTAGTCCCCGTGGCAGGCCATGCAGTTCTGATAGTAGAGGTCCATCCCCGTCCGGAAGGCCTCCTCCTCCCGACCGGTTCCCCGAAGGGGATTCTCCAGCCCGTCCAGGACCATGGTCTCTCCCTGGAAGGTGATCTGGCTGGGAGGAGCGGGGTGGACGGAGCGAAGCCCGGCCGGCGCCGTCACCTTCGGGCGCACCGCGTCGTATGTGGCGAACCCCACCAGGAGGGGGAGCGCCACCAGGAGGGCCACGCGGAGGGGCTTCCGCTCCGGGAGGGTCATGGTTTCCCGGATGGGTCGCTTGAACTCCCGCCACCGCGCCTCGTTTTCGCTCACCCAGACCAGAACCCCCACCCCCACCGTGAGCATGTACTGGAGGACCACGCTCCGGGGGACGGGGGCGGAGGAGACTCCAAGGAGGGGAGGGAGGTAGGGGATTCCCCACCGGATGACAGCGTACGCGAACACCATCACCAGGAAGGCCTGCCCCAACGGTTTCCGGTACCAGCGTTGCATGGCTCTCCCTCCTCTCACCGGAGTTCAGCCAGGTACCGCACCACAGCTTCAAGCTGGGCGGCGGTGAGCTGGCTCCCGAAGGTGAGCGGCATGAGTCCGACAAAGTCTTCATACCCCGATCGAACCACCCGAGGCGGATCCAGGATGGCGACCCGGAGCTCCTCGGCGGAGCGGAGGTTCCCGATCCCGTCCAGCGCCGGTCCCAGGTCGACCCCCTCTCCGGCGAAGAGGTGGCACTGCGTGCAGAGGACTCTCAGGATCTCCGCGGGATCCGAGGAGGCCACCGCCGGTCCACCCACCGGTGGGGGGGCGGCCCCCGGGGTTCCATTATCCGCCACCTGGGGGATGTCGGCCCCGGTCACCGTCACCTCCCCTCCCAGGCTCTCCAGGTAGGCCACCATGGCCCAGATCTGCGCCGGGGACATGGTGCGGTCCACCGGGGGCATGATGGGCGGGTACCCCTCCACCATGTGCTCCATGGGGCGGACCAGGGCGGTGTGGAGGTACTCCTTGCACGACATCCCGGGGACCCGCTCTCCGCAGCGCACCCCGATGGGCCCCCGCCCCTGGTAGTCGGTGGCCAGATTCGGCCCCCGGGCTCCCGCCGACTCGGCGTGGCAGGCGGTGCACCCTCCGGCCCCGTGGTAGAGCAGCTCTCCGGCGGCCACCAGCTCTTCCGGGGTGGCGTCGGCGCCGAAGGTGACCTCGAGAGGCACCTCCGACTGCACCTGGGGAATCACGTTGGCGATGAGGGTGAAGAGGACGATGGTCACCAGCACCACCCCCCCCACCTTGAGATCTACGGAGCTCACGATCGCCTCCTCACGGCCCGGCCGGGGCTGGAGCCGCGGAGGGGGGCTCCGCGGGCTGTGGCTTCACGATCATCCCCCCGATCCAGAAGACGAAGGCGATCTTCGCCAGGAAGATCACCACGCAGGCGCTGATGACGACGGCGGCGTATCCGAGGGCCGGGGTGGCCGCGTGGGCGCTCGTGTCCCGCATGACCTCCCAGATGTGCCAGTGCTGCCGGATCCCGCTCCGGGCGAACCCCATGAGCCCCATGAGCCAGGTGAAGGTCACCACCAGGACGAAGAGGGCGTACTGGGCCCGGTCGGGCATCTCTCCCCACCGGATGGCCCCTCTCGACTCGGCCTTCCGACCGATGAGGAGGTCCAGCACCACCACCGCGATGATCGAGGCGAGGACGGCGAGGACCTGGTAGACCGAAAAGCCGATCCGGACGAGGGCCGGGACGAAGTACCCGTACACGCCGTAGAAGAGGACCACCCCGGCGCAGGTGGCCAGGATGATCCCCTGAGCCAGCGTCCCGTTTCGGGCCCACGACACCGTGGGGACCTTGTTGGCTCGCCGGTACATGAGGAACGAGAGGAAGGTGGTGAGAATCATGAGGTTCACCGCCGTGTTCTTGGCGCTCATGACTCCCAGGACCCCCAGGAAGGGGTGGTGTGTCCCTCCCATGGCGGCCAGCTCCTCCCGGTCGGCGATCATGGAGTGGGGGGTGGCCCAGACGATGAAGCCGATGACCAGCACCGCCAGCATGTACTTGGTGTAGGGAGTGAACCGCTCCCCCCCTGGGATCCGTCCCAGTCCGATCCAGAGGTAGTAGTTCCCCGCCAGGAAGAGGATGCCGATGAGGAAGGCCTGGACGATCCAGAGCCAGCTCATGAACCCCCCCATCATCGTCACGCCCATCTGCTGGTTGTACTCGTAGATCTCCCGCCCCAGCCAGTACCCGGCGAAGGGGAGCACCAGGAAGACGGCGATGGCGATGAAGTTCCCCACGTACGCCATCCAGTCGTAGTGGGCTCGTTCTTCGGGGGTCTTCGCCTTCAGGAAGCGGTACGCCGCGTAGGCCGCCACCACCGCCCCCCCGAACACCGCGTTGGCAATGAGGCGGTGGATGTTGATGGGCATCCAGGTGGCGTTGGCGAAGGCGCTCCAGAAGAGGACCTCCGAGGGGGCGGTGTCCGGGGTCACGTACGCCGGGGGGCTCATCATGTAGGTGAGCCAGGAGTTGGCGATGAACATGACGAGGGTCCCCCAGACGTTCAGGAGAATCCCCATCCCCCAGTGGACGAGCTTGGCCCGCCCCTCTTTCCAGTGGTCCCAGGTGTAGTAGTAGATGTAGAGGGTGGCGGTCTCGAAGAAGAAGAGACCGGCGTAGAAGTACATGGAGTAGCCGAAGATCTCGGCCAGATACCCCCAGAGGGCGGGGTAGAGGGTGGTCAACAGGAAGAGGAGGAGTCCCCCCCAGAGCGCGGTGGCGCTGTACGCCACCAGGAGAAGGCGGGTGAACTCCCGGGCCAGCCGGTCGTACTTCCGGTCCTTCCCCCAGATGGCGATGGCCTCGGCGATGACGGCGAACATGGGAACGCCGAGAACGAAGGCCGCGAACATGAGGTGGACCTGCGCCGAGACCCAGATGGCCACCCGGCTCCCCACCAGGGGGAAGTCCCTCCCGTAGTCTCCCACCCGGTACTGGAACCCCTGCGCCCAGAGGGGGTGAGCGGCCAGCGCGAGAAGGACCAGCGCCGCCGCACCGGCCAGCAACAGGGGCCAGTGTCGACGCAGAGTGTGTGCGATCCCACCGGTCATGCCCGGCCTCCGCGCTGGAGGAAGAAGGGGAGCCGGCGGGAGAAGTCCACCGGCATTTCACGTCGCACCGCGTCCATCACCTCTTCGTCCACGACGGCATGACCACGGTCACGGGCGAAGCGCTCGACTCGCGCCTCCACCACTCCGCGGACGAAGCTGGGCACCCGCCCGATCCGGTCCCGGGCTCCCTCGGTCCAGGGGAGGGAGGGCTCGGGAGCGGGGGTGCCGTACAGCACATCTCCCTTTGGGAGGATGGGTTTTTCGATGTCGCCCGGTTCGTAGGCGCACGAGGGATCGGGACCCATCAACTCCCCGGTGAGGGCGTGGGCCCGTGCCCGGCACCCGCCGCAGCTTTCCCGGAACTCGCACCGCCCGCACTTCCCCTGGAGTTCACCACCTCGGAGCGTCTCGAAGACGGGGGAACGCTCCCAGATCTCCCGGAAGGGTCGGACCCGGAGGTCTCCCGCCTCCACGGTGGAGTAGGGGCAGGAGGTCACCTTTCCCTCGGGGGTGATGCGGCAGTAGTGAAGGCCGCAGGGGCAGCGGGTCCGGTAGTTGAGAAGGGGGGAGTCCGCCCCTCGGGCGTGGGCCAGCCGCATGAGGGCCGGATTGCACTTGGAGCGAACCATCATCCGACCGCGGAAGCGGGCCTCCAGCTCCAGGAGCTCCTCCAGCACCGCCTCGTTCTCTTCGGGGGAGAGCCCTTCCATCCCGCTCCCGCGCCCGGTGGGGACAAGGAAGTAGAGGTTGAAGGCCACCGCCCCCTTCTCGGCGGCCCACTCGGCGAGCGCCGCCACCTCCCCCCGGTTCCCCCGGGTGAGGGAGGTCTGGACGATGAAGTCCAGCCGATGCCGCCGCAGCCGCTCCACTGCCGCCAGGGTGTCGGAGAGGGCGTCGGTCCCGTGGCGGAAGCGGTCGTGGTAGCGCTCCGAAAGGGAGTCGACGCTCACCGCCACCCCCGTGACCCCCGCCTCCATGAGGGACGCGATCCGGGCGTCGGTGAGGCGGGTGCCGTTGGTCCCCACCACCACGGTGGCGCCCCGTTCGGAGGCGTGGCGGGCCAGCGTCTCCAGGTCGTCCCGAAGGAGCGGCTCACCCCCCGACAAGATGAAGAGCGGGCGGGGGTTCATCTCCAGGATCTCATCGGCGATCCGGAGGCACTCGTCCGTCCCCAATTCATCTTTCGCCGATTCCCACGATCCGGCCGAGATGTAGCAGTGGGCGCAGGCCAGATTGCACCGCCGGGTCAGATTCCACGCCACCACATGGGGGGTAAAGTCCCCCGGCGCCTCCTCCTCCCGCCCCCCTTCCGCCGGGAGCTCCATGGTGAGGAGAGGGGACCTCAACGCTCCTCTCCCCGGGTTGCCCCTTCGGTGGAGGGTTCCTCATCGTCGGCAGGGGAGTGGGATCCATCCTCTCCCGCCGTCATGAACTGCTCCACCGCCGCCCGGGCCTGGGAGGGGGTGGCCACCTTCAGATCCACCGGGCACTGCTCCAGCTGCTCTTCCACATCGCGGATGGGGCACCGGGTGATCCCCTGGGCCTTCGCCTCCTCGATGAAGCGCCGCATCTCGTCGGAGAGGCCGTCCACCCCCTCGGCGGCGGCCTTCAACTGCTTCGACTGGAGCTCCTTGAACATGACCAGCATGGTGTCCATGTCGAACTCGTCCGCCTCGATCATGGCCTGTTTGTTCTCATCCATGATCCGGGTGGTCACCCGCCAGACGCCATGCTCCTTCGCGAAGCGCTCCACCGTGTTCCGGGCCAGGGGGCGGGCGATGAGGGGAACGGCCCTGAGGCGCCCGAAGGCCTCTTCCGTCCAGACCACCGGGTCGGTCACATTCCGCTCCCGGGTCTGCACATGCCCGGTGAAGGGGCACTTCACGGTGACCGTTGCGGTCTCCGGGTGCGGATCGTCATCGGACCCATCCACCACCGTCCGCTTCATGGCCTCCTCGGCCTTCACCTCGGCCAGCGCCAGCTCCTCGGCGGTCCCGATCCCCATGATCATCTGCATGTGGGTGGGGAGGAGCTTCCGGATGGCTTCATCGAGTCGCTCCCCCGTCACCACCGGGAGGATGGGGGGCGCTTCCGGGAGCGGCCCCGCCCCATTTCCATTGCCGGAGGGGGCTCCCGTATAGGGCGTTCCGGCCCGGCGTGCCTCCTCCATGGCCGCCGCTTCCTCCTCCACCGCCACCCACCCGTCTCCCCGGGGGATGGGTGCGCTCCCCGGTCCGGTCTCGCTCCACCCCTTCGGGCGCACCGCGCCGGGGCCGTAGGTGTCCATGACGTAGTCCTCCACCGCCTTTCGGGCGATCCCCAGGGCGAAGGGAGGGACGCGGAGGATCCGAACCTCGGCGTCGGGGGCCCACTCCAGCCCCGATTCCCCATCCTCCTCGATCCAGGGGATCTCGTCGGGGCGGACGTCGGTGGTGCCGATGAGGAGGATGTTGGAGGGGGCGAGGCGGCAGAGGTTTTCGGCCTGGGAGCCCATGGTCGTCCCCTCGATCCGGTGCCCTCCGTGGCGGGCCAGGATCAGGAGGGAGGGGTTCACCTCCTCCACCCACTGGAGGATACACTGGAAGGGTTTCCCGATGAGGATCTGGGTCTCCACCTCCACATCGGGGAACTCGGAGGCCATGACCTCTGCACGCTTCAGATTGGCCTGGCAGAGGCGGAGGAGCCCCTTGTCGATGATGTTGTTGTGGAGCTCCTCCTGCTCCTCGAACTTGAAGATCTTGGCGGCCTGCGCCGAGAGGACGTCCTTGATGTTCCCGAAGACGGCGTGGTGGTACTCCACGTCGAAGGCGGAGCAGACCTTGAGGGAGGCCCCAAATTCCCGGGCCATCTCCAGCGCCACCCGCATGGCCTTGTAGGAGTACGACGAGCCGTCCACGCACACCATCCAGGTGCCCCCCTCCAGGGGGCGGTCGTCCCGGGTGATGAGGGTGTCCTTCTCCACCTCGCGGATGACGCGAGCCACCACCCCGCCGAGCTGGGAGAGGGGCTGCATCCCGATCCCGTGGGCGCCCATGACCAGGAGGTCGTAGGCCCGACCGCTCTCCCCGGCCAGCTTTTCGTCCTGATCCTCGTCTTCCGCCACGATGCGCCCGTCGTCCCCGAGCTTCACGTCGCTTCGTACCGTCTCTCCGCCGTCGTACTTGTCGGCGATGTTGGGGTCGAAGCCGATGAGGCTGGGGAGGCGCCCCGCGCCCCGATTGGTCTCCCGGATGATCTCCTCGAAGTGGATCCCCTCGAGGAGCTGACGGGTGAGGGTGACCCCGACCTCGCGGCAGCGCCGGTCGGTCTGGTCCAGGAAGGAGTCCGAGATGAGCTGGAGCCCCTTCTCGATGAGCTTGTCGTGGATCTTCCGCTGGCGGCGGATCTCCTCTTCCGTCTGGAACCGGGCCGGAAGGCCCGTCTCGAGCTGGCGAAAGCGGACGTCGTGGAGTCGGGCGGCGTAGACGTGGTTCCCGGTAATGCGTCCCCCGGAGCGGCGGCAGAGCTCCACCGCGCGGTCGACGGCCCAGTGGGAATGGACGGAGTTGTCGACGGGGACCAGGACTTCGCGGTACACCATGGGCACCTCGGGAGTCGAGCGACGTCGAACTCCATACCGGTCCCATAGGGGGAGGCTGCCCGACTTCCGGGCAATACCCCTCCCGTACCCCCCGAAGGCACTCCGGGGAAGCCCATCGCCCTTTTCGCATCTTCGCAAAGGGCCGTGCATGGTACCGGAACGAAGCGGGTGGGTCCTTCCCACCCTCTCGCGCTCAATCCGGGACCGGGCCGACGAGGGCCCGGTACCCGTCAACCGCGAGCCTCAATGAGGCTGCGGTTCGTTGCCTATGGTGCTTCGTATCTCCGACCCGTTTCCGGATCGGGTTCGAGATCGGCGGGCCGCTCGGCGACCACGACGAATCATCGTCCAGGCAGGGTACCGAACGTCCTGGGAAGGACGTCGGCGCCAGTATAGGAATGGGTCGTTCGGAATGTCAATAAAACGGACATCGGCCTGCGAAATAGCCCATGACAGGAGGGGGGATGGGCACCGCACACCCCGCGATTCGCCCCTATCGTTCCTCCGATCCCCGGGCCAGCGCCCCGAGGAGGAGGGGGGCGAAGGCGAGGGTTCCCAGGAGCGCCGCCGCCGTAACTCCTCCTGGGAGGAGGAGTTCCCGGAGTGCCGCGAACCCCGCAGGTCCCTCCGCCGGGAGGGCACCCGTCCGGCCCAGGAGGCCCTGGTGGAGGGGGGTGAAGGGGAGGAGGCGGGCCATGGCCTCACCCACCCCGCCGGGGGCCGGGGTCCGGAAGACCGCCGAGCCGTGGAGGAGGAAGAGGGTGGCGACCGCGCCGAAGAGCGCCCCCTCGGCCAGGGAACGGGCCAGCGCCGCCACCCACACCCCCACCACGTTGGCGGCCAGGAGGGCGAGGGCGAGCGCCATGGCGAGGGTGACGGCCGAACCCCCGAAGCGGGAGGACCCGGCGAGGAGGAGGGTGGCCCCCAGGGAGGGGGTGAGCTGGATCAGGTCCACCACGGTCCCCGCCACCACCCGCTCCAGGAGAAAGCGCCACGCGGGATACCCGGTGCGGCGCATGCGGGCGAGGAGTCCGCCCTCTCCGTCCCGGAGGAGGGGGATCGCCGACCCCATGGTGCCGAAGAGGACGAAGAGGATGGCGTACGCCGCCGCGGCGTGGTGCGGAGGGGCGCCCCCGAGCGCCACCGGAAGGACCAGGAGGAGGGGGATCCCGGCGTTCAGGAGGAAGAGGCGGCGGCGGCGGCGCGCCACCACCCACTCCAGACGGGCCACGGGGAAGGTCATGGGGGAGGGGGCTCCTGCGGGAGGTCGGTCCCGGTGAAGGCCCGGTAGGCGTCTTCGAGCCCCGGCTCACGCACCTGGATCCGGCGGATCTCCACCCCGGCGGAGAGGAGGGCCGCCACCACCCCCGGGAGGGGTGAGCCGCGCCGGAGGCTCGTGACCTCGAACCCCTCCTCCACGAGACGCACCTCCTCCACCCCCTCCACCTCCCGAAGGTGGCGGAGCGCTCCGTCGGCCTCGGGGTCCGGCGCGTCGACCTCCACATGGAGGAGGGT
>JBJHBD010000031.1:0-26933 GCA_050485305.1 Gemmatimonadota bacterium
CTGTACGGCGTTTCCCGACGGGGGATGAGGCGCGGGTAGTCACCCAGCGCCCGGTCCATCTCGTCCAGCGAGTCCACTTCCACAAAGAGGATCCCGTGCCCACGGGCGAGTCCCTCCACGGCCGCGGGGAGGTCGTCGGAGAGTGAAGCGTAGCTCTGCATCATGACCTCCACCTCGTCCCGCTGGAGGGCGACAAACCCGAGCCGATCCCCGTGGGGGAGCGCCACCGTGATCCGGAACCCCAGCCGTTCGATCCAGAAGGGGAGGGAGGGTTCAATCTCGTCCACCGCGAGGAGAGGGGTGATTCGGTCGAGGGTACGCGGGGTGACGGGCATCCGTTTGCTCCGGGAGGCGTGGTGGGGGGTAGAGCGCGCATGGCTTCCGGAAACCGAAGATAAACCGAAACCATGCGGAGGCGCCAGAGTCTTCTTTCGCCCCTCCCTCCGGGGGGGTGGCGCGGGTTGTCCCGGAGAGCGTCCGGAACGAAGTTGAGCGGTGTCCCATCCCCCCTCAAACCCCACCCCCAGAGCCATGTCCGACACCCTGACCGCCCCTCCCGCAACCCCGCTCCGCGCTCCACGGGGAACCGAGCGCACCTGTCGGAGCTGGGGCGCGGAGGCGGCGCTCCGGATGCTTCTGAACAATCTGGATCCGGAGGTGGCGGAGGATCCCTCCCGCCTCATCGTCTACGGGGGGCGGGGGCAGGCGGCCCGGGATTGGCCCTCCTTCCACGCCATCGTGCGCGAACTCCGGCGCCTGGCCCCCGACGAGACCCTTCTGATCCAGTCGGGGAGGCCGGTGGGGGTGATGCGCACCCATGAAGACGCGCCCCGGGTCCTCATCGCCAACTCCAATCTGGTCCCTCACTGGGCCACCCAGGCGCACTTCGACGAGCTGGCGGCGGAAGGGCTCATGATGTTCGGGCAGATGACGGCGGGGTCCTGGATCTACATCGGCACCCAGGGAATTCTCCAGGGGACGTACGAGACCTTCGCCGAGTGCGCGCGCCGGCACTTCGGGGGATCGCTCTCCGGACGCCTCGCCGTCACCGCCGGGTGTGGGGGGATGGGGGGCGCCCAGCCCCTTTCGGTGACGATGAATGGCGGGGTCTGCCTCATCGCGGACGTGGATCGGGCGCGGCTGGAGCGGCGCGTGCGGGACCGGTATCTGGACGAGGTGGCGCCTTCCCTGGAAGAGGGGGTGGCGCGCGCGCAGGCTGCCGTCGAAGCCGGTGAGGCACGGAGCATCGGGGTGGAGACGAACGCGGTCACCCTCCTCGAACACCTGGTGTCCGCGGGGATCACCCCCGACGTCCTCACCGACCAGACCTCGGCCCATGACCCCCTGGAAGGGTATGTCCCGGTGGAGTGGACGTTGGAGGAGGCGGCGCGGGAGCGGGCTCGGGACCCGGAAGGGTACATGGAGCGGAGCCTGGCCTCCATGGAGCGCCATGTCAGGGCGATGGTGGAACTCCAGGGCCGGGGGGCGGTGACCTTCGACTACGGGAACAACCTCCGGCAGCGCGCCCTCGACCAGGGGTACGCGGATGCCTTCGCCTTCCCCGGCTTTGTCCCCGCCTTCATCCGCCCGCAGTTCTGCCGGGGACGGGGGCCATTCCGATGGGCCGCCCTCTCCGGCGATCCCCGGGACATCTACGCCACCGATCGGGCCCTCCTCGACCTCTTTCCGGAGGATGAGGGGCTCCGCCGCTGGATCCTCTCCTGCCACGCCAACCCGGACGCGCTCCTGGCGGGGCGCCTGGACGACTGCGCCCCCGGCTTCGGCTTCCAGGGGCTCCCGGCGCGGATCTGCTGGTTCGGGTACGGGGAGCGGCACCGGGCCGGGCTCCTCTTCAACGAGATGGTGGCCGACGGGCGGGTTTCGGCTCCCCTCGTCATCGGGCGGGACCACCTGGACGCCGGGTCGGTGGCGAGCCCCAATCGGGAAACGGAGGCCATGAAGGACGGCTCCGACGCGGTGAGCGACTGGCCCCTCCTGAACGCCATGGTGAATGTGGCCTCGGGGGCCTCCTGGGTGAGCTTCCACCATGGTGGCGGGGTAGGGATCGGCTTCTCCCAGCACGCCGGGCAGGTGGTGGTGGTGGACGGGACCCCGGAGGCAGGGCGCCGAGCCGAACGGGTCCTCACCAACGACCCCCTCATGGGGGTGCTCCGCCATGTGGACGCGGGGTACGAAGAGGCGGAGGTGTGCGCTCAGGAGCTGGGAGTCCGGATCCCCATCCGGGAGGACGGGTCCCGGTGACCCCGGTCACCTCCCCCTTCGAGTGGCTCCGGGCCGCATCTCCTTCCCGTTTTGCCCATCTGGTGGAGACGCGGGATCCCACCGGGTGCCGGGTGGCCATCCTGGGGTTCCCGGACGACACGGGGGTGCGGCTGAACGGAGGGAGGCCGGGCGCCGCCGAAGGCCCCCGAGCCTTCCGGGAGGCGCTCTCCCGCTATGGCGCCGCCTACCCCGCCGAGGGTGGGGAGTGGCCCCGGGTCTTCGACGCCGGAGACGTCTCTCCGGTGAAGGACCCCGACCCGGTGCGGGCCCTCGAAGAGACCCACGCCCGGGTCGAAAAGGCGGCGAGAACGCTCCTGGAGCAGGGGATGATCCCGGTGGGAATCGGGGGAGGGCACGACCTCACCTTTCCCTTTGTCCGGGCGCTGGTCGACCGGAGCGCCGAGCCGCCGGAGGGGATCTACCTGGACGCCCATCTGGACGTCCGGGCCGAACCGGGCTCCGGGATGCCCTTCCGTGCGCTGGTGGAGCGGGCGGGGGTGCGCGCCCTCCACCTCCGGGGGATGGATCCGTACGTGAACCGTCCGGACCATCTGAACTGGTTCCGGGAGCATGGGGGGCGCACCGAGGGGTTCGGTCCGGGGGACCCCTGGCCGGAGGCACCCCTCTTCGTGAGCGTGGACCTGGACGTGCTCGATCAGGCCTATGCTCCGGGAGTGAGCGCCATGAACCCGAGGGGGTGGCAACCCGCCGAGGTGGCGGCCTGGGTTCGGGCGGCAGGGGCGAACCCCAGGGTGGGGTGCCTGGACCTGATGGAGCTCTCCCCTCCCCACGATGAGGGGAGGCGCACCGCCCGTCTCGCCGCCCACCTCTTCCTCACCTTCCTCGACGGCGTTCGAGAGCGGCCATGAACCGGGCTCTCCTCTTCCGGGACGTCCGGATCGCGACTCCCCCCGTGGGGGAGGGGTACCGACGGGGGAGCGACGCCGGGGTGGTGAAGGAGCTCGATGGTGCGGAACTTCTGGTGGAGGGGGAGCAGATCGTCGCCGTCGGGCACGAGATCGTGGCGCCCCCGGAGTGCGACGTCGTTTCCGGGGAGGGGCTGGCCCTCGTCCCCGGCTTTGTGGACGCCCACACTCACGCCTGCTGGGCGGGGGCACGGCTGAAGGAGTGGGAGCTCCGCCTTCGAGGCGCCTCCTACCCGGAGATCCTGGCGGCGGGAGGAGGGATCCTCTCCACGGTGCGAGCGGTACGTGCCGCCTCGGAAGTGGAGCTGGCGACCGGGCTGGGCACCCGCCTGGAGCGGGCCCTCCGGGAAGGAACCACCACCATGGAGGTGAAGAGCGGGTACGGGCTCGACACCGCCACTGAACTGAAGATGCTCCGGGCCATCGCCCGGGCGGGGGAAGGGTGGGCGGGAACCGTCGTCCCCACCGCCTGCATCGGACACGCAAAGGACCCGGAGCGGGGCGACTTTGTGGCATATACCCTGAACGAGACCCTCCCGGCCATCACAGCCGAATTCCCCGGGGTGCCGGTGGATGCCTACTGCGAGACGGGGGCGTGGAGTCTGGACGAGACGGTGCGCCTCTTCGAGGCCGCCCTCGCCGCCGGCCACCCGGTCCGGATCCACGCCGACCAGTTCAACGCCCTCGGGATGGTGGAGGAGGCGGTCCGGCTCGGAGCCCGATCGGTGGACCACCTGGAAGCCACGGGGGGCGCGTCACTCAGGAAGCTGGCGGGGAGCAAAACCGCCGGAGTGTTCCTCCCTATCTCCGGCTTCCACCTGGACGGACGCTACGCGGACGCCCGCACTTTCGTGGATGCGGGAGGGGCGCCGGTGGTGGCCACCAACTGGAACCCGGGATCGGCGCCCTCACCCTCCATCCCCCTGGCCATGGGGCTCGCCGTGCGCCAAAACGGCCTCACCCCGGCCGAGGCGCTCACCGCCGTGACCGCCAACGCCGCCACCCTTCTCGACCTCCACGACCGGGGACGGCTTGCCCCCGGGATGCGCGCCGATCTGGTCCTCCTGGAAGAGGGGGACTGGCGGGAGCTGGCCCATACGGTGGGAGGGCGGGTGGCGCGCGGGGTCTGGGTAGGCGGGAAGAAGGTGGGATAGGGGAACTCCCGGGGATCACCCCCCGGCCAGCTCCCGATCCATCTCCCCCATCCGCTCCCGGAGGGCCTCCAGCGCCTCGGGGCTCCACCCCTCCGGTTCCAGGAGGGCGGACCACGCCTCCAGGTAGTGCCGGGCGGAGAAGGTGTGCCCGAACCCCGGCGGCGCCCCTCCCACCAGCATGTCGGCGGCGAGCTGGAGCATGGTGATGACCGGGTACCACCGGAAGGCGGGGAGGACATCGGGTCCCCGGGGCTCTTCCATCCACTCGGGCTCCCGGAAGAAGGAGTCGAGGCTGAAGAAGGTGATGGGATCTCCCGCATACTGGAGGTAGACGATGCGGAAGGGGCCCCACGGATCGTCGGAGGCGTCGAGTCCTCCATCCTGGTTCATGAAGCGCACCACCCGTCCATCCCGATATCGGGGGAGCCAGTATGGGGAACCTGGGTCACGATCCCGGGTGGCCCGCGCCCACGCCTCCGTCCGGAAGGGGGGACCGCTCCAGAGGGCTCCCTGGAAGGGGTCGGCGAGGATGTCCTGGAAGTCGAAGGAGAGGGTGGAGTTGAGTGCGCCCAGGCTCACCCCCTGGAGGTAGAGGGCGGGGCGCTCTCCGGAGGGGAGCCCGGTCCAGTACCGGTACACCTCCAGGAAGAGGGCCCGCGCCGTTTCCGCGCCGTACGCCGGCTCGGCCAGGAGAGCGAGGGGGCTGGAGAGATAGGAGTACTGCACCGCCACCGTCGCCACATCCCCATGGGTCAGGTACTCGACGGGAGTGATGGCGCCGGGATCCACCCACCCCGTTCCGGTGGGGGTGACCAGGACGAGGACGGCGCGGGAAAAGGCGCCGCTTCGTTCCAGCTCCTCCAGGGCGAGTCGGGCACGCTCTTCCGGAGTCTCGGCGGCTCGAAGCCCCACGTACAGGCGGAGGGGCTCACGAGCGGGTTCACCGGTGAGGGTGGAGATCTCGGCGGCATCGGGTCCCCCGGTGACGAAGGCTCGCCCCTGCCGCCCCAGGAGGTCCCACGCCACCCGGGAGTCTTCGCTCCCGCTCCGTCCGGCGAACCGGGGAGGGGTCAGGTCATCGGTGACGAAGCGGTCGAGCTCCTCGTACGTCCGATCCGCCAGGCGGAGTGCCGAGGAGTAGACGACCCCCTCGGTGAGGGTCCAGAAGAGGCTCACCGCCAGCGCCACCGAGAGGAGGGCGGCCACCCGGGGCGGGGTTTCCCTCCGGAGCCGCAGGCCGAGGGAGTGGGTGGTTTCGAGGAAGAGGCGTCCGAGAAAGAGGAGGACTCCGAAGAGGGTCAGGGTGAAGCTCCCCACGGCGAAGGGGCGGATCCCCCCTTCGGGCTCCACCCCCATGAGCTCCCGGAGGGCGGCCTGCCACGCTCCGGCGTTCCAGAGGAAGAAGACGGCCACCGCTGCGGAGACCGCCACCGCTCCCCGAAGGAGGTAGCGAGCCACCCGCTCCGACGGGAGGGGGAGTTCCAGGAACTCCCAGATCCACCGCGCTCCGCACCCCAGGAGATACCCGAGGGAGAGGGATACCCCCGAGACCACCCCCTGGAAGACCCAGGGGCGGGGGAGGAGGCTGGGGGCCAGGGAGAGGGCGAAGAAGACCGTCCCCACCAGGAGTCCCGGGGTGGAAAGAGGGGCGAAGAGGCGGCGGACTCTCAGCGGCATGCGGCGTTCGACGACTCCGGAGCGGGGGTGGCCGGTTCACGGGGGGCTTGTGGGAGATGGGGACCCGCGAGAAGGTTGGGAGATCCCAGGACCCATCCTCCCGTACACAGACGGCCAGGTTCCAGATGCCCCCGTTCCCCTTCCGCGCGTCCTGCCTCCCGGCCTTCGGCCTTGTACTCATAGCCCTCTCGATGGGCTCTGCGCACGCCGACGCTCAGGAGCGTCCCCCTGCCGCCGAGACGCGTCCCCTCACCGTAGAGGAGTACGTCCCGGTCTCCACCCTCCGGGTGCCGGAGACGCTCGTGACCCGTGCCCGCTTCCCCTTCATCGACGTCCACGGACACCAGGGCGGGGTGCGAGACTCGGCCTATGTGGCCCGCCTGGTAGGCGAGATGGACGAGATCAACCTGGCCGTCATGGTGAACCTCTCGGGGGGGAGAGGGCAGTGGCTCATCGACAACCGGGAGAGTCTGCAGCGAGCCGGATTCGAGAATCGCTTCGTGGTCTTCGCCAACCTGTCGTTCCAGGGGATCGACGACCCGGAGTGGGGAACGGAGGCTGCCGCCCAGCTCGAGCGAGATGTCCGGGACGGGGGTGCGGTGGGGCTCAAGATCTTCAAGAACCTCGGGATGGATCTCCGGGATGGGGCGGGGGAGCGGATCCGCGTCGATGATCCGCGCTTCGACCCGGTCTGGGCGAAAGCCGGAGAGCTGGGGATCCCGGTCCTCATCCACACCGGGGAGCCCATCTCCTTCTTCGACCCGGTGGACGAGCGGAACGAGCGGTGGCTGGAGCTGACCCAGTTTCCCAACCGGGCCCGCCCTGCGGAGGAAAACCCCTCCTGGGAAGAGCTGATGGGGGAGCAGCACCAACTGTTCCGGAACCACCCCGGGACCACCTTCATCAACGCTCATCTGGGGTGGATGGGGAACGATCTGGGGCGCCTCGGGGCGCTCCTGGACGAACTCCCCAACATGTACGTGGAGCTGGGCGCCATCATCTACGAAATCGGCCGCCAGCCCCGCTTCGCGCGCCGATTCTTCGAGGAGTATCAGGATCGGATCCTCATGGGGAAGGACACCTGGGGGAAGGAAGAATTCTACACCTACTTCCGCATCTTCGAGACCGAGGACGAGTACTTCGACTACTACCGCCGCCGCCACGCCTTCTGGCAGATGTACGGGATGGGGCTTTCCGACGAGGTGCTCCGGAAGGTCTACTACGAGAACGCGCTCCGCATCATCCCGGGGATCGACCGAAGCCTCTTCCCCTGAGGATGGGCGGGCGATGGGCCGCCTCACCGGCCCTCGTCACCGAAATACCAGGAACTGGCGTGCCCGGCATCGATCACACCGCCGGGTCTGGAGCTGGAAGGGGAGGACCAGGCGGATAACGCGCACGACGAAGGGAGTGCGGATCCGGTGGGTGGAGGCGGAGCAGCGTCGGCAGTGGATCCGGGTGCTGAACACGGGACTCGGGCTCGGGGGAGCGGACTCTCTCGGCTCCCCCAAGCTTTAATGAGCAGCGGGTCCCCGCGCCAGGATTTTGTAAAGATCTAACGAGAGCCGCCCTCCCGTCCCATCACCTCCCGGACTCGCTCCCACTGATCGGGGCGCAGGGTAGGGTAGGCGATTCCGAGCTGCTCCAGGTAGCTCCGGTACCGATCCGGTCGGTAGTAGTACGGCTCCAGAAGGGGGCGGAACTCGGCGTCGATCCCGCGATTCATGTGGATGGCCGGAGGATCGTCGGGTCCGATGAAGGACTCGTAGCTCTGGTCCGCGGTCTGCACTTCACGGAAGTAGCGCCAGGCGTCCTCCACCAGCTCGGGGCGATGGAGGAGTTCGAGCACCGTCCGGGCGAGGACCCGGGTCCCCGCCACCCCTCCCTTGTGGGCGATGGGGGTGGCCATGCTGATGGCGTTGGCCCAGTGGTGCCCCGGGAGACCCGGGATGTTGGAGGGGTAGGAAAGGGTGATGGTGGGGACGTTCCAGGAGATGTCCCCGATGTCGTCGGAGCCCCCGCTGGTGGGGGTGGCGGGAGGAGTCCCCATGGGGTTCAACGCGGTGGCGAGGCCGGTGGGTCGACTCCCCACCTCCATCTGGACCGCCATGGCCAGCGCCAGGTCGTTCTCATCCCATTCGGGGAGCCCTACCGCCTCGATGTGCCGATAGGTGGCTTCGGCGACGGGGCGGTTGAAGTGACGGGGCCACGCCGTTCCCAGGATCCGATACTCCACCTCGGTGTCCGTCATGAGGGCGGCGCCCTCGGCCGTCCGGATGGCGATGTCGAAGTTCCTGCGGATGTCCGGGTACTCGATCTCCCGGATGTAGTACCAGACCGAGGCCACGGAGGGAACCACGTTGGGCTGGTCCCCCCCATCGGTGATGACGTAGTGGGAGCGCTGGTTGGGGTGGAGGTGCTCCCGCCGGAAGTTCCACCCGATATTCATGAGCTCCACCCCGTCGAGGGCGCTCCGTCCCCGCCAGGGCGCACCTGCCGAGTGGGCGGCTTCCCCCTGGAAGGTGAACTCCACCGAGACCAATCCCGTCCCGCGCCCCCCTCCCCAGGAGACCCCGAGGTTGTTCCCCACATGGGTGAAGAGCGCCACATCCACATCGTCGAAATATCCGTCTCGAACAAACCAGGCCTTCGCCCCCACCAGCTCCTCGGCGGCGCCGGGCCAGAGGATCAGCGTCCCCGGGACCCCGTCCCGCTCCATGAGCTCCTTCACCACGATGGCGGCCACCACCGTGAGGGCGTTCCCCGAGTTGTGCCCCTCGCCATGCCCCGGCGCGCCCTCCACGATGGGATCGTGGTACGCTACCCCGGGGCGCTGGTTCGCCTTCGGGATCCCGTCGATGTCGCTCCCCAGGGCGAGGACCGGGCTCCCCGACCCCCATCGGGCCCACCAGGCGGTGGGGATCCCGGCGATCCCCTCCTCCACCTCGAAGCCGTGCTCCCGGAGGATGGACACCAGGTACCGGGAGGTCTCCCACTCCTGGAAGGCCAGCTCCGAAAAGGAGAAGATCTGGTCGATGATCTCGGCCACCAGATCGGCGCGGGCCTCCACCATGGCCTCTGCCCCGGCGTAGAGCGCTTCGAGGCGCTCCGGGTCGGCCCCCTGGGCCAGTGCGAAGGTAGGCCGAAACAGGACGCTCCCGCCGAGGACCACAAGGGCGAGGAGAGCGGGTCGTAGGAGAGAACGAAGGGGGATGGGCACGAGAACCTCCCGAGCGAAGGGGGAAGGAATGGCGGTCTCCCCGCCGGTCCCTGGGGGCGCCGCATCATCGGGAAGGGGTACGGCGGAGGATGGGATCCGGCAAGGATCGCTCCTCCGGAATCCCATTCTCCCGAGGCGCCGTTCCACTCCGGCTACATCGGGTCCGAGGGCGCACCTCCCTCTTTCGCCGCCTGCTCCGCCGTGAGCTTCGCCGCCATCCGGATCCCCTCCTCCTCGTTCACGAACATGAGGAGGATGAACCCGGCCACGAAGAAGAAGAGGATGGAGGCCATGGCGCTCCGGTAGTCGCCGGTGATCTGGAGCACCGTCCCGAACATGAGAGGGCCGGCCACCGAGGCCAGCTTTCCGGAGAAGGCAAAGAAGCCGAAGAACTCCCCCTGCTTCCGGTTGGGGGTGAAGGTGGCCAGCATGGCGCGGGAGGCGGACTGGTTCGGCCCCACCATGAGCCCCACCAGGATGGCGGCCACCCAGAACCATCCCATGGTGGGAGCCCACGCCCCGATGACGGTGGCGATGGCCAGCACCACCAGGGTGAAGGCGATGGTCTTCTTCCCCCCCACCTTGTCGTTGATGAATCCGAAGGTGAAGGCGCCGATCCCCGCCGCCACGTTGAGGGCGATCCCCATGATGACGATCTGGTCCACCCCGAGGCCGTACACCGTACCCACATAGATGGCGGCGAAGGAGAAGATGACCACCAGCCCGTCGTTGTAGACGAGGCGGGCCAGGAGGAGCTTCGCCACCTCCCGGTAGGTACGGAGTTCCCGGAAGGTCTTCCCCACCCGGCGGAAGCCTGCCGTGAGGTACACCCCCATCCGCGCCTTGCGCCGGGGCTGCCGCTCCTTCACGAAGAGGAAGAGGGGAACGGCGAAGATGGCGTACCACGCCGCCACCAGAAGGTTGGTCCCCCGCACGTTCAGGAAGTTCTCCTCCGGGAGCCACCCCCGGACCATCCCCAGCGCCAGGATGAGGGCGATGAGCCCCCCCGCGTATCCCAGCGCCCACCCGTACCCGGAAACACGCCCCATTCGCTTCGGGGTGGTGAGTTCGGGGAGAAAGCCGTTGTAGAAGACCGCAGCCGCCTCGAAGAGGATGTTGGCGGCGATGAAGAGCACGATGGCCTCCACCACCATCCCGGGTTGAACCCAGAAGAGCCCCGCCGAGAGGAGGACCGTTCCCACGGTGGTCCACCCCAGGAGCTGCTTCTTCCGCCCCGAAAAATCGGCCACCGCGCCCATGATGGGCATGGCCAGCGCCACTACCAGTGCCGAGATGTTGATGGCCCGGGTCCAGAGTACCCCGCCCGTCACCTCGTCGGGCGCCACCACCGACTGGAAGTAGCGGCTGAAGATGAAGGTGATGACCAGGGTGTTGAACGCGTTGGAGGCGAAGTCGTAGATTCCCCACGCGGTGATCTCGCCCCGCCCGGCTTCCCCCTTTCTGAGACGGGGGAGTGGAGGGGTGGCAGGGGTGGGGGTGTGGGGCATGGCGAGCCGGGGTGGTGAGGGCCGGAGTCCGGGGCGCGACGAAGATAGCGCCGGCAGGGGCTGGCGACAGGGGGGGGGAGGGGACAACTTGTCATGGACTCCACCGCACCATCCACCCCCTCGGCCACGACCAGATCCATGCCTGTGATCCGCTCACTCATCCCTCCTCGCGCTCGCATTGCCGGGTCGTTCATCATCCTGGCTGCGGGTTCCCTCACCGCCTGCGGTGAGGGGGTTCGAGAGGATGGGGCCGTCGTAGCATCGGCATTCGCAGCACCCTCCGAAATCCCTTCCCCTGCCGCCCCTGGGAGCGGGGAACCCAACCTCTTCGCCGATGAGGAGGGGCGGGTGTACCTCACCTGGTTTGAGCGGGTGGAGGACGGGGGGCACGCCCTTCGTCTCTCGACGCTGGAGCCGGAGGGCGGAGATGGGAGCGGGGGAGAGTGGAGCCCTCCTCGAACCATCGCCGAGGGGCGGAACTTCTGGGTGAACTGGGCCGACTTCCCATCCCTTCACGCCCTCCCCGGAGGGGTGCTCGCCGCGCACTGGCCGGAACGGAGCGGGGCGGGGGTCTACGACTACGACGTCATGGTGGCCTGGTCCGAGGACGGTGGCCTGAGCTGGAGCGATCCGGTGGTTCCCCACCGGGACGGGGTCCCTGCGGAGCACGGGTTCGTCTCTTTCTTCCCGGTGGATGACCGCACCCTCGGGGCGGTCTGGTTGGACGGGCGGAAGTTTGTGGGGTGGGATGAGGAGCTGGGGGCGGTGGGGGAGGCCGGTCGACCGGACGACCCGGAGATGACCCTCCGCTTCACCACCCTCACCCCGGCGGACCCCCCCATGGCGGGGGTGGGAGCCGAGGAGCTCCTGGACGCCCGGATCTGCGATTGCTGCCAGACCTCGGCGGCCCTCACCGACCGGGGGCCCGTGGTGGTGTACCGCGATCGCTCCCCCGACGAGGTGCGGGACATCTCCATCGTGCGACGCGAGAACGGATCCTGGACGGCGCCTCGACCGGTCCATGAGGACGGGTGGGTGATCCCCGCCTGTCCGGTGAACGGCCCCATGGTGGCGGCTCGGGGGAGCGAGGTCGTGGTGGCCTGGTTCACCGCCGAAGGAGAGCGCCCCCGGGTCCACGCCGCCTTTTCATCCGACGCCGGTGACCGGTTTGGTACCCCCATCCGGATCGACGAGGGAGATTCGGGTGGAAGGGTGGCGGTCACCCTCCTGGAGTCCGGAGACGCGCTGGTGAGCTGGCTTGAGCGGCGGAGCGAGGGGGCCGAGGTCCTGGTCCGGGAGGTGCGGCGAAATGGTGCGCTGGGGACGCCGGTGGTGGTGGCCCGCAGCTCGGCGGCCCGCTCCAGCGGATTCCCCCGGATGGTCCGGAGCGGGAACCACCTCGTCTTCGCCTGGACCGATGCAGGGGAGGACCGGGAGAGCCCTCGGCGGGTGCGGACGGCCGTTACGATGCTCGGAACCGGTGCGGGAGGGGAGGGGTGATGGTTCGCGCGTTCGCCTTCGCCGCCCTCCTTGCCGCGACCCTCTCCGGGTGCGGAGTCGAGGCCAGTGACCGGGGAGCCCTCGGCACCCCGTCCCCCGAGTACCAGGCGGTGACGCTGGAGGGAGAGCCTTTCCGCCTCACCGATCACCGGGGCGAGGTGGTCCTCCTGAACATCTGGGCCACCTGGTGCCCACCCTGCCGCTACGAGATGCCCCACCTCCAGATCCTTCACGAGAACTTCTCGGACGAGGGGCTCCGGGTGGTGGGGGTGAGCATCGACTCGGAGGGGGCTGAGAGAGCGATCCGCCAGTTCCTGGAAGAACTGGAGGTGACCTTCCTGGTACTCCGCGATCCGGCGGATCGGGTCTCCGGGATCTTCGGGGCGTACGGGGTCCCCCTGACCCTCCTCATCGACCGGGAGGGGATCGTTCGGTGGCGCCATCTGGGTCCCGTGACCTCCACGAACCCGGTCCTTCTGAACGCCATCCACCACGCACTCTGATGCGGTACCCCCTTCACCTGAACCTGGAGACCCCTGTGTCCGCCACCTTTCCCAGGGAGCGAATCGCTCTTCTCTTCACCCTCCCCTTCGTCCTCATGGCGTGCGGGGGAGGGGGTGCCCAGGAACTCGACGATGTCGCCGAGGCGCCGGACGCCTCTTCGACTCTGCCGGCCACCGTCACCATCCTCGAGCCCCACGACGGCGCCGAGGTCATGGGACCCGACGTCCGGGTGGTGTTCCGGGCCGAGGGGATCGAGATCGCTCCGGTGGACCAGGGGATCGAGGGTACCGGGCACCACCACCTCTTCGTGAACCAGGAGGTGACCGCAGCCGGTCAGGTGATCCCGGCGAACAACCCCCGCATCATCCACCTGGGGAATGGAAGCTCCGAGTATCTCCTTCAGGGGCTGGAGCCCGGTGAATACCGCCTCATCGCCGTGGTGGCGGACCTTCTCCACATCCCTCTCGTGCCTCCGGTGACGGATACGGTCCACATCACGGTGGTGGGGGAATCTCCCTGACCGGAATGGAGGAGGCCGAGATGACCGAGAGGGACCACACCCACCACGAGATCGACTACATCGAGTTCGAGGTGGTGGACATGGAGCGGGCCAGACGCTTCTATGAAGCCGCCTTTGGGTGGGAGTTCAACGAGTACGGCCCGAACTACACCGGGATCCGGAGGGGGCGGGGCGGGGAATCCGGCGGGTTCCGGGTGGTGCCTGAGGTGACCACGGGAGGGCCGCTGGTCATCCTCTATTCCGAGGATCTCGAGGCCACCCTGGAAGGGGTTCGAGGCGCCGGCGGAGAGATCACGGAACTCCCCTTCGTCTTCCCCGGGGGGCGCCGATTCCACTTTCGGGATCCCGACGGCCACGAACTCGCGGTCTGGTCCGACCGCTGACACCGGGGAAGGGGCGGTAGCGGCCTCGTTTCCGGCGTCAGCGGGCTTCCTCCTCCCCGTCAGTGGTGCGTGGGTTCGGTCTCCTCATACCCCCAGGGCGCCGGCGGAGGCTCCACCGGGTTGGTGAGGTCGAAGGCCCAGCGGAGCGCGTTGTCGAAGGTGCTCCGGGTCAGCCGGTACGCAAACACCTCCCCGGGGGTGATCTCCATTCGCCAGATGTTGGCCGCGGCGCCCCGCACCAGCTCCCCGATGACCTCCCGGGTGAAGATATCGGCCGGGAAGGTCTGGATCCCGGGGGTTCCCACCTCCGCCGTGTCCCCTCCATACTGGGTGATCTCCTCCTCGGTGCCGTCCTGGTGGCGATGATCGTGCTTGAGCCGGATCCCCTCGGGGGTGCGGGTGAGGATCCAGGTCCGGGAGCGATTCCACTCCCCCGTCTCCGCATTCCCCACATGGACGGGGATCCGGATCTCGTCAGGATAGCACTGGCGCACATGCATGACGAAAAGGGCGTCCACCCGTTCGAAGGCCTGGCCGCATAGCTCGAGGATTGCACTCCAGAAGGCGTCCTGTTCAGCGGGGAGATCCTGCTCGGACTGGGCCAGAAGTTCCTGTTGTGCCTGACCATTCATGGGAGCCATGAAGGAGAGGGGGGCCAGGAAGAGGGCAACGAGGAGGGTGCGGGACGGCGTCTTCGGCATGTGTGGCGAACCGGTTCGAGGAAGGGGAAGAAGAGGGGAAGTCTCCCCTCCTGCGAGCGGGAGGTCAAGGAACCTCAGGGGAGTCGGTATGCCTCCAGGTGGCGAAGCCCCATCTCCCCATCTACCGCCATCACCACCAGGAGGGTGTCCGATGCCGCCACCGACCCGATGCGGTGGGAGAAGGTGTGGCGGGCGAGATACCGGCCGTCGGAGTCCAGGACATGGAGGGTCGCGGGACCGCCGCCCAGCTCTTCGGGGAGCTGTTCCACCAGGATGATCCGATGTCCGGAGACGGAGCCCAGGACGCTGCGCATGGATGGAGTCCAAACGTACTCCCTCCGGATGTTCCTCGACACAGAGGAGTGTGTTCAGATTCGTGCGGATTTCTTGTCCAATCCCGGTACGCAACGCTTCCGGAATTACTAGCTCGGCGCGGTTCAGGAGCAGCAGGAAAACTGAACCCCAAGGCTACGCGTTCCCTTGCGGGCGGCGTAACCTGCGGCCGCATTCGTCCAATCTGGCGATCCTCCGACGCATGAGGTGCCTTCGTGTAGGTCAGCATCACTCCCGATTGCTAACTAAGTGGGTAATCGCTTGATACAAGTGACTCTTACTATCTTGTGATCATCGGGACCACGACTTCGAAACTCATGGGGGGAGTGAATTGCCCGCGTGATCGCTTGGAATTCGATATGTTCTTCCCCGACGAGGCAAGCTGTCTGGTCGATCTGGAGCGAGTTCGGTGGCTAAAGGTTTCCTGGGCTCAGGGTGCGGGATGGAAGGGGGGTGCGTAGCGCTCATCGGAGGGTCCGCTGGCCTGCCGAGAGTGCGAACGGCGCACGTCCGTCCTTTCTGGAGCGATCTTTCGCCGTGCCGGCACGCCGTTTCGTACCTGGTTTCTCGACGCGTGAGAGATCACGAGCCAGAAGTACGGTGTCGATGCCTAAGGCTCCAGAGCCTTCCGGGACTCGATAGCTACCAGACGGCCTGGACCTTGGCCCCAGAAGCTCCGCCGCGCCATAGTGGGGCCTACGTAGGAGGCGTCGAGCAGGGGGTGAGCGGTAGGGATACGGAAAGCAAGGTAATCGCCGCAATCGCAATCGTGGACGGGAAGCTCCTCGGCCTTGCTCGACTGTACACGGTAGAGGGATCGCGAAGGATCAGCTCCCGTACTACCTGGACGAATTTGCCTTCCGGTTCAACCGACGCAGCTCTCGAATTCGTTGCATCCTGTTCTACCGGCGCATCGGGCAGGCCGCGGAAGTACCGTACACCCCCGCGGCCCATCTCAACAAAAGGCGCCAGCCGCAGTCCACCGCAGGGCAGCCGTGCTTAACCGTGCGCGACACCATTAGGTGCTGTGGTGTCTCCGGTTAAGCATTAGTACGGTTCCTCCCAGCATTCGGCCTCTGTGCCCAAATGGATCCCCGCCTGGACGAGATTGATCCCCAGATCCACCGTTTCTGAATCACCAGTGAGAATCCCCTCAGCCCATGTGCTGAACCCTTGGACAAGCATAGCGTAGGCGAGTTCGCAGTCGGGCGATTCCATTGCCGGGACAGTGGCACCAAGCCCTGCAGCGAGAATGATGGTAAGGCCCAGAAACCGAATGGTGCGCGTCATAACAACCTCCCATGTCATTGAGGAGCTGTTCCAACTCAACGTGCAATCTACGTACTAAAGAAATCCTACATGGTCGGCTTCGGAGCGTCAAGCCAGAGTTGTGCGCACGGAGGTACATCGCTTGGTTCAAGAGGATGGGTTGGGCGTTTCGTGGAGGCGTCATAGGCGTGAACCCCAGGTTATTGAACCGCCCCGGGTTTACCGGAGATTCGTTTGCGTGAGTACCACGTCCCCCTTTTTTTGGGGTGGGGTGGCTGTTGAACTTCTCCTCGCACTCCACCGAGGGTTGCATGCAGCGGCTTCGTCTTGCTAATGTCGGAGTCTACGCGACCTCTTGCTACCTTCTATGGGTGCCGCTCGCAGTCTTCTTGATCAGCCATTGGATCCCTCGTTTACTTCAGGGGCGACTGCGAAGTCCGGAAGAGGCCACTCCTTTCAACACTCGATTCCGTACTGTCGACCCGAAGTTCCGGCGTATACCTGGATCGCCCCCGTCGTTTGCATTGCCGTGGCTACGGCGTGCGGCCTAACCACTACGCGCACAACTCTTCGGAGGGAGTGTGTGCATGGTGCCGCCGTCGAAACGAAGGGGGACGTTGACGACGGGAACCTGCAAGGGTCGGCGTCATCGGGCCAGCCTTGCCCTCAGGGGGGAGGGAGGCTTCATTGCCCCGATCCCACCTCGGTCCGGAGTACCAGGACCGACGCGATTCCGGGAAGACGCCGACCCCCGTACCCCGAAAGGGATTGCTCCCCGTGTTCCTCTCTCTCCACATCCCCTTTGGGCCCGGTCTCCGGGGTGGCCTGGGACCCATCCGGATCGGGTTGGCCCTCCTGGCCACCACCTCCGGCGTCTCTGCCCAGCCTCCGGCGGGAGGGGATGGCGCCCACCCCATCCCCCCGCTCGAGGCGGTTCACCCGCAGGCGCCCCTGGAGCGCGCCGGGTTCGAGCGCTTCACCTCCCACGACGAGCTGGTTCGGTTCCTGGTGGCGCTCGGCGGCACCTCACCCGACATGACGCCGGAGCGCTACGGCCGGAGTGTCGAGGGGCGGGAGTTGCCCGCGGCGGTCTTCGGACGAGTGGGGATGGATCCCGCGGAGGCCCATCGCTCCGGGCGAGCCGTGGTGGTCCTGGGAGCCAACGCCCACGGCTACAACTACCTTCTCCGGGAGTCGCTTCTCCTGGTGGCGCGGGAGCTGGCCACGCCGGGGACCTCCCTGAACGCCCTCCTGGACCATCTGGTGGTGGTGGTAGTTCCCTCCATGAACCCGGACGGGGCCGAAGCCGGCACCCGCCCCAACGCCGCCGGTTCCGACCTGAATCGGGACTATATGATGCTGGATCAGCCCGAGACCGCCGCCTACGTGGCCGGGGTCCTGAATCGGTGGAACCCCCATCTGGTGGTGGACGGCCACGACGGCGGAGCGGTCCAGTACGGGGGCGCCTACCCGTACACCCTCCTCTTCCAGGGCTCCGGGCTGGCCGGAGCCGATCCGGCCCTCACCGAGCTGGCAGACCGGGAGATCTTCCCCCGACTCCGGGAGGACTTCCGGCGGGTGGGGTTGGAGGCCTTCTACTGGGCACGGGGAGATGGGGAGCGGTGGTACGGCGGCGGTGCGGCGCCCCGCATGGGACGGAACCACGGGGGGCTGGCGAATCGAGTGACCATCCTCTTCGAGCTGGCCGAGTGGCACCCCACCCGAGAGGCGGTGGAGATCGGGGTGTTCGCCTTCCGCACCCTCCTGGAGGTCGCCGCCGAGCGGAGCGAGGAGCTTGAGCGGGTCGTAACGACCGCCCGAGCCGCCACCGTGGAAGCGGGGAGACGGGGGGTGGGGGAGGTGCCGGTTCGGGAGACGATGGCTCCGGAGCCCTTCCGCGTCTCGTACCAGATGCGTGATCCGGAAGGCGGGGACGGCCCAATCCAGGTTGAGGATGCCGAACTGGTGAAACGCCCGGTGGCCACCCGAACACGGGCACTCCCCTACGCCTACCTCCTCCCTCCCGAGGCCGGCGAGGCGGTGGCGGTGCTGGAACGGCAGGGGATTCACGTGGAGCGGCTTCAGGAACCGGCGCGCCTCTCGATTCGCCGCTACACCCTGGCGGGACTTACCCATGTACCCGGGGACAACGGGAACCGCGCGGCCCTTCAGGCCGAGGTGGGAGAGGAACGGGATGGGGTGGAGGAGGTACCTCGGGGAAGTTGGGTGATCCGCACCGGGCAGCCCCTGGGGCGGGTAGCGGCCCACCTTCTGGAACCGGAGACGGGGGACGGCCTCCTGCACTGGAATCGCCTGACCTCGCTTCTCCCCCTGGCGGAGTTGGAGGCGCACCTGCAGGATCCCACCTCCGCCTCCGCGCCCCTTCTCCCCATGTTCAAACTCATGGAGCCCCGGGGGCTCCCCACCATGAGGGTGCGGTAGCGCACGCTCCCGACCACCCCACCGTCCCGACCCTTGTCCCCACCTTCCGACAACGCCCCCGAATCCCGCTCCGCCCCGCGACACCTCTCCACCGATGAGTTGGACGAGGCGTTTCGCGAGTTGAGCCGCATCCAGCGCGCCCCCGAAGGTGCCGCCGACCTCATCCAGTTCCGGGCGCTCGCCTCCGCCCGCCAGTACCGGCACCTCTACCGCGCGGTGGCCCGCCACTTCCGACCGGGAGAGGCGCTCCTGGACTGGGGGTGTGGGAATGGCCACGCCTCGTGGACCCTCCTCCGCCTGGGGTGGGGCCCGGTGACCGGGTACGGCTTCGAGGACTTCCCCCTCCGCCCGCGGATCCCGGAGGATGGGTTCCGGTTCCTGAAGGGCGAGGGGCAGGATCCGGTGCGCCTCCCCTTCGACGACGCCTCTTTCGACGGGGTGCTTTCGGTTGGGGTCCTGGAGCACGTTCGCGAGACGGGGGGAGACGAAGGGGAGAGCCTGGCCGAGATCCGCCGCGTGTTACGGCCGGGCGGTCGATTCCTCTGCGTCCACTTCCCCAACCGGACGAGCTGGATCGAGTTCCTGGCTCGCCGGAGTCCCCGGAGATATCACCACCTCCATCGCTACACCACGAGCGACATCCGGGCGCTGGCCCACGGCGCCGGGCTCGAGTTGGTGGAGCACCGTCGCTACGGAATCCTTCCCCGGAACTTCTGGGGAAAGGCGCCTCGGGCGCTCCGCGCATCCTCCCGGGTGGCCCGGGGATGGGATGCCGGAGACCGCCTCCTGGAAAGGGTGCTCCCCTGGTTCACCCAGAACCACCTCTGGGTGGCTCGGCGCCCGGGAGATGGCGAATTTCCTTGAATCTCTCGATCACACCAAATATGATGCCGTAATCGGAAGGGTGCCAAATGAGAGACAGGGGGCGAGACACCGATGGCGAACGCAAACCTGCTGGTCCCCGGAACCGGGGGGATCACCCTCATCGACAACTTTGGGGGCGATGTGGGGTGGCCCGTCCTCATGCGCATCAAGGGGATCATCCGCGGAGTGCAGGGGAAGAGCAACGACGAGCTCATCGAGCTCATGGGGATGGAGCATCGCCCCGGACAGCTCGCCCCGGTGAAGACCTCCCTCAAGCCGGGGACGACCCTCATGCCGGGGCATGTCCTTCGGGTGGCGTACAACCAGATGGAATCGGACATGAACCAGTTCCGGTACGACTGGCGCGCCGACATCCGGTATTCCGCGGAGCAGCTCCTGGACGCCATCCGGGAGCGAAAGCCCGCCAATGGGAAGTGGAATCTGGTGGGGCACTCCCAGGGAGGGCTCGTCATCATCGCCGCGAGCAAGCTCCTGGATGCGGAGGACGCCTTTTCCGAGTATGTGGCCACCGCCACGCTGGTGGGGACTCCGGTGGCGGGGACGCTCAACGCCGCCGAGGGGATGATCGTGGGAGACAACGCCGGGAAGCGGTTGGCGCCGGCCATCCGCGCCACCATGCGGATGTGGCCCGCCATCTACCAGATGCTCCCGGCGTGGCGCTCCATTCTGGCCAACGACGGGACCGCTTCCGATGAGGCACGCCAGCTCAACCAGCTCGCCGGGTGGCCGAAGGTGAAGGGGATCGAGGACGATCTCCTCCTCCGGGCCCGGGAGGCGCAGGCCCTCTTCCGGGAGCCCTTCACCCACATGGAGGGGGTGGACGTGCGCCTCTACCTGGCCAACAACCGGAAGACCAATCGGGGGCTCCGGGTCCCCGGCGGGACGTCGGCCCTCAAGTGGTCGAAGACCTGGGAAGAGAAGGGGGACACCCTCGTCCCCTTCCAGACGACGATGCGGTACCTGGGTGAGTCGGTATGGCCCCATGTGACCAGCTTCGCCGCGCCGTGCGAACCCCACGGCTTCCTCCTGAACGACCCCACCGTGGTGAGCCACCTGCGCGCGAGGTTCCAATGATCCGTTCCACTCCCTTCCGCTTTGCGGCCCTCCTCGCTCTCGGAGTGGGGATGGGCCCCGTCGTCGCCGCCGCCCAGTCCCCCGAGGAGCCGGTCCGCCCCATCCGCCACATGGGGGTGGGGAATGTGGCCTTCCTGAACACGTGGGATCCGGCCCTCCACGCCGGATACATGATCCAGCCGGCCTTCACCCGCACCCGGGTGGTCACCGGGGAGTTCGGGCAGCCCGAGGTGATCCCTCCCCAATGGTACCTCCACACCCTGGCCTCGATGGGGTGGGCACGGGACGTGGATGGAACGGGAGAGACGGGGCTGAGCGGGGTGGGGCAGCTCGGAGTGATCCGTCGCCTCCGGAGCGACGGCCCCATCGGGATCGCCAGAGTGGGGGTGGCGGCTCAGGGGTCGTGGGCGCCGCGAGGGCTCGGCCCGGTGGCGCGGATCGAGCTTTTCAACGGCAATCTGGCCCTCTCTGCAGGGTACATGCGCTTTCGGGCTCCCAGGGAGGATGGGTTCGTCCTGAACATCGACGCGCTCCGCTGCATCCTCCAGGATCTGGGGCTGGTTTCCAACTGCGGGATCCTGTAGGGGAGGGGAGGGGCTCTACCCTTCCCACACCTCCCCCGGTCGCACCGCCCGGAACCGGTCTTCCTCCCACCCTCGTCGGCCCCGCGCCTCGGCCAGCGCCTCCCTCGGCGCATGGATCCCCTCATCGGTGAGCTGGAAGGTCCCCCAGTGGTGCCCGAGGGCGAGTTCGGCGCCGGAGAGCTCCAGCGCCCGGGCCGCCTCTTCCGGGTTCACATGCTGCCCCTTCATGAACCACCGCGGTTCGTACGCCCCGATGGGGAGGAGCGCCACCCGGATCCCGGGGAAGCGGGAGCGGACGGCCCGAAAGGTCTCCCCGTCCCCGAACCCGGTGTCCCCCACGAAGTAGACGATCCCGCCGGGGGTTTCCAGGATCCACGACCCCCAGAGGGCGTGGCTCCGGTCGGTCATCCCCCGGGCCGACCAGTGCACCGAGGGGACAAGATGGGTCCGGATCCGTGGGGAGAGGTCAAACCCATCCCCCCAGTCGCCCGCCTCAACGGCCAGGGAAGGGGCCCGCCGACGGATCAGCGCGTCATTCCCCAGCGGCGCCAGAATGCGGGGGCGGTGCGCGCTCCCCAGCGCCGAGAGGGTGGCCAGGTCCAGGTGATCGTAGTGGTTGTGGGAGAGGAGGATGGCGTCGATGGGAGGCAGCGCGTCGAAGGGAATCCCCGGTTCGTTCACCCGGCGGGGGCCGACGGCGCGGAGAGGGCTCGCCCGCTCGGACCAGACCGGATCCAGGAGGAGGTTTATCCCCCCGCTCTGCACCAGGAAGGAGGCGTGCCCCACGAAGGTGATCCGGAGTTCGGTGCCGTCCACCTGCCGGGGCGGGCGGTCCAGAAAGGGAGAAGGATCCCGTTCCGGCCACCGTTCCCGCTCTCCCGCGAGCTGCCAGCGGAGGAGCGCCATGAACCCGTTGGGCTCGGTCCCTCCCGGGTTCCGGAAACGGGTTCCGTCGAAGTGGGGGCGGACAGGGCCGGAGTAGTACCGGTTGGGGGCCCGTCGGGCCGCGAAGGCGCCTGCGGCGCACCCCACCACTCCGAGGGTGGAGGCGACGGCGGTGTTCCGAAGGAGGGTGCGTCGGGTCATGGTGCGGGAGACCCCGGGGAGGGGGAGGGGGTTCCCGGCGGACGCGGGCCGGGACGGGCCCCCTTCTGTCCAATTCGGTCGCCATCCCCCACACTTCTCCCGCATTCCGCGAGCCGGAGGGCGCCGCGGCTCGGGAGCTCGCAACCCTGACGCCCTCCCAGCCACCTCGAACCGGGAGGGACCGTGAACCGCAAGACCGAAGTGATGTGGGGACTCATCTTCGTCGGGATGGGGCTGCTCTGGATGGTGCTGGAGCGGGTGGCCGGGCTTCACGGCCCTCGAATCGAGTACCACGCCAATCTGTCCTTCCTCTTCGCCTTCCCCGCCGTCGCGGTGTACGTCTTTGCTCTCCGGAGCAAGCGGGATCGGGATCTGGGTGGGACCATGACCTGGCGAGAAGGATTCGTTTCGGGGCTCATCATCACCGCGGTGGTAGCCGTCCTCGCCCCCGTCACCACATGGATCACCCATACCCTCATCACCCCGGACTTCTTCGCCAACGCCATCGAGGCGGGGGTTGCCCTCGGCGAGACGACCCGAGCCGAAGCGGAGGCCTACTTCAACCTGGGCAGTTACATCCGGATGGGGGTTATCTGGGCCGTGGGGATGGGCGCCGTCACCTCCGCGGTGGTGGCCTTCTTCGTCCGGTCGAAGCCCGTTCCCGAATAGGGAGGATGGGTCCCCGGACCCTACCGGTCCCCGGTGATGGCGGAGTCTCCTGGGGTGCCCCCGCCGCGGGCGTCTCCGGTGCCTCGGGCCAGGGTGCGAAGCTCCTCCCGCCTCCGCTTCAGGAAGCGCCGCTCGGGTTCCTGCCGGACCAGCTCCAGCGCCCGGTCGTAGGCGGCGATGGCGTCAGCGGTGCGGCGGAGGCGGCGGCAGAGTTCGGCGCGGGCGGCGTGGGCCAGGTGATAGTCGTCCAGCGCACCTCCGGCCAGGAGTTCGTCCACGAGGGCGAGCCCCCGGGCCGGACCGTCCCGCATGGCCACCGCCACAGCCCGGTTCAGCGCCACCACCGGGGAGGGCTCCACCCGGAGAAGGAGGTCGTAGAGTCCCACGATCTGCGCCCAATCCGTCTCCCCGGCGGTGGGGGCCTCGGCATGGACCGCCGAGATGGCCGCCTGAAGGGCGTAGGGGCCGAAGCGTCGGGACTGGAGCGCTTCTTCCACGAGGCGCACCCCCTCCTCGACGAGGTTCCGGTCCCAGCGGCTCCGATCCTGATCTTCCAGGCGGACCAGGTCCCCCTCGGGGGTGGTGCGGGCAGCTCGCCGGGCCTCGTTCAGGAGCATGAGAGCCAGGAGCCCCTTGACCTCGGGTTCGGGGAGGAGCTCGAGAAGGAGGCGCCCCAGGTGGATGGCCTCCTGGGAGAGGTCGGCCCGCACCACCTCCGGGCCGCGAGCCGCCGAATACCCCTCGTTGAAGACGAGGTAGATCACCCGGAGCACGGCGTCCAATCGCTCGGGGAGCTCCGATCCCTCGGGAACCGAGTAGGGGATCCCCGCATCCCGGATCTTCCGCTTGGCACGCACGATGCGCTGGGCCAGGGTCGTTGGCGAGGTGAGAAAGGCGTGCGCGATCTCCTCGGTGGTGAGCCCGCACATCTCCCGGAGGGTAAGGGGGACCTGGGCATCCAGGGCGAGGGCCGGGTGGCAACAGGTGAAGATGAGGCGCAGGCGATCATCGCCGAAGGGCTCTCCCTCCTCCATTCCCGGGATGGGAGGAGGGGCGCCCAGGGCAGGATGGGCTCCCTCCGCCGTCAGTCGCTCCAGATGAGTTCCCCGCCGGGCGGAGCGCCGGATGGCGTCGATCCCTCGGAATCGTCCGGTTGCTATGAGCCAGGCCCGGGGGTTGTCCGGAACGCCATCGGAAGGCCACTGCTCCAGTGCGGCGGCGAAGGCCTCCTGGAGGGCATCTTCGGCCAGCTCGAAGTCACCGAGGAGCCGGATCAGGGTGGCCAGGACCCGGCGGGACTCCCGGCGGTAGACCTCCCCGATGAGCGCTTCGTTCAGGGGTTCAGCTCCCTCACAGGGCGGATTTCGATGCCCCCGATCCGCGCCGGAGGAATCCCTGAGGCGATCCGGATGGCCTCATCCAGATTCTCCACGTCCACGAGGTAGAACCCGGCGAGCTGCTCCTTCGTCTCGGCGAAGGGGCCGTCGGTGACCGATGACTTGCCATTCCGAACCCGCACCGTGGTGGCGACCTCCACCACCTCGAGGGGGTGCGCACTCAGGAGGACCCCTTCGGCCTCCACCGCCATGCTGTGCGCATGACACTCCGCTTCGGGGATGGTGGACATGAGGGCCTCTTTTCCATAGACCAGCAGGAGGTACTTCACATGGCCCTCACTTCGGCGATGGTGTGGCGGTTGGCGAACTTCGGCACGTCGGTCACTCCGAATCCGGGGGAGGAGAGGAGGTAGGCGGTCAGGGCGGAGGCGGCCCATCCATCACCTGGCGGACCTCGATGGGGATGTTCAATGGCTTCCCTCCGGGTCCGGGGGCGGCGGATGCGTGGGCGGCGATCTCCCAGGCGCGTTCGGGGGAATCTACCTGGACGATCCAGAATCCGGCGAGGAACTCCTTCGTCTCGGCGAAGGGGCCGTCGGTCACCATGGGTCCGGAAACTCCGGCCCGGACGATGCGTGCCTCCCCCGGCGGGGCGAGCCCTTCGGCGCCTGCCAGCTCCCCCGAAGCGGCGAGATCGGCGTTCAACTCCATCATGAAGGCGATGTGCGCCTGGAAGTCCTCGGCGGGCCAGTTCGCGACCTGGTACTCTCCGGAACCGCGGGGGGCGTGCATCATGAGAATGAACTTCATGGGGGTCTCCTGGGGGAGAGGATGGGTTTTGAGGAGGTTCCTCACCCATGGAGTCGTGCGAGGGGGCGGAAGATCGACACGAGGGGATGTTCGACGCGTTTTCCCGGAATGTCGAACCGCGGTGGTGGTGGGCGATTCCCTCATACCGGCTCGTCGGAGTCGGTGGGGAGAACCTCAATCGTTTCGGGCACATCGGCCCATCCACCCAGGGAGTACACGATGATCCGTTCCGTCGATCCATACCTCAGCTTTCCCGGGAATACGGAAGAGGCGTTCACCTTCTACCGATCGGTCTTCGGGGGAGAGTTCACCAGTCTGATCCGGTTCCGGGAGTTTGAGGGGAACCCCATGGGGATCTCCGAAGAGGAGCTCGACCTCGTGGCCCATATCTCCCTCCCCCTGGGCGATGACGCCATCCTCATGGGATCGGATGTGGCGTCGTCCTGGAGGGAAGGGTTTGTCATGGGAACCAACACGTATACCCATCTGGAGGTGGAGAGCCCCGAGGCGGCGGATCGCCTCTTCCGTGCGCTGTCCGAGGGGGGGAAGGTGGGGATGCCCCTCGATCGTACGGAGTGGGCGGAGAAGTTTGGGGACTGCGTGGACCGATTCGGGGTGAGGTGGATGGTGAGCTACACCGGGAGTGTGGTCTTCCCCGGGTGACCCATCCCCCATGGGGAAGCAGGAAGGGGGTGGGTCACGAACCCGCCCCCTTCCGAATCCGGGGAGGGTAGGCGCGCCGGGTCATGGGCCGGAAGGCTCGAATGGATTCCTGACCTGGAGATCCCCGAACCGGCGGCCGTCCTGGAGATCTTCGCTGAGAAGCTCCGTGGCTCCGGAAGCGAGGGCAGCCCCCACGATGAGCGCATCCCAGAACGACAGTGTGTGAAGGCGAGAGGTGCGAGCGGCCGACAGGACCATGGCTGTATCCACCGGGATGATGGGGAGGCGCGAGAGCTCTTCCAGCGCCTCTTCCGCAGCCTCCGGCGGGATGGGCCGGTCCAGCTTCCGGGTCACGGTGACGTAGAACTCCTGGAGCACCTGGGTGGAGATCACGAATGACCCATCGGCCACGGCGCTTCGGAAGAGGGACCGGGCGCGCGCCTGCTTCTCCGGAGAACTCTCATCGAAGAGGTAGACGAGCAGGTTGGTGTCGAAAAACCGGCGCATTACACCCCACGACGGTGGAGTTCGTCACGCGTCCAACGCGCATCGCCGCGGTGGCCGGGCGACTCACCTGCAAGGGCGAGAATGCGCTCGGCGGCATCAGCATGGTCCTTGCGAACCCCGGCGTAGGCCTCGAGGAAGTCCCGAAGGACGGCGTTCACCGAGGTGTTCTGTTCCAGTGCCCGAATGCGAGCCCGCCGAAGGGCTTCATCGTCTACGGTGATGGTCAGGTTGGTGGTCATGGCTGACTCCCGGATTCCCGTGTGCCACGTAAGTCGTGCTCCACGAAATATCCGATGGGGTTCATCCCAGGTCAATGGTATCCTGGCCACGGGGATTCCCCCCCCTGCGGCCACCTGATCGTCGGCCCCCAACCGAAGGCGATGGGAGGCTCGCAAGACCTCCACCTCTCCCTCCAGTGTGGCCCGCCCCCCACGCTCCCGGAGTGGGAGCACCGCCCTTGAGGGGATCCGGAAGTACACCGAAACCGCTACGTCTCCCGGCGAGGTAGGCGGCTCCAGCCAGGTCACCGAATCGCCCGGGAGCGGGACCCCCGCACGGAGGGGGAGCGCGTGGGGCAGGGGGGTGCCGGGGATCGGGTCCCCACCTTCCGGCACCAGCGAGAGGACCGGTGAGACCAGCACGTGGGCGTAGGGTCCGTCGGGGATCCGGAGCTGGAGCGAGACCACGGCCTCGGGGCGGGGAAGGCGCTCGTTCCCACCCCGGGCAATGAGATGCGCCACCTCCGCGCCCTGAAGGTGCATCCCGTCCACCGGCTCACCGACGGCGGGCCTGCGGATCTCGGGAGGAAGACCCCGGTCGAACAGGGGTGTGACGAAGCCCAGGATCAGGTGGGCCACGATGAGCGCCAGGACGAACTGGCGGAGGTTACGGGTCACCA
>JBJHBD010000032.1:0-25907 GCA_050485305.1 Gemmatimonadota bacterium
CGAGCCTCGGGAACTGCATCCTCCTCTGCCGGCACCATCACCGGCTGGTTCATGAAGGGGGGTGGCGCGTCGAACTGTGGGGCGAGGGGCGGCCCCGGTTCATCGACCCTCGCGGTGGGGAGCACTTCGATGGGCGGTGGGTGGCACCCGAACTGGGCGACCGTCCGGTAGCCACCCTCGTGGCAGATAACCTGCGCGAGGTGGAGGGACGGGAGGCGTCGGAGACCTGAGTGTGGGAAGTGGGGAGGCGTCCAGTCGGGTGCCGGGGTGCGAGTCGAATTCGGAGTCAGAGCCGAACTTGGGGGCCAGCTCGAATTCCCGGTCCATTTCACGGCGGGGGCCGTGGTCGTGGCCGGGTCGGATCACGGCACCGGCGTGGATTCCCTGGACACGCACCCCACTCCTCACCCTCATGACCTTTTCGCCACGACGCCCCATACTTCCTTCCATGTCTCCCCACCCACCCCTTCTCGATTCCCTCCCCGACCTCCCGGTTCGGGAGGTGATTCCGGATCTCCTGGAAGCGCTGGCAACGGAGGGGAGCGCGGTGCTGGTGGCTCCTCCCGGAGCCGGGAAGACGACGCTGGTCCCCCTGGCCCTTCTGGGAGCGGAGTGGCTGGCCGGGAGGAAGGTCATCGTCCTGGAGCCGCGCCGCCTCGCCGCCCGCGCTGCCGCACACCGGATGGCTCACCTGCTGAGAGGAGGAGGGAGAGGAGGCCAGGGTGCAGAACCTCTCGTGGGACCGAATACGGGGGGCGGGGAAGGGCGGAGACATGGAACCGCACATGGCGAGGGCCGGAGCGCAGAACTGCAAGGGGAAGGGGGAGTCGACCACGGAGAGGTCGGAGGCACGGTGGGGTACCGGATCCGCGCCGACACGCGGGTCTCCCCGCGAACCCGCATCGAGGTGGTGACGGAGGGGGTCCTCACCCGAATGCTCCTCTCCGATCCGGGACTTTCCGGTGTCGGAGCCATCCTCTTCGACGAATTCCACGAACGCTCCCTCCCCGCCGACCTGGGGCTCGCCCTCTCCCTCCAGAGCCGATCCCTCCTCCGTCCTGACCTCCGCCTCCTGGTCATGTCGGCCACCCTGGAGGCCGAACCGGTGGCCCGGCTCCTGGGGATGAAGGGAGGGGACGCCGCGGGAGGCGGCGCGGAAGGAGGCGGCACGGAAGGTAGAGGTTCCCGGGGTGGCGGCACCGAAGGAGGCGGTACCGCAGGGAGCCCGGCTCCCATCCTCCGGAGCGAGGGGAGGAGCTTCCCGGTGGAAACCCGGTGGATGGACGGGCGGGTCGATCGCCGAGTCGAAGCGCAGATCGGAGCCCGAGTCGAAGATGCGGCAGCCCGCACGGTGCGGGACGCGCTGGCTCACGAAGAGGGGGACATCCTGGTCTTCCTCCCCGGAGCCGGGGAGATTCGCCGGGTGGCCGAGCGCCTCGATGGGGACGGCGCCCTCCCCACCGGAGTGGAACTCTTCCCCCTCCACGGCGCACTCCCTCGCGAGGTGCAGGACCGGGCCATCGCACCGTCACCCCCGGGGCGCCGCAAGGTGGTGCTGGCCTCGGCGGTGGCCGAGACCTCGCTCACCATCGAAGGAGTCCGGATCGTGGTGGATGGGGGGCTCATGCGCATCCCCCGGTTCGACCCCGGCACCGGGATGACCCGGCTGGCCACCGTTCGGGTGACCCGTGACTCGGCGGATCAGCGCCGGGGCCGAGCGGGGCGCACGGGCCCAGGGGTCTGCTACCGCCTCTGGACCCGGGATGAGGATCGAGGACTCGTAGCCACCCGCACCCCGGAGATCCTGGAGGCGGACCTGGCCCCCCTCGCCCTGGAGCTGGCGGCGTGGGGTGCCGAGCCCGAAGAGTTGGCCTGGCTCGATCCGCCGCCCGCTTCGGCCTTCTCTCAGGCCCGTGAGCTTCTCCGCGAGCTGGAGCTTCTGGATGGCCACGGGGCCCTTACCCCCCACGGGAGGGAGGTGGTGGAGCTGGCGGTCCACCCCCGCATCGGACACATGCTCCTCCGCGGGAAGGCCATGGGCCTCGGCGGGCTCGCCGCGGAGGTGGCGGCGCTCCTGGGCGAACGGGACATCTTATTCCGGGAGGGAGCCCCGGCCGAGGCGGACCTCCGTCTCCGGATCGAGGCCCTCCGCCGCGGAGGAGGATGGGCCCCCGGCGGGCATCGGGTGGACCGGGGAGCCCTCCACCGGATCCGCGATGAGGCGGATCGCCGGCGCCGGGCTCTGGGGGCGGCGGCGCCGGCTCCCCATCACCTGAATGAGACAGGTGTACTCCTGGCGCTTGCCTACCCCGACCGGGTTGGGCGATCCAGAGCCGGCGGAGGTGGTCGCTTCCTCCTCCGGAGCGGTCGCGGTGCCCGGGTGGGAGGAAGCCATCGAGGGGTGGGCGCCTCACCCCTTCCCGCGGGCGCGCCCGACCCTCTGGCTCGGGAGGAGTGGATCGTGGCCGCCGAAGTGGAGGCGAGCGGCGCCGACGCCCGCGTCTTCCGCGGCGCCCCCGTCACCGGCGAGGAGGTGGAGCGCCTCTTCGCCGACGAGGTGGCGGAGCGCGACGAGGTAGTGTGGGACGACAATACCGGTCGTGTGGTGGCCCGCCGGGTCCGGCGCCTGGGGGCCATCGTCCTCACGGAGAAACCCCTTCCCGATCCGGATCCCGACACCATCGCCCGCGCCCTCCTCACCGGGATCCGAGGACGGGGGCTCCACCTTCTCCCCTGGGGAAAGGACGAGGAGCAGCTTCGGCGGCGCCTCCACTTCCTCCATCACCTGGACCCGCAATCGTTCCCCGATGCCTCGGAGGATGGGCTGCTCGCCACCCTGGAGAGCTGGCTTCTCCCCTTCCTTTCCGGGGTCCGCTCCCTCGACGGCGTGCGGCGGGTGGAGCTGGGTGCCGCGCTCCTCTCCACCCTTCCCTGGGATCGGCAGAGCGAGGTGGACCGCCTCGCCCCCTCCCACCTGGAGGTCCCCAGCGGATCCCGGATCGCGCTGGACTACTCGGACCCGACGGCCCCCGTCCTCCCCGCGCGGCTCCAGGAGCTCTTCGGGATGGCCGAAACACCTCGCATCGGCGGAGGGCGGGTCCCCCTCACCATCCACCTCCTCTCTCCGGCCCGGCGACCGGTGCAGGTGACCCGCGACCTCGCATCCTTCTGGGCCGACGGGTACTTCCAGGTGCGAAAGGAGCTCCGTGGGCGGTACCCGAAGCACTACTGGCCCGACGACCCCCTCACCGCCGAGGCGACACGACGGACGCGACCACGGGACGGGTGAGGGGAGGGTGCCTGCCGGTTCGGGTGGGGGAAGGGGCACCCCCCTCCCCGGTCGATCTCACCGAAGGGACGGCGGGAGGGGAGGGGGAGGCGCTCCTTCGGCCCTCGCCTGCGTCCCCTCGTCGGCAATCCGACGGAGCTCCTCGATGAGAGGGTGCCCGGTGGTGTAGCGCGTTCCGTACTCCAGGTTGAAGGCGTAGTCGAAGGTGGAAGGATTGTCCCCCTGAACGTGCTGGAAGAGGGTCTCGAGTTTGTCGAGCGCCTTCGCCAGCCGCGCCTCGGGGGTGTCGCACGCCTCGTACTCGTCCCAGAGGGCGAGGAGTTGGTTGCGCTTCCGCTCCGGGAGGGGAGCGAGGAGGGCGAGGAGGTCCCGCCGCTCCGCCTCGGACTTGGAGTTCTCCGGGTCCTGCTCCACGGCGGGGATGTCTCCCCCCACCGCCTCGCCCAGGTCGTGAACCAGGCAGAGGCGGAGTACGTGGTCCATGTGAACCTCCGGGAAGGCGTCGTCCACCAGGAGGGCGAAGAGGGCCAGCCGCCAGGAGTGGGCGGCCACGCTTTCGGGCTCCCCCGAGACGGTGCGCCCGCTCCGCCAGGTCGACTTGAGGCGCTCGGCTGCGTGGAGGAACTCGAGGGTTCCGGAAATCTCTTCGGGAGTCATGGGGAGGAGGGGGCCGCGCGGATCGGGGAGGATGGGAACCACGCACGATAACCCTACCCACGCCGCCTTCACAGGGACCCCCGATCCCCCGAGATTGGTAGGATGTGGTCCATGACGCACACACACCGTTCGGGTCCCCGCGCCCTCGTCCGCACCCTCCTCTCCGCCCTCGTGGTGGCGGCTCTCCCGTACCCGGCTACCCCCGCGAGCGCTCAGGGGCCGGGACCCATCCCCCTGTTGGAGCGCGCTTCGGCCCGCTATACGGAGATGGCGACCTTCTGCGCCGATTTCCGGCAGGAGGTGGAGGTGACCATTCTCCGGAGAACTGTCCGGAGCCACGGGAGTCTCTGCCAGGCCCGCCCGGACCGCTTCGACATGCGCTTCGGCGACCCCGAGGGGGATCGGGTGGTGGCCGACGGGACCCATCTCTGGATCTACTTCCCGAGCACCGATCCGGGGCAGGTCTTTCGCACCACCCTCGCCGGGGTGGATGGGCGCTTCGACCTCCACCGGGAGTTCCTCTCCGATCCGGGAACCCGGTACGCCGCCACCTCCGAGGGCTCCGCGCAGGTGGGGGGGCGTGAGACCCGGATCATCCGACTGGAACCGCGGGGGAGTTCTCCCTTTACCCTGGCCCGGATCTGGATCGACGAAGGGGACTTCATGATCCGGAAGGTGGAGATCCATGACGAGTCCGAGTCGGTGAGGACGCTGGAGCTTTCCGGGTACCGGATCAATCCGTCGCTCGCGGCGGACCACTTCCGCTTCACCCCTCCTCCGGGGGTGCAGGTGATCTCACGGTGACGGGGAAAAAATCGGTGGAACTTCCGGTGTTGGGGCGCCTCAACACCCGGGACCTCCCGGTCTTTCCGGTGACGACCGAGCCGGTGCGCCCCGAAGTGTCGCCCGACGTGGAGGCGGTGGATCACAGCATCGACCCCGTGGGGCCCTATCATGGCCCCCGCATCGGGCTGGTGACGCTGGGGTGCGACAAGAACACGGTGGACTCTGAGCGGATGATGGCGGCGCTGGTGGGGAATGGCGCCCAGGTCTCATCGGAGGTGGAGGGAGCCGACGTCATCATCATCAACACCTGCGGGTTCATCGAGCAGGCGAAGGAGCAGTCCGTCGAGACCATCCTGGAGGCGTGCGCCCTGAAGGCCGAGGGGGGAGTGAAGGCGGTGGTGGCGGTGGGGTGCCTGGTGCAGCGCTACAAGGACGAACTCGCCGCCGAGATCCCCGAGGTGGATCTCTTCATGGGGCTCACCGAGATGCAGGGGCTCATTCCCGAGCTGAAGGGGAGGGGGCTCCTTTCCGACCCCCCCGCCGGGGTCCCCCTCATGGAGCGCCCCCTTCGCGTGCTCTCCACCGACACCCCCCACACCTCGTACCTGAAGATCTCAGAGGGGTGCGACCACACCTGTGCCTTCTGCGCCATTCCCCACATGCGGGGGCTGCATCGCTCGGCGCCGGTGGCGGAGCTGGTGCGGGAGGCACAGGAGCTGGAGGCCCGGGGGGTGAAGGAGCTGAACATCATCTCCCAGGACACCACCTGGTACGGGCGAGATCTTCGGCGTGCCGCGGTGCAGGCGGCGGGGAAGGGGGGGATTCCCCGGGAGACGCCCCTTCTCCCGGAGCTGCTTCGGGCCCTCCTGGACGAGACCTCGGTCCCCTGGTACCGGCTCTTCTACATGTACCCGTCGGGGATCACCCGGGAGATGGTGGAGCTGCTGGCATCGGACCCGCGCCTTCTTCCCTATCTGGACATCCCCATCCAGCACGGGTCGGACAGTGTGCTGAAGCGGATGCGGCGTCCGGAGCGGCAGGCCACCATCCGGGAGCGGGTTGGCCGGCTCCGGGAGGCCATCCCCGATCTGGTGCTCCGTACCACCGTCATCGTGGGATTCCCCGGCGAGACGGAAACCGAGTTCGGGGAGATGATGGAGCTCCTGGAAGAGCTGCGCATCGATCGGGTGGGAGCCTTCGCCTACTCGCTGGAAGAGGGGACCCCGGCGGCCGAGATGCCCGGGCACCTGGACGAAGAGGAGAAGGCCGAGCGGCTGGAGACCCTCATGGAGCTTCAGCGCGAGATCTCCTTCGAGAAGAACCAGGCGCTGGTGGGGCGGCGCGAGATGGTGCTGGTGGACCGGCTCACCCCGGACGAGCCCGACCAGCCGGCCGAGGGGCGGACGCGGGGGCAGGCGCTGGATGTGGACGGGGTGACGCGGATCGTGGGGCTTTCGCCCGGGGCCCCCGCCCCCGCCCCCGGATCCATGGTGGAGGTGGAGATCGTGGATGCGCTGGACTATGACCTGATGGCGCGAGTGGTCTGAGGGGGAGGGGGGGGATGAGCTCCTCCTCTTGTCCTTCCCGCCCCCACCCGCCACCATGGCGCCATGCTTCTTCTCCCCGACGCCCTGGCCCGACACCGTAGCGCGCTGGAGTCCGCACTCCAGGAGGGGAACATCGACGGTGCCCTGGCCGAGGCGGGGCACCTCTCCGCGGGGCGGGTGGCCGACATCCTGGCCGACGCCTCGGTCGACCCCGCGTCGGCCCTTCTCCTTCGCCTCCCCGACGATCGCGCGGGCGAGGTGTTGGGGCTCATGCCCTCTCCGGTGGCGGCCGACCTCCTCCAGTCCCTCGGGTTCGACGGGGCGAGCCACCTCTTCCGCACCATCACCGACATCACCGGCGTCACCATCTACCTCGGGCTCAGCACCCTCCTGCTCACGCAGATCGTGGGCTGACCCCGGGGTTCGCGCCTCCCATGAGGATCCTCTTCACTCTCGCCATCCTGGCGAACGCCTTCCTCCTCTTCTGGGTCCAGCTCTTCTTCGCCAAGCGGCTCCTCCCCACCCTGGGCGGAGCGCCTGCCATCTGGAACACCTGCCTCATGTTCTACCAGGTGTTCCTCCTGGCTGGATACGCCTACGCGGTGGCGCTGGACCGTCTGGCCCCGCGACGGCAGATCGCGGTTCATGGCGCCCTCATCGTCGCGGTGACGGCCTCCCTCCCCTTCGCCCTCTTCGTCTGGCCCGATCCGGGCACCGCCCCACCCATCCCCTGGCTCCTGGGGCTCCTTACCCTCAGCCTGGGCCCCACCTTCTTCCTGGTGGCCTCGGGGGCCCCACTCCTCCAGCGGTGGTATTCCCTTTCCGGCGCCACGGGGGGCGGGGACCCGTACTTCCTCTACGCCGCCTCCAACGTGGGAAGCTTCCTGGCTCTCCTGGCCTACCCCGTCCTCCTCGAACCCCGCTTCACCCTGGACGGGCAGGAGATGGCGTGGAAGGTGGGCTACGCCCTTCTCATGGTGGTCGTCCTGGGGATGGGATTCCGGGCGCTTCTCCCTCGCCGTCCGGGGGGCGGAGCGCCGGTGCAGCCTCCCTCATCGGGCGGTCTCCGGGAGCCCCTCACCGGGAGGCGACGGCTCACCTGGGTAGGGCTCACCTTCCTCCCCTCCTCCCTCCTGCTGGGGGTGACGACGCAGATCACCAGCGAGATCGCGCCGGTCCCCCTCCTCTGGGTGGTCCCCCTGGCACTCTACCTCCTCACCTACGTGGTGGCCTTCGGGCCGGCGCGGCGGGGGGGAGCCGGCGGGCACCGGACCCCGTCGGCACGCCTCACGCCATTTGCCCTCGCCGCGGCCGCCGCCCTCGCCGTCCTCGTCGTCGGGTGGTTCCTCACCGGCGGGGGGCTCCCCCGGGTGGAGTGGCTCCTCGTCGTCGGGCACCTGGGCGCACTCACGGCGGCAGGGCTCATCTGCCATACCCGCCTGGCACGGGACCGCCCCTCCCCCGGCCGCCTTACCGAGTTCTACCTCTGGATCGCGGTGGGTGGAGCGCTGGGCGGGGTCTTCAATGCGCTGGTGGCCCCGCTCCTCTTCACCAACCCCCTCGAGTACCCCCTCATGCTTGCCGCTTTCGCCTTCGTGGCGGCGTCGGGGAGGACGAGGGAGGGGAAGCGGTTCCGCCCTTCGGACCTGGTCCTTGGCGCACTGCCCGCGGCCCTCCTCCTCTTCGGCACCGCTCCGGCCCGAGCAGCCGGAGTGGAGCCCATCCTCCTTCTCCTGGGGGCGGGTGCCCTCACCCTCGTGCTGGCCGGGCGCCCGGTGCGCTTCGGGGTGGCGGTGGCGGGGCTCGTGGTGGCCGGCTTCGGGACGAGCGCCGCCGCCTCGGGGGAGGTGGTCTTCCGGGAGCGGACCTTCTACGGGATCCACCGCATCTATGAAGACGGGTCGATCCGGTGGCTGGCCCACGGGACCACCATCCATGGCGGGCAGGACGCGGAAGACCCGGGGACCCCGCTCACCTACTATCATCCGGCTGGACCGGCGGGGTCCCTCATGGCCTGGTTCACGGAGGAGGGGAGGAGGGGCGCCAGGGTGGCGAGTATCGGGCTGGGCACCGGCTCCCTCCTGACGTACGCCCGCCCCGGGGACCGATGGGATCTCTACGAGCTGGACCCCACCGTGGTAGCCATCGCCGAAGATCCACGCTTCTTCACCTACCTCCGGGACACCCGTGCCGAGTACCGCCACATCGTGGGAGACGCCCGCATCGCCCTTCGGGATGAGCCCGGCCCCTACGACCTCCTGGTGGTGGATGCCTTTTCGTCGGACGCCATCCCGGTCCACCTCCTCACCGTGGAGGCGGTGGAGCTCTACCTGGAGCGGTTGGCTCCCGACGGGGTCATGGCCTTCCACATCTCGAACCGGTACGCCGACTTCAGCGGGGTGATGGGTGCGCTGGCCCGGGAGTTGGGGCTCCACGCCATGGAGGCCAGGGACACCGCGGGCGTCCCGGAGCGGGGGTACTACAGCTCCCACTGGGCCCTCCTCTCCCGGGCACCGGTGACCCTCCTCGACCCTCGCTGGGTCCCGTTGGAGGCGGAGGCGCTCCGAAGGCGGGTGTGGACCGATTCGTATTCGAGTCTGATCCCCATCCTCCGGTGGTGAACCTGGACCCTGGAGCACCGATGCCATGACCCGAGAAGCCCTTCACGAAGCCACCTTCCGCCTCAACTCCATCCTCTTCGTGGCCTTCCTCTCCCTGGCGGTGTGGATGGGCGTGCGACTCCCCGAGCGGTATCCCATGCACTTCCGCCTTTCCGGGGAGATCACCAGTTGGGCCGAGGGGCCGGGGATCTGGGTGTTCCTGGTGGCGATCTGTACGATTTCTTTCGGGAAGCTCCACCTCTTTCAGCGGTTCCTGGTGACCGATCCCGACTCGGGGCTTCTGAACGTCCCCCACAAGAAGCTCTTCCGGCAGCTCCCCAGGGAGCGGAGGCTCCCGGTCATGCGCCGGGCCAACCGGATGCTGGGGCTCTGCAACACCGGGCTTCTCCTTATGTACCTCTCCCTCCTCTTCCTCGTCTTTCACGCCGGCCACAACCCGGGTGGAGTGGCGGCCCGGGTGGCCCATCTGTCGAGCCTCCTGGTCCTGGTCCTCCTCCTCGTGGTCCCCCTCGCCGAAGGGGTGGCCATGTCCCGCATGGTGAAGCGGAAGCTCCGGGAAGAGGGGCTCCTCCCCTGACAGCCTGCTAAGGTGACGGGCGCGGGATCCCATCCTTCCGGAAGGTGTAGCGGGTGGCCATGACCGACACCGCCGGCACCTCGACCCGACACTCCGAGCTGTGGAGTCGCGCCCGGAGGGTCCTCCCCGGGGGCGTGAACTCTCCCGTCCGCTCCTTCCGCTCGGTGGGTGGCGAGCCCTTCTTCGTGGATCGCGCCGAGGGGGCCTACCTCTGGGATGTGGAGGGGAACCGCTACCTCGACTACATCATGTCGTGGGGGCCCCACGTCCTGGGGCACGGCCACCCGGTGGTGGTGGAGGCGCTGGAGCGTCAGCTCCGGAAGGGGACGAGCTATGGCGCGCCCACCTCGGCCGAGGTGGAGATGGGGGAGCTCCTCGTCCGCCTCGTCCCCGGGATCGAGATGGTGCGGCTGGTGAGCTCCGGCACCGAGGCCACCATGAGCGCCCTCCGGGTGGCTCGCGGGTACACCGGGCGGGATCGCTTCCTCAAGTTCACCGGGTGCTACCATGGTCACGCCGACCCCTTTCTGGTGGCGGCGGGGAGCGGGGTGGCGACGCTGGGACTCCCCAATTCTCCCGGGGTGCCCGCCGAGGTGGTGAAGGACACCGCCCTTCTCCCCTTCAACGACCTGGACGCGGTGGAGTCGCTCTTCCGGAGCCAGGGGGATGGGTTTGCCGCCATCTTCCTGGAGCCGGTCATGGGGAACGCGGGGCTCATCCCCCCCCTCCCCGGCTTTCTGGAGGGGCTCCGGGAAATCACCGAGCGGTACGGCGCCCTTCTCGTCTTCGACGAGGTCATGACAGGGTTCCGGGTGGGGCTCGGCGGGGCGCAGGAGCGCTTCGGGGTGACCCCCGACCTCACCACCCTGGGGAAGGTCATCGGAGGGGGGCTCCCGGTAGGGGCGTTCGGGGGGCGGCGCGAGATCATGGAGCAGGTGGCTCCCACGGGGCCGGTGTATCAGGCGGGGACGCTCAGCGGGAACCCCCTGGCCACCGCGGCGGGGCTGGCCCAGCTCGCCTGGCTGGAGGCGAACGACCCCTTTCCTGCGCTGGAGGAGCGCGCGCGCCGGCTGGTGGATGGGATGCTGGAGATCCTCGGGGGTGCCGGAATCCCATCCTCCGGGGAGGCGCTGGGGTCCATGTTTGGAATCTTCTTCCATCCGGGCCCCGTACACTCTTTCGAGGAAGCGAAAGAGGCCGACGTGGAGCGCTTCAACCGCTTCCACCGCGAGATGCTCCGACGAGGCGTCTTCCTGGCGCCCTCGGCCTTCGAGGCCGGCTTTCTCTCGGTGCGGCATGGTGAGGCGGAGGTGGAATTGACCCTGGCGGCCGCCCGAGAGGCGGCGGAGGCGGTGGCGTGAGCGGAGGGATGATCGGGGGTGGCCGGAAGGAGCGGAATACGTCGAGCGGCGGAGTGGCGAAGGTGGTGGGAGGGGCGGTGATCCTCCTGGCAGTCCTCTTCGGCTTCCTCATCCTCCTGGGAGCCCGCCCCGTGGCGGCCCAGGGACTCGCCGAGTTCGACTACGAGAACCTTCGGTTCCGTGGGATGATGCTGGACCTGGGGTACGTGACCTCGTCCAAGGTGGAGTCCACCCGGAGTTACGGGGGGCGCATGGACCTGGGCTTCCTCGGACCCGGGGTCCGGGTGGTGGTGGGGGCGACCTCCTGGTCCTCCACCCTGGTGCGGAGCGAGGTGCGGCGCCTGGAGGAGCGGCTGGAGGCGCTCATCGAGGAGCAGACCGGAACCCCCACCCCGGTGAATCTGGGGGACATCGAGTGGCGCGACTTCGCCCTCTCCACCGACGCCCACATGGTGTGGCGGGTGAGCCCCGGCTTTCTCACCTACGCGGGGATGGGCGCCACCGCCCACATCCTCTCCGGGAGCGGGAGCGCCATCCAGGACACCTTCGTGGAAGACCTCCTGGACTCGGTGCGGGCCGGGATCAACGCCCATGGCGGGGTGGAGGTCCCCCTTCACCCGAACTTCCGCCTGGTGGGTGAGGCCAGATACGAACTCCTCCAGAGCCTTTCCTACCTCCAGTTCCGGTTGGGCGGGCAGTTCCTCTTCGGGTCTCCCGTCACCGGCGAACTCCGGAGTGCCCGCCGGTAGCACCCCGGCGCCCCCCTTCGGGAGAGACGATGCGGGGTCTCCGTGACCCGGTGGCGGGAGGGGCCCTTACCGGGCTCCTCGCCGCCCTCTCCCTCCCCCCCTTCCCCTTCTGGTGGATGGGGTTCCTGGCCCCGATCCCCGCCGCCCTCGCCCTGGGGGCGACGCCGGAGCGGGAGCGGTGCGTCCTCGCCGGGTTGGTCTTCGGGGTCCTCTTCTGGGGGATCTCCCTGGCCTGGGTCCCCGTCGCGGCGTGGGCCATGCACCCCTCCCTCCTCATCCCCGCCCTCCTCATGCTCCTTCTCCTGACGGGGGTGGGGGGGCTCTTCTTCCTGACCCTCCACCACCTTCTGGTGGCGCGGAGGTGGTCCCCTGTGCTGGCCCTCCCCGCGGCCTGGGGGAGCCTCGAGTTTCTCCTCTCCTGGTTTGGCCCCCTGGCCTTCCCCTGGACCCCGCTGGGGTTGGCGTTGAGCACGGTCCCGGAGGTAGCGGGGATCGCCGAGGTGGCGGGGGTCCACGGCCTCACCCTCTGGATGACGGGGGTGGCGGGAGGGGTGGCGTGGGGGGTGGGAGGATGGGAAGCCGGATCCCGCCGGAGTCGACCCTCCCTCCGCCTCGTCCGCCTGGCTCTCCCCCTCCTCGCCTTCCTCCTCCCGGTCCTGGCGAGTCTCCACCGAACCGCAGCCCTCCCCCTCCGCCCCCTTCCGGCGGTGGCGCTGGTGCAGCTCGAGATCCCGCCGGCGACGCTCCGAGGAGGGGACGGATCAGGCGGACTTCCCCCGCGGGACGCCGCGGCTCTGGCGGCGCTTCACCGACTCCTCCCCACCGTCCCGGAGGAGGCCCGGATCCTCCTCCTCCCGGAGGCCCCCTTCACCTCGCCCTGGAGGGGGGAGGTGGGCGACGCCATGGGAGAGTGGGTCGCACACCTCGGACGCCCCCTCCTGGTGGGGAGGATGGAGGACGTGGGAGACCGACGGCGAAACGCCTACCTCCTGGTGGATGGGGGTGCGCCCGCCGGAACGCCCATCCACGAAAAGCGCCGCCTCGTCCCCGCCGCCGAATGGCCCGGAGTGCAACCGGGAGTCCGCGGCGGAGTTGTCGAGGTGGAGGGGGTGCGCCTGGGAGCTCTCATCTGCTTCGAGTCCGGCTTTGGCTCCGAGGGGGCGCGCCTCCGACGGGGAGGGGCCGAACTCCTGGTGAACCCCACCATCGACGCCTGGCCCGGACCCCCCGGCTCCCTCTTCGGGGGGCAGGCGAGGGCGCAGCACCGGGGGCACCTGATCCTCCGGGCGGTGGAGGGGCGCGTGGGGGCGGTGCGAGCCCCCCTCGGAGGGGAGGCCCTGGTGGTGGATCCGGCCGGGCGGGTGCGGTTCCTCTCCCCCGCCGGGGTGGAGGGGGTGCATGTGGAGATCCCCCTCACCTCCGACCTGATCCCCCTCCGAGCCCGAGTGGGGGATCTGGGAGGAGGGGGGGCGCTCCTCCTCCTCCTCTTCCTCACCTTCTTCCCCATGCGCCTTCGGCGCCCCTCGCACGCGAGGGGTGCAGGCGCCGGTAGTGGGTCAGTTTGATCGTTACAAAGGGAGGCGGCAACGCACCCGCCCCACCCGTAGAACAAGGCCCCGCCGCTTGAGCCGAGCGAGGGTGCTGCGGACCCAGTGGTGAAAGTTCGGATGCGATCCCCAGATCTCGCGGTGGCGCCGGGAAACGATCGGACGTTCCTCGATCCGACCATAGATCTCCGCCAGTGTCCATGCACGATCCGGCGCTTCGGACAAGACCGCGAGAACGGCTTCCTCCCAGGTTTCGCCCACAGTGCACGCTCCCTAGGTGGGCCTCCAAAATCTGAGGCTCCACATCGAAAAGTTGATGTTGACAGGGCCCTTGCGGCCCGATATATAGTGTTCCGGCGGCCCCAACCACACTACATCCGGGGCCCCATGGGTCGTGGCACGGTTCTTTCGGTACATGTTCGGGTGCGGCCGCGCGCTACCCCTAAGCGCGCGCGGCCAGCACCGACCCGATCACGAGAAAGGTGGCCATGACGAGTCCCGCCCGAAAGCTTCCCCGCTCCCTTGAACTGTTCACCGGCGCCGGTGGTTTGGCCCTCGGAACCCACCTTGCCGGGTTTCGGCACGCCGCGCTCCTTGAATGGGACCGAAACGCCTGCGACACGCTCCGCACCAACTCCGAACGCCGCGCCGTACCCGGGATCAGCAAATGGCGGGTAGTTCAAGGCGACGTGCGCGATGCGTCGTACTCCGACTTCGGGCCGGTGGACTTGATCGCCGGAGGCCCCCCGTGCCAGCCGTTCAGCATCGGCGGAAAGCACAGGGGCCAGCGCGACGACCGGAACATGATCCCGGAGTACATCCGGGCCGTGCGAGAGACGAGGCCACGGGCCTTCATCTTCGAGAACGTTCGCGGCCTCGCGCGCCGCAGCTTTCGCAATTACTTCCTGTTTGTCCAGCTCCAACTGAGCCACCCGACCGTAACGCGGAGGAAGGGCGAGGGCTGGGAGGACCACCTTCGGCGGCTGGAGGATCTGCACACGGCGGGCACGGACGCGGACCTCCGGTACAACATCGTCTGCCGCGTGCTCAACGCGGCCGACTACGGCGTGCCGCAGGTTCGAGAGAGAGTCTTCATCGTCGGCTTCCGATCGGACCTCGGGATAGACTGGCACTTCCCCGAGCCCACGCACTCGCTCGATCGGCTCCTGTTCGACCAGTGGGTAACTGGGGAGTACTGGGATCGCGTCGGCCACCCTAGGCCGAAGTCTCCGCCGGCCCGGCACTCGGGCCGGGCGCGGTCGCTTGCTCCACTCGCGCCGCCGGACGAACGGCCGTGGGTCACGCTGCGCGAGGCCATCGCCGGGCTGCCCGATCCGCTCCCAGAAAGGGAGCCAGCTGATGTGCCAAACCACCGCCTACAGCTGGGCGCCAAGGCGTACAAGGGCCACACTGGAAGCCCCCTGGATCTACCTTCCAAGGCGCTCAAGGCTGGCGTACACGGCGTGCCCGGGGGAGAGAACATGATCGCCTTCGAAGACGGCACGGTGCGGTATCTCACGATCCGGGAAGCGGCCAGGGTCCAGACGTTTCCAGACCAGTGGATCTTCGAAGGCGCATGGTCCGAGGCCATGCGCCAGCTCGGCAACGCGGCGCCAACGCGCCTCTGCGAGGTGGTCGCGTCCAGCGTGGCCCAGCGCTTGGGCTCAGCCGATGCCTGACGGGGCGTATAACCCCCTCGATTACAAGAATCTCACTGCGAGCGTCGTCCGCGAGCTGATGAGCCAGGAACCCGTGCCGTTGCCTCTTCCCGAGCGTTTTGGAGGGCCAGGCGTGTACGCGCTCTTCTACAACGGTGCCTTGCCGTGGTACGCTGCGGTTCGCTCCCCGGAATGGGAGGAGCCGATCTACGTGGGGAAGGCGGTGCTCCCTGGTGGCAGGAGGGGCACGGTGGAGCCGAACATGGGCAGCCCGGCTCTCTACCGACGTATCGGGGAGCACGTCGCCTCGATAGAGGCTGCCGAGAATCTGTCGCTAGAGGATTTCCGGTGCCGGTACCTGGTGGTGGTTCCGCTGTGGATCACCATGGCGGAACGCTTCCTCATCGAGCACTACCGCCCGGTGTGGAACGTTTGCGTGGACGGCTTTGGGAACCACGATCCAGGGGCGGGTCGCCACCAAGGCGAGATCTCATGGTGGGACGCCCTTCATCCTGGCAGAGCGTGGGCGGCCAGGCTGCGACAGAACAAGACTCAGCAGGACGCCATCGAGATGTTGCAGCACCACCTACGCGTCGAGGAACGCCTCGACCCGCCGCCTGAGTAGCTCCGGCGTCTCCGTCTCGCATTCCCAGATCACGAGCACGTCCCACCCCGTCTCCCGCAGATCGCGTTGATTTCTCCGGTCCCTCCTGACGTTCGCGGCGAACTTCTCCCGCCAGAACGGAAGCCTCCCCCTGGACTTCGGCAGCCGAGTCTTCGCGCATCCTCGGTGTCGGTGCCAAAAGCATCCGTGCACGAAGATCGCCTTCCGGCGAGACCGGAAAACAAGGTCGGGGCGACCCGGTAGATCCTTCGCGTAAAGGCGGTACCGGAAACCCATGGAGTGCACGAGGCGTCGCACCCGGAGCTCCGGGTTCGTATCCTTCGAGCGGACGCGGCTCATGCGTTCGCTTCGCTCTTCCGGGGTCAGGGTGTCCATGGTAGGTTAAGACATGCCAAAGCGCTCAAGCAAGAAGCGGAAGCAGGAAGAGGACAGCGAGGACCCTAACGTGATCGCTCACCGGGTCGTCCGGCAAGCCACTGAGGACGACGACGAGGACTCGCCCGAGCCCGAGCCGCAGGACGAGACGCCCGAGAAGGATCCGCTCGCGGTCGAGTTGGGCCGCAGGGGCGGTAAGAAGGGCGGGAAGGCCCGCGCCGAGAAGTTGAGCCCGGAGCGGCGGCGAGAGATCGCGAAAAAAGCGGCTCGTGCGAGGTGGCAAAGGAACAAAGATTGACCTGTCCCGAGGGGTGTGGTAGATTCTCGTTCAAGAAAATCACATACCCCTACATCTTGCGGAAGGGACAGGTATGGACAACGAAAGGCGGTACCCGAAGGACGATCCGCCCGACCTCTTAGAAGGTCCTGAGGCTGAGGCGGAACTCCAGCGACTCGGCACCTCCTCCGGCCACTTACGTCATGCGGTGTTTCGTGGCTACCTGGCGCGTCGCGACTTTTCCCACCCACATTTTCCCCCCACCACAGCTGGATATGTCGACTGGGCGGTAGCGAACAAGATCTGTCGCGACATCCATGTTCCGATGGGCTGGTCCTTCCGGAACGATACGAATGTTCCCAAGACGGTAGCCCCCGGAAGCACTCACGCAATTACGGTGCTGCAGGGGGATGATGGCACCGGACTCCGCCATCGCATCCCGTCCACTCGTCGGGGACGCGGGACGCAGGGTGCCAGAGACGTACGATCGAACGCGCAGACCGATTTGTTCGACTACAGGCCCGCTCCACCGACCGAACAGACCTACTATTTACTCGTAAACAAGGTGAAGCTGGAAGATCGTTCGATCCTACGGACGGAGTTGTCCCTCCCGTGGGAATTGAGCGAGAACGGAGACGTGATCCGCTGGTTTAAGCGGATCATCTTGCCGGTCATCAACGTTGACGATGGCCCACCCGAACCGAGGATGGATGATGTCTCACCAGACCGACCGACACCGGAAATCGATGTCCGCGTCGAGAGGAGAGCGTAAAGATCGTGTGTTCCGGCCAAGTAGACTCACGCTCGCCCGAAACAGTCGGGGGATGTCGAAGGTCGACCTCGCGGCCGTGGCGGGACTGTCGCCAAACAGCCTTACCGCCTACGAAAGCGCCAAGACCACTCCGAAGGACGAGAGTGTGGCGGCGTTAGCGACCGCACTGGACTATCCGCTCGAGTTTTTCTACTTGGGCGAAGCGCCCGTAGTCGACCCCAGGGCGGTAAGTTTTCGCGCCCTCTCTCGTATCCCGGCCGCTCAGCGGGATCGGGTTGCCGGCGCGGTGGGCTTGGCCGTCGATCTGGACTCGTGGATAGAGGAGCGTTTCGCGCGCCCTAAGCCCGATATTCCTGACCTCTCAGAGCTCGGGCCAGTGGCCGCCGCAGAGGCCCTTCGCTCGGAGTGGGGGCTCGGCCACGATCCCATACAAAATCTGGTTCATGTCGCCGAGAGGGCCGGTGTCCGGATCTACTCCCTGGCCCCAGGTCGTGACGGGGAGTTGGGGGCGATCGACGCTCTCTCGATGTGGTGGGGATCGACCCCGTTCGTCTTCTTGCACACGGGAAACACTGTGGAGCGGATGAGGCATAGCCTTGCCCACGAGGTTGCACATCTCGTGCTTCATCGGGACGGCGGACCCACCGGCAGCATCGCCGAAAAACAGGCGAACCAGTTCGCCGGAAACTTCCTTCTTCCGGCGAGCGGCCTCAAGGCCGAAGCTCGCAAATACTTCTCCTTTGATGAGATCGTCTTGGCCAAAAAGCGCTGGAAGATTTCGGCATTGGCCTACGTGTACCGGATGCACGAGGAGGGAATGCTCGACGAGTGGCGGTACAAGGAACTCTGCATCAAGCTCCGGAGAGAGTATGGGTCCCTGGAACCGTACCCCGAAACTGAACCCGAGACGTCTAAGGTCATCCAAAAGGTGTTTGCAGACCTTGCCCTCGAGGGTGGTCGAGCGAAGGTCGCCGGGGACCTGGCGGTGCGGGTGGGAGATCTGGATGAACTGATTTTCAACCACACGCTCGTGCCGGTGAAGGGCAGCGGGAACGGCAACGAGTCCCCCACGTCCACACCAGAATTGAGGGTGTTGCGATGATATAAAAAGCAGCGGCCCCGGCAGTAACCTCTTGCGGAAGGGATGCCGGGACCGCTACTCACACCCCCCTTATCCGGGGGCCGTCACCAGCCCCGGTGAGGCTGGCAACCCTGCAACCAGGAGCCACTGCTATGGCTGGTTACAGGAGACCTCGCGGCTGCGGGCGCCGTAAGCCTGTACGCGTGAGGCGACATGTTCGCCGTGTACGACGCGGGCGCGTTGTTGTGCGGCGGCACTGCCGGCGGCGTCCCCGCCGGTGATCCGTCTGATCGTGGCGGGGTCGGTCTTCTCCGGCCCCGCCACGATCAACTTCTACCAGCCAATTTAACCCTTGTCAACCCAACCCATCAACACACCTATCCCTTGCGTGCTTGACCGCTCAAGCATAGATTACATGTAGAAGGTAACGACACCCGAACGGACCCGACCGATGGCCAATGTGCTGAGCGAAGAGAAGCAGGCGATGATCCTCCGGCCGCTTTGCGAAGGCAATTCCATCCGCGCCACGGCCCGCATGACGGGCACCTCGAAGAACACCGTCTCCCGGCTTCTCAGGATCGTGGGCGCCCACTGCAAGAACTACCACGACCGGTTCGTGCGGGACATCGACGCCAAGCGGGTCCAGGCGGACGAGATTTGGAGCTTCGTCGGTGCGAAGGAGCGCAACGTCCCGAAGGAGAAGAAGGGGCAGGATCTGGGCGACGTGTGGACGTGGACAGCGCTGGATCAGGACTCAAAGCTCCTCATCGCTTACCGTATCGGAGACCGGAGCATCGCCACCGGGCTCCCCTTCATGGACGATCTGCGGGACCGGCTGAGCGAGCGGGTTCAGTTGAGCACGGACGGGCACGGGGTGTACTTGAAGGCGGTCGAGTTAGCCTTCGGCTGGCAGCAGGTCGATTGCGCGATGCTGGTGAAGATCTACGGGCAGACGGCGGACGGTCGGCGGCGCTACAGCCCGCCGGAGTGCATTGGTGCGACGAAGGAGAAGGTCATGGGGGACCCCAAGGCCGACGACGTTTGCACCTCGCACGTCGAGCGAAACAACCTTACGATGCGGATGCAGATGCGGCGGTTCACGCGGCTGACGAACGCCTTCTCGAAGAAGGTCGAGTTTCACCTGTACGCCGTCGCGCTTCACACGATGTACTACAACTTCGTGAGGCCGCACACGACGCTGACGAAGAAGGCGGGAGGCATCAAGACGACGCCCGCGATGGCCGCTGGAATCGCGGACCGGCCCTGGACGGTCGAGGACCTTCTGGAATTGTTACAAGGAAACTGACCCACTACCAGGCGCCGCCCCGCCTTGAACGGCGCCGCCGCTTCCTCTATACTTCCCGGTCTGTCACGGACCTGGACGTCCGTGTCCGCCAAGCATCTGGAGAGGACCATGAGGGAAGGAATCCACCCCGAGTACGTGGACGCCGAGATCGTCTGCGCCTGCGGGAACGTCGTCGCGACCCGTGCCACCGTGGCGCGGATCAGCGTGGAAATCTGCTCGGCCTGCCACCCGTTCTACACCGGGAAGCAGAAGCTCATCGACACCGCCGGGCGGGTGGAGCGCTTCAACCGCAAGTACAGCTCCCAGTCCTGAGGACGGGCGCCCTCTCCCGAGGGCAGCCCCACCTCACACGGGCCCCTGTGAAGGCGCCATCCCTCGACCCCCGGCTGGAGAAACGGCTTGCCGAGGCCGAGGAGCGCTTCCACGCGGTGGAGACGCGCTTCTCCGACCCTGAGGTGAACCGCGATCCTGAGGCGCTCCGGCGACTCGGGCAGGAACGCTCGGAGCTCGAACCGGTGGTTCGAACCGGAGCGGAGCTGCGGGAGGTTCTCACCCGCCTCGCCGACGCCCGGGAGCTTCTGGCCGACGACTCCGACGAGGAGCTGCACGCGCTGGCCGGGGAAGAGGCCGCCGATCTGGAACGCCGGATACCCATCCTGGAGGATCGGGTCCGGCGTCTTCTCGTTCCGAAGGACCCCCTTTCCGACCGGGCCGCCGTCGTGGAGATCCGGGCCGGTACCGGTGGGGACGAGGCGGGGCTCTTCGCCGGCGACCTTCTCCGGATGTACCGACGCTTCGTGGAGCGGGAGGGGTGGTCCATGGAGCTTCTCAGCCTCACCGAAGGGATCCCGGGGTCCATCCGGGAAGCGATCTTCGTGGTGCGGGGTCCCGTGGCGTACGGCACCCTCCGGTACGAGTCGGGGGTGCACCGGGTGCAGCGGGTCCCCGAGACGGAGAGCCAGGGGCGAATCCACACCTCCGCCGCCACCGTGGCCGTTCTCCCCGAGGCGGAGGAGGTGGATCTGGAGATCGACCCGGGAGAGCTCCGCATCGACGTCTTCCGTTCGTCCGGGCCGGGGGGGCAGTCGGTGAATACCACCGATTCGGCGGTGCGGATCACCCATCTTCCCACCGGGCTGGTGGTGAGCTGTCAGGACGAGAAGTCCCAGCACAAGAACAAGGCGAAGGCGCTGAAGGTGCTCCGGAGCCGCCTCCTGGATCGGATGGTGGCGGAGCGGGAGGCGGAGCGGGCCCGGGACCGGAAGGCTCAGGTGGGGACGGGTGACCGATCGGCGAAGATCCGCACCTACAACTTTCCCCAGAACCGGGTTACCGATCACCGGATCGGCCTCACCCTGCACCAGCTCGAGGGGATCCTCGACGGAGAGCTCACCGAACTCCTCTCCTCTCTCCGTCTCGCCGAGGAGGAGGAGCGCCTCCAGGAGGGAGAGTGAGCGGGAACGCCGTCCCGGCTCCGGTGCGCTTTGGCGCCCCGGTGGACCCTCCCCCCGCAGGGAAGCCGTGGACCGTCCTTCACCTCCTCCGCTGGAGCGCGGCCTACCTCCTGGAAAAGGGGGTGGACGAGGGGCGCCTCGATGCCGAATACCTCCTCTCCCACGTTCTGGAGATGGGTCGCCTGGAGCTGTACCTTCACTTCGAGCGCCCCCTGACCCCGGCCGAGCTGGCGCGCTTCAAACCCCTTCTCTTGGAGCGGTCGCGGCGAAAGCCCCTCCAGTACATTCTGGGGCGAACCGCCTTCCGGGAGCTGGAGCTGAAGACCGACCGACGGGTCCTCATCCCCAGGCCGGAGACGGAGGAGCTGGTGGAAGCGGTGCTGGCCCGGGTGCGGGAGTGGGGGAGAGAGGGGCTCACCGCGCTGGATCTGGGGACGGGGAGTGGTGCCATTGCCCTCTCCCTGGCGCTGGAGGGGCCCTTTCGGAGGGTGGTGGCCACCGACCGGTCACCGGAGGCGCTGGCGCTGGCCCGGGAAAATGCCGGGGCGGCGGGGGTGGAGCGGCGCGTGGAGTTCCGGGAGGGGAACCTCTTTCAGGCGGTGACGGAGGGGGAACGCTTCCATGTGGTGGTGTCCAACCCCCCCTATGTGACGGCAGGGGAATATGAGGGGCTCGCCCCCGAGGTGAGGGAGTGGGAGCCCCGGGAGGCGCTGGTGGCGGAAGGGGATGGGCTCGCCCTCCTTCACGCCATCGTGGAGGGGGCTCCCGCCACACTGGAACCGGGCGGGCTCCTGGCTCTGGAGATGGGAGCCGGGCAGGGGCGAGCGGTGACGGAGCGGGTACGGGCGGTGCCGGGTTACGGCGAGCCCGTTATTCTTCGAGATCTGGCGCGGCAGGATCGGATGGTCCTGGCCGAGTGGCGGCCCTGACGCCGCCGTATTCGAGCGCCGGACACTTCAACGGGAAGGTGGTACGGATGTCGAGGATCGATGAGATGGCGCTGGAGCTGGGAAAGGCACTCGGGCGCACGGACGAGTACCAGGCGCTCAAGCGGGCTTCCGACGCCCTCGGGGATGATCGGGAGATCACCGAACTCCGCAACACTCTCGAGGCGCTGGAAGGGGAGATGATGACCCTGCTCCGGGGTGGACAGGAGCCCACCGACGAGCAGAAGGAACGGTACGAGGGGCTCGTTCGTGATCTCCAGTCCCGCTCAGGGTATCAGCGCCTGGTGGCGGCGCAGGCCAACTTCGACAAACTCCTTCAGAAGGCGAACGAGACGATCTCCCGCGGGATCCAGGAGGGAGGAGAGAGCCGCATCGTCCTGGCCCGCTGAGCCATGAAATCCCTCAAGGTTCTGCGGGATCCCGTATACCGGATCATCGACCCGGTGGTCCGGTTCCTGATCCGCACCCGGATCCACCCGAACTCCATCTCTTCTTTCGGCGTCCTCGTTACCATGGGCGCCGGATACCTCTACCATCTGGATCATGTCCGGTGGGCTGGACTTCTCGTCCTGGTGGGCGGAGTGGTGGACATCTTCGATGGACGGGTGGCTCGGGAGTCGGGGCTGGAGTCCAAGTTCGGTTCCTTCTACGACTCCACCCTGGATCGGGTGAGCGAGGTGGTGGTCTTTCTCGGCCTCCTCTCCCTCTACAACCAGTATGGGAGGGAGATGGCGGATGTCTGGATGGTCTACGTCATCTACCTGGCCATGGGGGGGTCGCTCCTGGTGAGCTACACCCGGGCCCGGGCCGAAGCGCTGGGACTCGACATGAATGTGGGGCTCATGCAGCGGGCCGAGCGGGTGGTCCTCCTGGGGCTGGGATCCCTCCTCTTCGGTCTCATGTGGAATGGGCTCGTCCTCAAGATCATCATCATCGTTCTGGCGGTGACCTCGCTCATCACGGCGGGGCAGCGCATTTACTGGGTGTATAAACATGCGGCGGGAGTCCCCCTGGACAGGGTCGGACCCGGATCCGCCGATAAACCTGAACTGGAGAAGACGCTGTGAGCGAGAAGCCGGAAATTCGTCCTGCTACGGGGCGCCTGGGAGTCCTCCTTCCGGGGTTCGGAGCGGTGGCCACTACCGTGGTGGCAGGGGTGGAGGCGGCCCGACGGGGGATCGCCCCCCCCATCGGATCCGTTTCGCAGATGAACACCATCCGGCTCGGGATGCGCACCGAGGGGCGCGCGCCCCTCATCAAGGACTTCCTCCCGCTGGCGGCGTTGGACGACATCGTCTTCGGCGCCTGGGATCCCATCCCCGACGATGCGTATGATTCGGCGGTGGCCGCGGGGGTGCTGGAGGCGAAGCACCTGGAGCCCATGCGCGACTTCCTCAAGTCGGTGAAGCCCATGCCCGCCGTCTTCGACAAGGAGTACGTGCGTCGGCTGGACGGCCCCAACGTGAAGACGGGAGAGACGAAGTTCGACCTCGCGGTGCAGCTCCGGGAGGACATCCGGCAGTTTGGTGAGGCCAACGGCTGCGACCGGATGGTGATGGTGTGGTGCGGCTCCACCGAGATCTTCCTCCGCCCCGGCGCCGTCCACGAGACGCTGGAGGCCTTCGAGGAGGGGATGCGCCGAAATGATCCGGGGATCGCCCCGTCCATGATCTACGCCTACGCCGCCATCATGGAGGGTATCCCCTACGCCAACGGTGCCCCCAACCTCTCCGCCGACATCCCGGCGCTGGAGCGGGCGGCGGTGGAGCGGGGGGTCCCCCTCGCCGGGAAGGACTTCAAGACGGGGCAGACCCTCATGAAGACCATCCTGGCCCCCGGGCTCAAGGCCCGCATGCTGGGGATCGACGGGTGGTTCTCCACCAACATTCTGGGGAACCGGGACGGCGCGGTGTTGGACGACCCCGACTCCTTCAAGACGAAGGAGGAGTCCAAGCTGGGGGTGCTGGAGCACATCCTGCAGCCGGAGATGTACCCGGAGCTGTACGGAAACCTCTACCACAAGGTCCGGATCAACTACTACCCCCCCCGGGGCGACAACAAGGAGGGGTGGGACAACATCGACATCCGCGGGTGGATGGGGTACACCATGCAGATCAAGGTGGACTTCCTCTGCCGAGACTCCATCCTGGCGGCCCCCATCGTCCTGGATCTGGCCCTCTTCCTGGATCTGGCGAAGCGTGCCGGGATGAACGGAATCCAGGAGTGGCTCTCCTTCTTCTTCAAGAGTCCCCAGACGGCCCCCGGACTCTACCCGGAACACGATCTCTTCATTCAGCAGAAAAAGCTGAAGAACACCCTCCGGTGGATGGGGGGCGAAGAGCCCATCACCCATCTGGGGCGTGAATACTACGAGGCCGAGTGACCGGACGTTGACGGACGGCGGCGCGGGGCGGGGGCGATTTCTGGTTCTGGAGGGGGTGGAGGGGGCCGGAAAAACCACTCAGGGGCGGATGCTCCTGGAGTGGCTTGCTTCCGAGGGGATCGAGGCGGTGAGCGCCCGGGAGCCGGGGGGAACCCCGGTGGGGGAGGCGATCCGGGAGATCCTTCTGGACCGGCGGGAGCTGGGGGTTCCGGCTGAAACGGAGCTCCTTCTCATGCTGGCCGCTCGCGCCGCCTTCGTTCGGGAGATGGTGGAGCCCGCCCTCGCCGCCGGTAGGCTCATGGTGGCGGATCGCTTTGAACTCTCCACCCTGGCGTACCAGGGGGTGGGGCGGGGGCTCGGGGTGGAGCGAGCCCGGGAGCTGAACGCCTTCGCCACCGGGGGGCTCCGCCCCGACCTGACCCTGGTCTTCGACCTTCCGGTGACGGAGGGGCGGGCTCGTCGGCACGCCGGAGGGAAGGTGGACGACCGCATCGAGGGGGCGGGGGACGCCTTCCTGGAACGGGTGCGGGAGGGGTATCTGGCGCTGGCCGCCGCCGATGACGGCGTGGAGGTGGTGGACGCCGCCCCCGATGCCGACGCCGTGCATCAACAGGTCCGGACGCTGGTCCGGAGCCATTTTCCGGAACTCTTCCGCCTCGCGCGGGGTTGAGGATCACCATGGACGAAACTCCCCGCCGCACCCTGCTTTCCCCGGGCATTCTCCTCCTTCTGGCCCTCCTCTCCGGAGGGTGGTTTCTCCAGCGCGGCGTGGCGCAGGAGCAGAATGTGTACGTCCAGGCCCGCCTCTTCCAGGAGGTGGTGGATCTGGTGGCGGAGCGCTATGTGGACGAGGTGGACCGGAATGCCCTCTACCGGCACGCCATCGACGGTCTCCTGCGGGAGTTGGGAGATCCCAACACCTCCCTCTTCTCGGCGGCCCGGTACGAAGACTTCCGGATCCAGACCGAAGGGGACTACGGGGGGGTCGGCCTCGAGATCGTGGAGCGGGACGACTACATCACCGTGGTGAGCCCCATTCCGGGCGGCCCGGCGGTTCGCGCCGGGATTCGCGCAGGGGACGAAATCGTGGAGGTGGATGGGGAGTCGACCCGAGGGTGGAGCTCCCAGGAGGCGGTTCAGGTACTCCGGGGGCGCCCCGGAACCGAAACCCTGGTGGGGATTCGGCGCGGCGGGGTCGAAGAGATCATCCACTTCACTCTCACCCGGGAGCGGATCCAGCTTCGCTCCGTCCCCTTCCATACCCTCCTGGAGGATGGGGTTGGGTACATCCCCCTCAGCGTCTTCAGCGAGCAGTCCACCCGGGAGGTTCAGGCGGCCGCCGACGCCCTGGTGGCCGAAGGGGCCACCTCCCTGATTCTGGACCTGCGGGGGAATCCCGGGGGGATCCTGGATCAGGGGATTCGCATCGTGGACCTCTTCCTCCCGGCCGGACTTCCGGTGGCCGAGACCCGCGGGAAGGCCCGGGACCAGAACGCCACCTTCCGGACGAGCGGCGCCGATCGCTATGAGGGGATTCCCCTCGTGGTCCTGGTGGACCGGGGGAGCGCCTCCGCTTCGGAAATCGTGGCGGGAGCCCTTCAGGACCATGACCGGGCCCTCGTCCTGGGGAGCACCACCTTCGGGAAGGGATCGGTCCAGTCCCTCCTCCCCCTCTCGGGGGGGAATGTCCTCAAGCTCACCACCGCCCGCTGGTACACGCCGCGGGGGCGCTCCATCGAGCGCAGAGTCCCGGTCGACGAGGAGGGAGAGGCGGAAGGAGCACTCTTCGATCCCACGGGACTCGCCCTCACGGTGAACGGGGGGTACCACTTCCCCCCGGACACCACCGGGCGACCCACCCTCACCTCCTTCGGCGGTCGCTCCCTCTTTGGCGG
>JBJHBD010000033.1:0-25407 GCA_050485305.1 Gemmatimonadota bacterium
GGGTGGAGCTCATCGGGGCCAACGCCCGCTCCATCGAGATGGCGGAAGACCGGGAGGAGTTCGCCGCCGCCATGGAGCGCATCGGGCTGAAGGTCCCCACCGGGGGGTTCGCCCATTCGGTGGACGAGGCGCTGGCCATCGTGGAAGAGACGGGGTATCCGGCCATCATCCGCCCCTCCTTCACCATGGGGGGGACGGGGGGTGGGATCGCCTACAACCGGGAGGAGTTCGAGGCGGCGGTGAGGAAGGGGCTGGACGCCTCGCCCACCACCGAGGTCCTCATCGACCGCTCGGTCATCGGGTGGAAGGAGTACGAGCTGGAGGTGGTCCGGGACGGGGACGACAACGTCATCATCGTCTGCTCCATCGAGAACTTCGACCCCATGGGGGTCCACACCGGCGACTCCATCACGGTGGCGCCGGCCCAGACCCTCACCGATGTGGAGTACCAGGAGATGCGGGACGCCGCCATCGCCATCATCCGGGAAATCGGGGTGGAGGCGGGGGGGTGCAACATCCAGTTCGCGGTGAGCCCCGAGACGGGCGAACTCCTCGTCATCGAGATGAACCCCCGGGTCTCCCGCTCCTCGGCGCTGGCCTCCAAGGCCACCGGCTTCCCCATTGCCCGGGTGGGGGCGAAGCTCGCCGTGGGGTACCGCCTCCACGAGCTCCCCAACGACATCACGAAGACCACCCCGGCCTCCTTCGAGCCCACCCTGGACTATGTGGTGGCCAAGTTCCCCCGCTTCGCCTTCGAGAAGTTCCGGGAGACGAACCCCGTGCTGGGGGTGCAGATGAAGGCGGTGGGCGAGACCATGTCCATCGGACGCACCTTCAAGGCGGCGTGGCAGAAGGGGCTGCGCGGGCTGGAAATCGGGCGCTCCGGGTGGGTGGCGGGGGCCAGGTTGCAGGACGATGGGCTGGAGGCCGAGGATCGCGACACCCTTCTGGCGGCCCTCCGGCGCCCCACTGCCGAGCGCCCCTTCCAGCTGAAGAGAGCCCTGGAACTGGCATACCGGTGGGAAGAAGCCGGCCGCCCCGACGAGGGGGGGCGCCCCGCCACCCTGGACGAGATCCAGGAGGCCACCCGCATCGACCCCTGGTTCCTGGACCAGCTTCTGGAGCTGGTGGAGCTGGAGGCCTGGTACCAGGGGCTGGACGAGGTCACCCCCACCGACCTGCGTCGCATGAAGCGGAACGGGTTCTCCGACCGGCAACTCGCCGATCTGCGGGGCGAGAAAGAGGGTGAGGTGCGGGCCCGCCGGTGGGAGTGGGGCGTCCGTCCCACCTTCAATGTGGTAGACACCTGCGCCGGGGAGTTCCCCGCCGAGACCCCCTACTACTACTCGTCCTACGAGACGGAAGACGAGGTGCGCCCCTCGGACCGGGAGAAGATCGTCATCCTGGGGAGCGGCCCCAACCGAATCGGGCAGGGGATCGAGTTCGACTACTGCTGCGTGCAGGCGGTGCTGGCGCTGCGGGAGGCGGGGTACGAGACCATCATGGTGAACTCGAACCCCGAGACGGTCTCCACCGACTTCGACGTATCGGACCGGCTCTACTTCGAGCCCCTCACCCTGGAAGACGTCCTGGAGATCCTGGAGCGTGAGAAGCCCAGGGGGGTCATCGTGCAGCTCGGGGGGCAGACCCCCCTCAACCTGGCCAAGGGGCTGGAGGAGGTCGGAGTCCCCATCCTGGGTACCAGTGTGGACGCCATCGACCGCGCCGAGGACCGGAAGCGCTTCGAGGAGGTGTGCCGGAAGCTGGGGGCGCTGGTTCCCCCCAACGGGACCGCCACCTCGCTGGACGGGGCGCTGGAGATTGCCGCGCGCATCGGGTATCCGGTGCTGGTTCGCCCCTCCTACGTCCTGGGGGGGCGGGGGATGGAGATCGTCTACGACGACGCCTCCCTGGAGGACTACTTCGACCGGGCCGTGCGGGCCAGCCCCGACCACCCCGTCCTCATCGACCGCTTCATCGAGGACGCCTTCGAAGCCGATGTGGACGCCCTCTCCGACGGGGAGACGGTGGTCATCGGTGGGATCATGCAGCACATCGAGGATGCAGGCGTCCACTCCGGCGACTCGGCGTGCGTCCTTCCCCCCTACCGGCTGGGTCCGGAGGAGCTGGACCGAATCCGGGAGCTTACCCGGGCCTTCGCCCTGGAACTGGGGGTGGTGGGGCTCCTGAACATCCAGTACGCCATCCGGGACGGGAAGGTCTACGTCCTGGAGGTGAACCCCCGGGCCTCCCGCACCGTCCCCTTCGTGAGCAAGGCCACCGGAGTGCCGCTGGCTCGCCTCGCCGCCAGGGTCATGGCGGGGGAGCGACTCGCCGATATGGGAGTCCCCGAGGAGCCCCCGGTCCCGGGGGTTGCGGTGAAGGAGGCGGTCCTCCCCTTCAACCGGTTCGACGTGGATATCATCCTGGGTCCCGAGATGCGCTCCACCGGAGAGGTCATGGGGTTCGACGATTCGCTGGGGATGGCGTATCTCAAGGCCCAGGACGGGGGGAAGAACATCCTCCCGAGAGGTGGGGGGACCATGGTGGTCACGGTGAACGACGGAGACAAGCCCACCATCGCCCCCATCCTCCGGCGCTTCCACGATCTGGGCTTCGAGATCGTCGCCACCGCCGGAACCCACGCCTACCTCCAGGAGGTCGGCGTCCCTTCCCGCCCGATCTACAAGGTGGGAGAGGGGCGTCCGAACATCGTGGACGCCATCGTGAGCGGGGAGGTGGACCTCCTCATCAACACCCCCCTCGGGAAAAAATCCCAGTACGACGACTACGCCATGCGGCGGGCGGCCATCGGCTACAACGTCCCCTACCTCACCACCATGTCGGCCACCAGCGCCGCCTGCGACGCCATCCTGGCGCTCCGCACCACCGAGCCCCAGGTCACCTCGCTTCAGGAGCGTGTCGGGGGGATGGGTTCCCGTCCGGCCCCCGCTCCGGTGGGAGGATGAGTTCCCGAGGGGGCACCTTCCCGGGCGGGTCGAAGGGGCGGGAGGGGGCGGGCCCCGAGGGCGGGGGAGACTCCGCGCTTCTCACCGGCTTTTATCTTCATCCGGCTGCCGCCCTCCACGACACCGGGTGGGACCACCCGGAGCACCAGGGACGCCTCCGCACCCTGGCCTCCACGGTGGGAAAGGACCTCCTCGCCCTCTTCGGGAGGGTGGAGCAGTTTGAGGCGAGGGAGGCTGACCTGGACGAGCTTCTCCGGGTCCACCCTGCGGCGCACCTGGAGCGGCTCCGGGAGACGGTGGAGCGGGCACAGGCCGAGGGGCGGGTGGTGGAGTTCGCCCCCGAGACCCCCGTCTCCGACGCCTCCTGGGAGGCGGTCATGGGGAGCGCCGGAGCCCTTCTCGACGCGGTAGAGCGGGTGGCCGACGGGAGGCTCCGGAACGCCTTCGTGGCGGCGCGCCCCCCCGGGCACCATGCCGGAGCCGACTACGCCATGGGATTCTGCCCGGTGAACCATGTAGCGGTGGCTGCGCGCTACCTTCAGGCCACCGGACGCGCCCGACGGGTGGCCATCGTGGACTGGGACGTCCACCACGGGAACGGGACGCAGGACATCTTCTACCACGACCCCGACGTGTACTTCCTCTCGCTCCATCAGGCCCCCTTCTATCCGGGAACCGGAGGGGCGGAGGAGCGGGGCGCCGGGAGTGGTGAGGGGACCACCCTGAACGTCCCCCTTCCGGCGGGTACGGACGGAACCGGGTACCAGAGAGCTTTTGACGCCGCCCTCACCCGGGTCGAGGAGGTGTTCGCTCCCGATTTCATCCTGGTCTCCGCCGGGTACGACGCCCTCGCCGGTGATCCCCTGGGGGGGATGCTCCTGGAGCCCGAGGATTTCCATTCCCTCACCGAGCGGGTCATGGCGTGGGGGGAGCGGGTGTGCGGGGGGCGGGTGGTGTGTACCCTGGAAGGCGGGTATGAGCCGAAGCGGACGGGGCTTGCGGTGGTGGCCACGGTGCGGGCGCTGGCGGGGGTGGGTTACCCGTAAGACCCCCGGCCCCGGCGGCGACCCGACCGGGTTGGTGGGGCGGTCCTATCTGCCGGGGCGGAGCCACTCGACTTGAGACGATCCTCCCCCCTCCCCATCTTTCAGGGATGCATCCGTCCAGAGCTTTCCTTTGACCCCAGGGTGACGGTGATGCGCACACTTCTTCTTCTGGCCGCCCTCCTCGTGGTGTGCACTCCGCTCGGAGCGCAGATCCCGGAGGGGGTCGACGGCGTCTTCCGTCCGCACCCCGAGGCTGAACGGGCCATCTCCCGGCTCTACTCTCCCTACTGCCCCGGGCTCATGCTGGAGACCTGCCCCGCCATGGAGTCCCAGATTCTCCGGGATTCCATCCAGGCGCTGGCGCTGGAGGGGTGGAGCGCCGCCGACCTGGAGGAGTGGATGCTGGGGAATCATGGCGAGAAGTACCGCGCCGTCCCCATTCGCGCGGGGCGGGGGCTGCTGGCATGGCTCCTCCCCCCATTCGCGCTCCTCATGGGATTTCTGGGCGTGGTGCTGGCGCTCCGGCGCTTTGTGCCGACCAGAGACGAGGAAGGGGAAAGGAGTACGGCGGATCAGGAGGGTACGGGGGCGGATCCGGTCTCTCCCGAGGTGGATGCCCGGCTCCGGGAAGCGATCCGGGATCTGGAATGGGCCGAGGACCCGGTCTACTGAGGCCCATCTTCCCATGAACATGCCCTCGAAGGGAGGAGGTACCGCGTCCGCGGCACCCTCCATGCTGGACCTCATCCGGCTGAGTCGAAAACGCCTCTTCCCGCCAGGGGGGAGGGAGCTCTACCACAAGATCGCCATCCTGACCCACATGGAGCCGGGGGAGGAGGTGTTGGTGGCGGGGTGCGGCTCCGGGATCACCATCGAGTATTTTGTTCGGGAGTTCGGCGTCGTGGGAGCCGGGGTGGACGAAGACCCCCTCCTCATCCAGGGCGCCGAAGCACGGGCACGCCGGGACGGACTCTCCGGGAGCCTCAACTTCCAGCAGGGGTCCATGGGGGACCTCCCCTACCGGGACGGCGTCTTCGATGTGGTGGTGGGGGAGCTGGGGCTCACGTCCCATGAAGATCCGGAACGCGCCATCTCCGAACTGGTGCGGGTGTGCAAACCGGGTGGGGCGGTGGTCCTGGTCCAGCTCGTGTGGAAGGCTCCGGTGGAGGCGGAGCGGCAGAGGGTCCTCTCGGAACATCTCGGCGCCCGCCCCCTCATGCTGGTGGAGCTGAAACGCCTCCTCCGCGAGGGAGGGGTGGAGCGGATCCACACCGAAGCCTGGTCCGACGAGGCCACGGCCTTCCGTCCCTCGGTGACAAAACCCTTTCCCGACTTCGCTGAACTCTTCTCCCTCCCGGAAAAGATGGCCATTCTCCGCCGGGCATGGGCGCGGTGGGGGTGGACGGGAGTGCGCACCGCCGTATCCCGGGAGCTCGAGGTGCATCGCCTCCTCACCCGCGAGCGGATCCTGGGGTTGGACATGCTGAAGGGGATCAAGACGGGAACGACCGCCGGGTTCCTGGAGGATGGGTCCGAGGAGGACGCACCGTCCGGTCGAGCGTCGTCACCGGAGCCCCCAGCCCTGGCCGGCGCTCCCGGAGCCGCCCCCTCGCCGCGAGGCACCCCCCACCCCGAGCCCGGTTCGTCCGCCCCCTCCACCGCGGTGGAGGGCCTCCCTCTCTTCTCCTCCGATCCCTGACCGTGTCCACCGCCCCCCTCCTCGATCCCTCCCGCCTCGCCGAACTCCGCACCCTCCTCGTGGAGGAGGGGGTGGACGGGTGGCTCCTCTTCGACTTCCGGGATCAGAATCCGCCGGCCCACGCCCTCCTGGGGTTGGGGAAGACGACGCGGCGGGCCTTCGCCCTCTATCCGCGGGAGGGGGATCCCATCCTCCTGCATCACGCCATAGAGGCATCGGCGTGGCGAGGGTGGCAGTGGGAGAAGCGAACCTACTCGGGGTGGGAGGAGCTGGAGCGGAAGCTGGATGAGCTCCTGAGGGGGCGGGGACGGTTGGCGGCGGAGATTTCTCCCGGGAGTGCGGTCCCCACCGTTGACCGCATCCCCGCGGGGGTGGCCGAGCTCATCCGCCGGAGCGGGGTGGAGCTGGTGAGCTCCGCTACCTTCATCTCCGCCTTCCATTCCCGATGGAGCGCGGAAGAGCTCCACCTCCATCGGAAGGCCGCAGGACTCCTCCCCGCGGTGGCTCGGGGAGCCTTCGAGCTCGCTGCCAGGCGCGCCCACGGGGGTGATCCCATGGGAGAAGGGGAGCTTTCGGAGTGGATCCACGCCGAGCTGCGAACCCGCGGGATCAGCGAAGGGATCGGGTGCAGTGTGGCCGGCGGGGTGAACGCCTCCGATCCCCACTACCACCCTGAGGGGGCGGGGGCGCCCATCGGCGTCGACACCCTCCTTCTGGTGGACCTCTGGGGCGCCTTCCCCGGTGGAGTGGCGGCGGATCAGACCTGGATGGGGTTCCTGGGAGGGGAGCCCACTCCGCGCCAGCGCCAGGTGTGGGAGGCGGTGCGGGATGCTCGGAACGGGGCGCTCACCTTCCTCCGGGAGCGGTGGGACGCCGGGAACGAGGTGCGGGGATTCGAGGTGGACGACGTAGCCCGGGGAATCCTCCGGGAACGCGGATTGGACCGGTGGTTCGTCCACCGCCTCGGTCACTCCATGGACCGCGAACTCCACGGATCGGGGCCGAATCTGGACAACCTGGAGACACGGGACGACCGCCGTCTCCTGGAGGGGCTCGGATTCTCGGTGGAGCCGGGGGTCTACATCCCCGGGGAGCTGGGGCTCCGCACCGAGGTGAACGTCTACTGGGGCCCCGACGGCCCCGAGATCACCGGCCCCACCCCGCAGGACGAGCTTCTCCTCTTCCCCGGGTAATCCATGACCTCCCATGTGGAGGTGGCCCTCCCCCTTCCCCTCTTCACCCCCTTCACCTACCGGATCGAGGGTCCGCCGCCTGAACCCGGGACCCGGGTTCTTGTCCCCTTCCGGAATCGGGAGCGGGTGGGGTGGGTCGTGGGACCGGCCGATCCCACCGGTCTCACAGGGATCCGCTCGGTCCTGAGCGTCCTGGAAAAGACCCCCTCCGTCCCCACCGACCTCCTGGAGCTGGCCCGGTGGATGAGCGAGTATTACGTCACCCCCCTGGGGGTGACCCTTCGCTCCCTGACTCCTTCCGTCCTCTCCGACGGCACCACCGATGTGGTGCGGGTGACGGAGAGGGGAATGGCGATTTTCGGGGGGGAACACCTTCCGTCCCCGGCCACCCCTCCCCAACCCTCCCGGGGGCAGGGAAACCTCCTCCCGGAGCCCCACCCCCCTTCCACTCCCCTTCCACCGAAAGCGCGGGAGGTGCTCGCCGCGGCGGCGGCTCGGGAGGCCGGCGCCACCGTTACCGGGATTCGCCGGGAGGTGGGAACGGGGTCCATCTGGAACGAGCTCCGCCACCTTCAGGGAGCGGGGCTCGTCACGGTGGAAACCCTCCCCCCTCCACCTCCCCCCATCCTAACCCGGAAGGTGGTCCGCCTTGTCACCGACCTCCCTGACCTTGCGGAACGGGAACGGACCTTCGGGCGGGCGCTCCGCCAGCGGGAGTGTTACGAGGTGGTGGAGGCGGCGGGAGGGAGTCGGGAACTCACCACCATCCTCCAAGAGGATGGTTTTTCCCGTTCGGTGGTGGCGGGGTTGGAGGAGCGCGGGTTGGCCGTTCTGGAAGAGAGGGAGGTGCTCCGGGATCCCTTCCAGGGCGACACTCTCCCGGAAGCGGTGGACTTCCCCCTGACCCCCCATCAGGAGCGAGCCCTTGCCGCCCTCCTCGACGGGCTCGGCGGGGTGGGCTCCCCTCCGGCCCCCGCCCTCCTCCACGGAGTGACCGGATCGGGGAAGACCCTCGTCTACATCCGCCTTCTCCGGGAGGTGGTGGAGAGGCGGGGAAAGTCGGCCATCGTCCTCGTCCCGGAGATCGCCCTCACCCCCCAGACGGTAAGCCGCTTCCGGGGGTGGTTCGGGGACCGGGTCGCCGTCCTGCACTCGGCGCTCTCCGACGGTGAGCGGTACGACCAGTGGCGCCAGATCCGGGCGGGGGAGAAGTCCATTGTGGTGGGAGCGCGGTCGGCGCTCTTCGCCCCCCTCGCGAGTCTGGGCGCCATCGTGGTGGATGAAGAACACGATTCCTCCTACAAACAGTCGGAGGCCCCCCGATACCACGCCCGGGATGTGGCGGTGGTCCGGGCTCGGCAGGCCGGGGCGCTCTGCGTGCTGGGGAGCGCCACCCCATCGCTGGAAAGCTGGAAGAATGCCCGAGAGGGGAAGTTCTCCCTCCTCACCCTCCCGGAGCGGGCCGGCGGGCGCTCCCTCCCTCCGGTGGAGGTGGTGGATCTCCGAAAGGAGCGGGGGAAGGGGCGAGGTGCGGAGGAGGGGGGGAGTGTCCTCTCACCCCCCCTGGTGGATGCGGTCCGGGAGACGCTTGCCCGGGAGGAGCAGGCCATCCTTCTCCTGAACCGGAGGGGGTACGCCTCCTTCGTCCAGTGCCGCGGGTGCGGAGAGGTGCTCCAGTGCGTGGATTGCTCCGTCTCCCTCACCTTCCACCGGCGGCGGAATCTCCTCCTCTGCCACCACTGTCGGCATGAAGAGGAGGCCCCGAGGCGGTGTCCCCGGTGTGGGGACCCCGAGTTGAGCTATCGGGGGCTCGGAACCGAGCAGGTTGAGCGGGTGGTGGTGGAGACCTTCCCCGGGGCGCGCATCACCCGGATGGATGTGGACACCACCGGGGGAAAGTGGTCTCACGCCGAGATCCTGGGGCGGGTGGGGCGCAGGGAGGTGGACATTCTCCTGGGTACCCAGATGATCGCCAAGGGGCTGGACTTCCCCCACGTCACCCTGGTGGGGGTGGTGAATGCCGATGTGGGGATCCACCTCCCCGACTTCCGGGCGAGCGAGCGAGCCTTCCAGCTCCTGAGCCAGGTGGCGGGACGTGCGGGGCGGGGGGAGCGGGGCGGTCGGGTCTTCATCCAGAGCGCTCTCCCCGGGCACTACGCCATCCAGTCGGCACTCGCCCACGACTACGAGGGGTTCGCCTCCCGGGAGCTTTCGGAACGGGAGGGGCCGGGGTATCCCCCCCACCGACGCCTGGTGAATGTGGTGGTGAGTTCACCGGTGGCCGAGCTGGCCGCCGCCGCCGCGGAGAGCTCGGTGGCGTGGCTCCTTCCCCGTCTGGGTGGCACGGGAGCCACGCTGGTGGGGCCGGCCCCCTCCCCCATCGAGCGGCTGCACGGGCGGTGGCGATGGCACTTCTTCCTCAAGGGTGGGCGTGTTCCACGGGTCACATCGCTCCTCCGGGGCTACCTGGAGGAAGCTCCCTTCCCCGCAGGGGATGTCCGTGCCTCCGTGGATCGGGATCCCGTGGCACTTCTCTGAGCCCGGTGTCCCATCCCCCCTTTCCTGTGCCCATTCCCGAACGAACGCTCCCTCTGGCCCGCGGCGCGGCGCTCCCGTAGATTTCCCGTAGCCCGCCGGATCCCGACGGGGTGCGGGGTTCCGGAGTGGACATTACCGTTGCCATGCGGAGGTGGGTGAATGGGGTGCCTCGCCCTGAATGCCTCCTTCGAGCCCCTCACGGTGGTGCCGGCTCGAAGGGCGATTCGCCTGGTGCTGGATCGGAAGGCCGAGATCCTCGAAGTGGACGAGGGGCGGCGATTTCGTTCGGCCCAGGAGGACTTTCTGTTCCCCACCGTGATCCGCCTGGTCCGGTACGTCCACGTCCCTCGGCGATTCCGGCGGCAGGTCACGAACACCTTCCTCTTCGCCCGCGACGACTATACCTGCCTCTACTGTGGGCGACACAGAAGGGAGCTGAGGGGGCGCCAGTTCCTCACCCGGGATCACATTCTCCCCGTCTCGCGAGGGGGTGAAAACCTGTGGGAAAACGTGGCCACCTCCTGCTCCCCCTGTAACAACCGCAAGGGGAATCAGACGCCGGAAGAGGCGGGGATGCCCCTCCTGAGGGTGCCTCGTGAACCGAACTACGTACAGCTCGTCTGGGCGGTTCGTAGGCTCACCCCCACCCAGTCCCGCTGGATCTCCATGTTCTACGGAGAAGACGCCCTCTCCCTCTTCCAGGATGGCGTCGACGGCTGACTACTCGTCCAGCCAGGCGTAGGGGCGTTCGGAGAAGTGGCCGGAGCCGCGAACCGTGCCCCGTTCGGTGTACTCCTTCCAGTGGATGACCCACCCCCGTTCCAGATCCTGCGTGACTTCGAAGTGAAATCCCGGGGTACCCTCCCGCTCGGCCAGGAAGCGGGAGAGGTATGCGGGGAGGTTGGCCGGATGATCTCCTCCGGCGAGGCGCGGCCCCCCGCCGTTCTGGCGCTGGATCTCGGACTGGAGGAACTGGACGGCGCGCACTGCCTCTTCCAGCTTGGCCATGACCTGAGCGATGGGATCCTCCATCTGGAGCCCAGCCGCCTTCCGGACCTCCAGGACCAGCGTCCGGGCTTCCGGGGAGGCCACATCGTCCACAAGAGTCTGAAGTTGCGCGAGGGTGCGTTCGTGGAATTTCCGAAGGCGCTCCAGCGACTCATCCCCGGGGCTCAGGTCAGGGAGGAGGCGGGTGTCCTGGCCTCGCTCATTCATCGTCGGCGTCCCTTCCCGTGTCCTCCCCCTCCCATTCCCGAAGCATCTCGGCCTCCCGTCGGAGTGCTTCCCTGACCACCCGGATGGAATCCCGCAGGACGGGATCCTCCCCGACGGGTGGGGATGGGTCCCTCGCGGGGGTAGGGGATTCACCCCCCCCAAGGTGCCGACTCATTCGGACCTCAAAGGCAAAGAGCTTCTGGCGCAACTCCCCGAGGGCCTGCTGTATTTCGGGGATCGAGCGGAGCAGCTCCCCCTCCGCCTCGAGTTGGAGGATCAGGCGGGCGAAGGAGGCCAGGTCGGCCTCGAGCCGGTCGGCCGGGATATCGTCATAGCTTCCCATCCCTCAATCCTCCCTCGGGGCTTCGGGTTGCCCGGATCCGGGTTCCAGCAGTATGCGGGCGTCAAGCGCCACCCCCCCCGCCGGATCGGCCTGGAAGGGGTTGACGTCCACTTCCTGGATACCGTCATGGTCGAGAGCGAGCTGGGAGAGCCGCTGAAGGGCCTCCTCCACCGAAGGGAGATGGATTCCGGACTCCCCGCGTCGCCCCTCAAGTATGGGGAATCCACGGATTCCGCGCACCATCTCCTCTGCATCCACCGGCGCCAGGGGAGGGAGGCGGAAGGAGACGTCCTGGAGGGTTTCCACATGCACTCCACCCATCCCGAACATGAGAACCGGTCCGAATGTCGGGTCCAGGTTCATCCCCAGAATGAGCTCCCGCCCCCCCCTTCGGAAGGGGGTGAGGAGGATCCCCTCGACCCGTGCCTCCGGGTGCGCCTCCGCCACCGAGGCGAGGATGGAGCGGTACCCCTCCGCGGCATCCTCCGGGGTGACTACATCGAGGATCACCCCTCCCACATCGCTCTTATGGAGGACGTCGGGAGAGACGATCTTGAGAACCACGGGACCCCCCAGCTCACGGAAGGCTTCGGCGGCCTCGTCGGCGCTTTGCGCAAGCCGATACGGGAGGATGGGGATCCCGTAGGCTTCCAGCACCCGGTACGCTTCCGGCTCCAGGAGCCGATCCGCGCCGCGCTTCCTGGCTTCCCGGAGAATCTCGGCCACCCGTTCCCGGTCCACCGGGAAGGGGGTGGGGGCCTGTACGGGGCGTTCGAGCCAACGTCCGTAACGGTGCAGGGCGGCGAGGGAGCGCGCGGCCGATTCCGGAAAGATGTAGGCGGGGATCCCGGCGGCCTGGAGTTCGGCCCGTCCCTGTGGAAGTCCTGCCCGTCCCATGAGTACGGCGATAACCGGGGTGGTGGGGTGTTGGGTGGCAGCGGCCACGATGCTCTCCGCAACATCTTCCTGCCGGATCCCGAGGGGAGGGACGAAGGCGGCGATGGCGGCATCCACCCCCGGATCCGCCAGAACGATCTCCAGCGCCACCCGATAGGACTCGGCGGTGGCGGTGGCGATCATGTCCACCGGGTTCCGCACCGAGGCTTCCTCCGGAAAGACCTCTTTCAGGCGGGCGAGGGTGTCGGGGGTGAATTCGGCCACCTCCAACCCATGTGCGGCACAGGCGTCGGCGATGATGATCCCGGGACCACCCGCGTTCGTCACGATGGCGGTGCGGTTGCCACGGGGGGGGCGCTGCCCGCCGAAGGCCATGGCCAGGTCGAAGAGCTCTTCTACCGTGTCGGCGCGCATGACCCCGCATTGGGCCAGGAGGGCGTCCACCGCCACATCCATCCCCGCCAGGGCCCCGGTGTGGGACGAAGCGGCGCGGGCCCCCGCGATGGACCGCCCCGACTTCACCACCACAATGGGCTTCCTCCTCGCCACCCGTCGGGCAATGCGCGTGAAGTGGCGCGGGTTTCCGAAGGTCTCCAGGTACATGAGAATGACGCGGGTTCCCGGATCGGTTTCCCAGAACTCCAGGAGGTCGTTGCCGCTCACGTCGGGCTTGTTCCCCACCGAGACGAAGTTGCGGACACCGATCCCGTACTCCGCCGCGTAGTCCAGGATGGTGACCCCGAGGGCCCCGCTCTGGGAGAGGAAGCTCACCGGCCCGGGAGGGGGCATGGTGGGCGCGAAGGTGGCGTTCATGGAGTGGCTGGGATCGGTGTTCAGGACTCCCATGCAGTTGGGGCCTACGAGCCGCATCTGGTAGCGCCGAACCCGTTCCATGAGCGCGGCTTCCCGGATGATCCCCTCTCCACCCACCTCCCGGAATCCCGCGCTGATCACCACGATGGCCGGGACCCCCTTTGCGCCGCAGTCGTCCACCACCTCCAGGACGTGTTCCTTCGGCACGACGATGACCGCCAGATCCACCTCTCCGGGAATCTCGCGAACCGACTTCCAGGTGGGGATGGAGTGGACCGAGCGGCTGCGCGGGTTCACCGGGTAGATGCTTCCGGTGAATCCGTGCCGGAGAAGGTTGTCCACGATCTGCCACCCCACCGTTCCCGGGGTGCGACTGGCTCCCACCACGGCGATGGTGCCGGGGCGGAGGAGGGGGATCAGCGATTCGGACATGGATGGGCGAGTGGCGGGGACCGGGAGGGGTGGAAGCCGAAGCATGCTCCCGATAGTATCTCAGAGTAACGAACGCTCCCGAACCGGGCCATCTCCCGGGGAAGAGGGGTGCACCCTCCCGCAACCTGCGTGTCCATGCGCACCTTCCTCATTCGACGCTACTCCTTTCGGGCCTCCCACTGGTACGGGGATCCGGATCGCTCCCGGGAGGAGAATCGGAGCCGATTTGGGGAGCAGGCCGACCCCCACAGCCACGATTGGCGTTTGGAAGTGGTGGTGGGCGGCGAGCCGGATCCGGAGACGGGATTCCTCGTGGAGCTGGATGAACTGGACCGCGTGGTGCAGGAGAAGGTGCTGGGTACCCTGGCGAGGGGGGACATCAACCACACCGTCCCCGAGGTGGCCAGTGGCGAGATTCACCCCTCCACCGAGGGGCTCGCCGGGTGGATCTGGCACCGTTTGACGGGGGCCCTCCCTGCCGGCGTGTACCTGGCTCGGGTCCGGATCTTCGAAAGCGGTGATCTCGGCGCCGAGGTAGAGCTTGTGGAGGGGAGAGGCCATGACCGATGAACGGTCCCCACTCCCTCCCGCGCGCCCGATTCCGGCACGGGAGGCGGCATCCGGTCCGGGGGAAGAAGCTCCGGAAACGACCGAACATCGTACCCTCTTCTGGGATGGGGTGGAGTGGGAAATCCACCTTCTCGGCGCCACCCGCTCAGGGTGGGGCCGAGATCCCGGGGTGACGCTTCTGTCCCTCCGCTTCACCCCTGCCGAGGGGTCGAATCGAACGGTTCGCGAAGCGCTCGTCCCCGCCCGGGATCTGGCGAGTGCTCCTCTTCATGTCCTTGAGGAGGCGCTGAGCCGCCGCTGACCCTCCCGGGGGTACCGTGTCCAAGTGACACAAGCCGTGTCGTCATTTGGACACGAAATCTGCGGGAAAGGAGGTGCTCGGAAGCTGGGTGTTCAGTCGTTACTTCCTTGTTCTATAACGAGTTGGGTGTTTGCGATGGAATCGGCACGATTCGTGCCATGAAACTCCTTGGCAGGCATGAGCGTCATGGCTCAAACCTCGCCACAGCCCCCTGCGGGGAGTCGCTATCCCAGATCGTCAGGAACCCGGAAGGAAATAGATCAATGGTCAAGCCAGCCACGGACTTCCGCCGCGAGGTGGTGTCCACCGAAGATGCCGCAGGCATCATCATCCTGGATGGAGGAGAGGGGATCCGGGTGGACCGTGAGGGTCCCCGTATCCAACCCTTCCTGTATGGAGAGCGTGTCCCGCCCGCCCCGACCCTGCCCTTTGGACGGTGGAAGGCGGCGTCCTGAGACTTCGATCTCGATGAATGAGACGACCGGCGCCGGGCCCGCACCGGGCCCGGCGCCGTTTTTATTGGGGACGGTGGGGCCCACTTCCATCCGGATCGGGGGCCGGCCTTGCTCGGGGAGGGAAGAGGCGCACCTTTGTGGCACCATGCGGGTAGGATCCTCCCCGTAGAGAAGATGCGGGATCGGGTCCGCCATCCGCGTTCAACACGCCTTCGCCTTCCGGTGTCTCATGAGTGATTCTTCCCATCTCAGCGACGGTGAACTCGTCGGGCTTGCGAGATCGGGAGACAGGGCCGCTTTTGCGACGCTGGTCCGGAGGTACGGTCGGGCTGCCTATTCGGTGGCTTATTCCGTGACCGGACGCCACGAAGATGCGGAGGACGGAGCCCAGGAAGCGTTCGTGGTGGCGCTGCAACGGCTGGATGAATGCAGGAAGCCGGATCGGTTTGCCGGGTGGTTCCTGACCATTGTCAGGAATCGAGCCCGGAATCTGATCCGGCGGGAACGGCTTCGGGAGGGGGACCCCCTCCCCTTCGGTCTGGAGTCCGGTATGGACGGCCCGGAGCGATGGGTCGAGACGGTGGAACTTCGAGGACGCCTGCGCGCGGCGCTGGGCGAACTCTCGGAGGTGCAACGGGAGGTGGTACTCCTCCACGACATGGAGGGGTGGAAACACCGGGAGATCGCCGAGCGGCTGGAGATGCCCTCGGGGACGATCCGATCTCACCTCCACTATGCGCGGAAGCGGCTGAGAGAGCTGCTTTCGACCGACGCGGGCGTGAAGCCCGAGGAGAAGTTGGGATGATGGACATGGAGCCGATGGTGCCACTGGAGGCGCTGGACCCGGGAACCGGCGATCCCGGGTACTGGAGCCGTTTCCACGATTCGGTCATGCGCTCCGCGGGCCCCGCCCTCGCCCTTCGTCGGCAGGCACGACGGGTGACCATTGCGGAGGTCCTTGCCGCCTGGAGCCGTCTCGTGGTGCCGGTGTCGGTGATGGCGGCCGCCCTCCTGGCCTTCGTCATCGTGACCCTCGAATCGGAATCCGAGCGCCCCATGCCCCTCCTCGGGATCGAGGAGTTCCTGGCCCCGGTATGGGAAGATCGAGCCGAGCCGCTTCCCGCCTTCCTTCACTCTGAATCCCCTCCGGATCGCGACGCGGTACTCTTCGCGGTTGAAGGGTTCTGAACCGGGGCTACGAGCCATGATAAATCCGGAACAGCGTACTCGCCTCGCCACCCTCCTCGTGCTCGCGGTGGTGTTCGGGGCCGGAGTCGTGGTGGGCTTTGTCCTCGACCGGGGGATGGCCATCGCTGCTCCCGGGGTGGAGGCCGAAGGGGAGGGGGAAGCTCCTCCGCCGGAGCGGCGGCGGTTCATCATCGATCATCTGGATCTCCCGCAGGACCAGCGAGCCCAGGTGGATTCGGTGCTGGAGCACTACCGGGAACAGCTCGAGGCGCTCCAGGAGGAGTTTGAGGAGGCCTTCCGCCCACGATCCCGCGAGCTTCTCATCGAGACGCGCACCGCCATCCGGGCCCTCCTGGATGATGCCCAGATAGCGGCGTACGACTCCCTCATCGCAGAGCGGAACCAGAGAATCTCCCAGGATCGGGATTCCACCGAGAATCGGAACTGACAGGCTCGCCCTTCGACCGGTGCAGTCGATGAAGGGTGCAATTCCCATCAAACGAAGGGTCCTCTTCGGGCATCCGTAGGGAGGTAGCGAAACCCCGCTCCCGCCGTATGCGTCCTGTTGAATGGGCGACTCCGGCACCCTTCGGAGTGGGACCCCCAGCCGCAGAATCCATTCAGGAGAGAGTATGAGCATGCATGGCGAGAAGGTGGTGATCCGGACATCCGGTCTCCGGAAGGACTACGTCCTGGGCGCGGAGACGATCCGGGCGCTGCAGGGAGTGGATCTGGAGATCGCCGAGGGGGAGTTCGTAGCCATCATGGGTCCCTCCGGTTCAGGGAAGTCCACCTTCATGAACCTCATCGGGTGTCTGGATACCCCCACCGCCGGTGAGTACTGGCTGAACGGACAGGATGTGAGTCGGCTCTCCGAAGCGAAGCTGGCGCGAATTCGCAACAAGGAGATCGGCTTCGTCTTCCAGACCTTCAACCTCCTCCCGCGGGCCTCGGCACTCCACAATGTGGAGCTTCCCCTCATCTACGCCGGCGTTTCTTCGTCGGAGCGGCGGGAACGGGCTCGACAGAAGCTGGAGATGGTGGGACTCGGTGACCGGATGGGGCACAAGCCTCCCGAGCTCTCGGGAGGGCAGCGTCAGCGGGTGGCGGTGGCCCGGGCCCTGGTGAACGAGCCGGCCATCCTCCTGGCCGACGAGCCCACGGGGAACCTGGACTCCCGAACCGGTGAGGAGATCATGGACGTGTTCGTCCGACTTAACGATTCGGGGCAGACCATCGTCCTTGTTACGCACGAACATGATATCGCCGAGTACGCGAAGCGGCAGGTTCACCTCCGCGACGGCGTCATCGAAAAGGATTTCCTGAATGAGGTCCGGAGGCGGCCCGATCTGTCACAGGCCCCGGCCGGCGTCACCTGATCGGTAAGGATCGACTCGAGACCCATGCCCGCACCCAGCGTTCACCACCCCCGCCGTTCCCGCTACACCGTGGGCGTCGCCCTCCTGGCGCTGACCCCCCTTACGGGGTGCGGCCAGGGGCAGGCAGAGGAAGCCCCCCGCCTTCAGCTTGCCGACGTCGTCCGCCAGGATCTGGAGATCCGCGCCGAAGCCACGGGGCAGTTGGAGCCGCTCCGCAAGGTGGAGGTGAAGTCGAAGGCGTCGGGTGAGGTCAGGGAGGTGCTGGTGGATACAGGGGACCGGGTGGAGCCCGGGACGCTCCTCGTGCGGATCGATCCCCGGGATGTCCAGAACGAATACAACCAGTCGGTGGCCGATTACGAGGTGGCGCGTGAGCGCTTTGCCATCGCGGAGGCCCAGCTCCGACGCTCCGAAAGTCTGCTTCAGGCCGGAGTCATCACCGACCAGGAGCATGAGTCGCGGAACCTGGAGTTCGCCAACTCCCGGGCGGCCCTCGTGCGCGCCGAGACGAATCGTGATCTGGCCGGGCTCCGCCTGGAAGATGTGACGATCCGGTCCCCCATGACGGGGACGGTTCTGGAGCGTTCGGTGGAGGACGGTGTCGTCATCGCGTCCGCCTCCGGCAACGTCTCAGGGGGGACCACCCTTCTCACCATCGCGAATCTGGATGTCATGCAGGTGCGCACCCTGGTGGACGAGACCGATGTGGGGCGGATCCAGGCGGGGATGCAGGCCACGGTGACGGTGGACGCCTTCCCCGACCGCACCTTCCAGGGACAGGTGGAGAAGATCGAACCCCAGGCCACCGTTCAGCAGAACGTGGTCATGTTCCCGGTAATCGTGCGGCTGGACAACCGGGAGGGGATCCTGAAGCCGGGGATGAGTGCGGAGGTTTCCATCCTCCTGGCGCAACGCCCCTCCACCCTCACCCTCCCCAACAACGCCATCGTGTCGTTCCAGGAGATGGCCCCGGCCGCCTCGGTTCTGGGGATCCCCCAGAACCTCATCGAAATGGACCGCTCCGTCTTCCAGGAACTCACCCGGGAGATGATTTCCCGGCGTGCCGAAGGGGGTGAGGGAGACGCGCCTTCGGAAGAGGAGCGGGAGCGGATCCGCGCCGAGATGGTGGAGCGCGGTGCGGCGATGCGGGGAGGCGCCGGCGCCCAGGGGCGCCCAGGCGCCGGTGGCGGCGGATTCCAGGGCGGCCAGGGAGGGATGCCTGGCGCCACGGCTCGAGGCCGGGGCGCAGGGCAGGGCGACATGGGGCGCCCGGGGATCGTCTTTGTCCAGGGGGCCGACGGACAGCTCCGCCCCCGCCCCGTCCTCATCGGAGTGAACGACTGGTCCAACTCCGAAATCCTCATCGGGCTCGAGGAGGGGGAGCGAGTGGCGCTCATCGGTGGCGCCCAACTCCAGGCTCAGCAGCAGCAGGTCAACGCCATGATGCGGTCCCGGATGGGGGGTGGTCTCCCCTTCGGTCGCTGACGCTCGGGGGAGAACGGCCATGCTCGGCAAGGAGATCTTCCTCGTCGCCCTTTCGGCGATCAGGGCCAACATCCTCCGGTCCTTCCTCACCACGCTGGGGATCATCATCGGTGTGGGAGCCGTGATCACCATGGTAGCTCTCGGCGAGGGGGCCCAGCAGCGGGTGGAGGACCAGATTCAGCGGATGGGGACCGACGTCCTCACCATCCGTCCCACCCAGGCCCGTTTTGGCGGGGTGGCCCAGGGGGCCGACAGCCGACTCTTCACCTCCGACGCGGTGGCGCTTCGCGAAGAGACGGGAAGCTTCCTCACCATCGCTCCCGAGATTGCCCAGCGGATGCAGGTCTCCTACCTGCGCTGGAACACCTCGGTGGAGGTCCTGGGGACCTGGGACAGCTATTTCGACATCTACGGGATGGAGATGGCCTTCGGGCGCGCCTTTACCGAGGGGGAAAACCAGGGTCGTAGGCGAGTGGCGGTCCTCGGACACGCCCTCCCCGATCAACTCGGCACGCCGGCTCCCCTCCTGATTGGACGTACGATCCGGATCCGTGGCGAGCCCTTCGAGGTCATAGGGATCCTGTCCGAGAAGGGGGAGATGGGGTTCAACCGCCCCGACGAGATGGTCTACATCCCGGTGAACACCGCCCAATACCGGGTCTTCGGGGGGCGGGATCGACTCCGGGCCATCCTGGCGAAGGTGGAGGGTGGGCCGAGCCAGATGAACGTGGCCTACGACGAGATCGACCGGGTGCTCCGCCGGGAGCACCGCATCCAACCGGGAGCCAACGCGGACTATCAGATCCGGAACTCGGTGGATCTCCTGGCCTCCTTCCAGGAGACGAACCGCACCTTCACCTTCCTCCTGGCCGGGATCGCCGCCGTCTCCCTCCTGGTGGGGGGGATCGGGATCATGAACATCATGCTCGTCTCGGTGACGGAGCGGACCCGGGAGATCGGGGTTCGGAAGGCGCTGGGCGCCACCCGGACGAACATCCTCTACCAGTTCATGGTGGAGTCGCTGGTCCTCTGCACCCTGGGAGGGATTCTCGGGGTGTCTGCCGGATACGGGGGCGCCCACCTCCTCTCCTCCATGGCGGAGTGGGATACGGTGGTGGCTCCCGGAGCGGTGGTGGTGGCCATCCTCTTCTCGGCGGGGATCGGACTCTTCTTCGGGATCTGGCCGGCCCAGCGGGCGGCCAAGCTCGATCCCATCGTGGCGCTCCGCTACGAGTAATCGCTCGCTTATCGCGGGAAGCGCAGCACCAGGCGTTCCCCGTCACGGACCACCGTGACGGGGACGGGCGGGGACCGATACCCCCGATCCAGGTGAGCCCGGAACTCTTCCACGGTTTCGACCCGTTCGCTCCCCACCTCCACCACCACATCTCCAGGCTGGAGGCGGCCACGGGCGGCCGGCGTCCCCTCCAACACCTCCACCACCAGAACCCCATGATTGGTCCTGAAATATCGGGCGAGCTGGGGGTTGAGAGGCGCGAGTTCGGCTCCCGCCACCACCCTCCGACCCGTCGAGAGAAAGGTGAATCTCCGGGGTTCATCCGGGAGGGCCGGTACCGATAGGACCCCTGGCCGAAGGGCTCGCACCGAGTCCGGGGTGGGGAAGATGGTGATCCGGTTTCCGTCCATGGTGAGGGCGCTGGGCCCGGAGTACCTGTCCGCCCCTCCCTGGTATCGAAGCACCACGGCCTGGCTATCCGGCCCGATGCGGCGGAAGGTCATGTTGAAGGTCTCCGCCTGGATGCGCGCGGTCACCGAGCGAAGGGAGTCGATGCGGGTCTGGAAGTTGTGAATGGCGGAATCTCCCTGAAGGGCCACGGAGATGCCTTGCACGAGTGAGGTTCCGGTCATGGCCGCGGGGCGAGGTGCCACCTCCATCCGGAAGGTGCGCTGGGCTCCGTTTCGCAGGACACGGAGCGCCACCATGTCCCCAGCCCGCAACGCCGCGATCTTCTCCTGGAAGCTCTGGAGGGTGAGGTCGTCCCCGTCGATATGGGTAAGCCGGTCTCCGGGGTGCAGTCCGGCTTGCGCTGCCGGGCTCCCGGCGGCCACGGAGCGGATTACGAGATGGGTGTCGGTCGCGTCCGCCACCCTGAGTCCGGAGGTGTAGATCTCGATGACCAGATCGATCCCCAGCCATCCGGGGGCGGGGGTGGCGGCGACACCCGCCGGTGGACGCTGGGCGTCGGAGGGGAGGGGAGTGAGCACTCCGCCCCCCATGGTAGCGGCGGCAAGGGCGAGGGTGAGCGTACGCATGGTCAGTACCAGGTCAGTCCCGCCGTAGAGGCCTGGAGCCCACGAAGGGCCAGGTCCCGCTCGGCCTGCATGTTCACGAGAAGCCCGTTCAGGAAGGGGTCGGTGGGAGCCTCCTGGACCGCCACCCGGCTCGCCGCCACCAGCGCCTCCAGCGCCGCGAATCGAGAGAGGGGATCGGTTCCGGGGACTCCGCCCTCTCCTCCTGCCTCCAGGCGCTCGCGGTACCGCATGAGCGCGGCCAGGTACCACGACTCGGTGAGATGGACGAGGTCGGCTGCGGCCTCCACGGTGAGCCCCTCCGACGTGGTTTCCACCTCGAGGGCGGCGAGTGTGGCCGGAAGTCCCGCCACACCGGCCTCCCCGAAGGGGCGGGTCGCTTCCGCGGCGGCGCGATCGGAGTTGAAGCCCATCCCCATCCCCACTCCCCCCAGGAGAAGGACGAGGCCCGCCGCGGCCTGAAGCCACCCCGAACGCCCCCACCCGAATCCGCGACCGGGGGTGGCGCCACCGTCAAAGCGAGGTGCCCCTCGTGACACGGGGCGGACAAGCCCCTCACTCTCGAGGGCCGACTGGATGGCATCCCACCCCAGCGCCGGAGGGCGAAGATCGGGGAGGTGGGAGAGGCCGAGGGTCTGGTTGCGCAGGGCGTCCAGTTCATCCCGGCAGCGACGGCATCGGGAGAGGTGTTCTCCCTCCGTCGGGTCCGGGGTCTCGTCCACAAGGCGGGCCAGCGCCTCCAGGCTCAGATGCTCCATGCTTCGGCTCCTTCTCCTGCATCGGCGAGGGCGGTGGGGGAGAGGAGCTCCCTCATCTTTGCCCGGGCCTTGAATAGCTGTGACTTGGAGGTGCCGGGGTTGATTCCGAGCAGCTCTCCGATTTCTTCATGGGTGTACCCCTCCACATCGTGGAGGACCAGGACCCGGCGCATCCCCTCAGGGACCCGGTCCAGAGCCTCTTCCAGGCGGTCCTGCAAGAGGACATCCCGTGTCGTCGGGGCCACCGGCACCACCTCCGGAAGCTCCTCCTCCATCCGGCTTCGCCCCTTCATCTTCCGGAGGGACTGGAGCGCCGCGTTCACGGCGATCCGGTGGATCCAGGTGGAGAAGCGGGCGTCGCCCCGGAAGGCAGGGAGGGCACGGAACGCCCGGATCCACGCCTCCTGGGCGCAGTCGGCGGCCACCTCATCGTCCCCGGCGATACGGCGCACCACCGCATACACCCGGGGGGCGTATCGTTCGTAGAGGGTCCGCGCGGCGAGGGGGTCCCCTTCGCCGGCCCGTACGATGAGCTGACTTTCCGTCATCCCTCTCCCGGGAGGGCCGAATGGTGTGATCGGCTGTCAGGTGGGAGTGCCATCACCCCCGTCTGTATGTGAGATTCACAGGTGGACCGGAGGGTTGCCCGCCGGTGTCGGCACCTCGAGGGAGTACCGCCGGTGCGAGGCGCCTTGTTCCCCCCGGAGATCCCGGTTAGCCTCCGGCGCAGGTCGGGAGGGGAAGCTCCCGACGACACCGGCGGGAGGAGGTAGGGTGGAGATTCAGCAAGGGGGCAGAGCACCGGGAGGGGTCCCATCCCTCCGGGCCACAACCGCCTTCATCCTCTTCACGGCGGGGCTCTTCCTCCTGGGCGGACTCCCCCTCCAGCTCCTCTTCGGAGAGGTGGGGCTCCTCCTCTCCCAGGTAGGGCTCCTCCTCCTCCCCGCCCTGGGGTTCGCCGTCCTCGGCGGGTACGACCTCCGTCGGGTCTTCCCCATGCGCATTCCCCCCCTCCGCATCTGGGTGGGCGGGGTCGTTGTCCTGGGAGGGGGAGTCGCCACCGCCTGGTTCCTCGCCTGGGCTCAGAGCCTCGTCCTCCCCGTCCCGGTAGAGTACCTGGAGGCCATGGCCGAGGCCCTCCGCCCCGATTCGGTGGGGCGCTGGCTCTGGCTCCTCCTCCTGGTGGCCGTCGTGCCGGCCCTCTCCGAAGAAGTCCTCTTCCGGGGCGTCGTCCTCTCGGGGCTCCGGGGCGCCGTTCCAACCTTCTGGGCCATCCTGGGGGTGGGGCTCGTCTTCGGCCTCTTCCACCTGAGTCCACAGACCGCGTTTCGCTTCCTCCCCACCGCCTGGATGGGGATCCTCCTGGCCTGGGTGGTGGTGGTGACACGCTCCCTCCCCCTCGCCATCTTCCTCCACTTCCTGAACAACGGCGCCATCCTCACCCTGGGAGCCCTCCCCATGACCCGGGATCAGGTGGCCGGAGCGGAGGCGACCCCTCCCCTCTTCCTCCTCCCCATGGCCATGGGGCTCCTTCTTCTGGGCGGTGCCCTCCTGCGCCCCAGGGCGCCGGAACTTCCCCTGGAAGATGGGTTCCCTTCCCGTCCACCCTCACCCCCCCACCCATGATCCCTGTTACATCCGGCGCCGATCACCGACCGGACGCTCTCCTCGTACCCGGTGCCACCCACCTGGAGTGCACCGGCACAGGTGAGACCTTCCCCAGCGAAGAGCTCCGCGGCCTCTCCCCGGCGGGGAAGCCCCTCTTCGCCCGGTACGATCTGGATGGGGTGCGCGGGCGCTTTACACCCGGGTCCCTCACGGGAAGGAGGAGCGACCTCTGGCGCTACGCCGAGGTGCTTCCGGTACGGGACCCTGGTGCCATGGTGGCGTTGGGGGAGGGGTGGACCCCCCTCCTCGACACACCGCGCCTCGCCGATGAACTGCGGGTGGCTCGCTGCCTCGTGAAGGAGGAGGGGCAGAACCCCACCGGCTCCTTCAAGGCCCGTGGGATGGCCCTCGCCGTCTCCCGCGCACTGGAGCTGGGAGCCGAGTCCTTGGCCCTCCCCACCGCCGGGAATGCCGGAGGGGCTGCGGCAGCCTATGGTGCCGCCGCCGGGCTCCCGGTGCACGTCTACGCGCCGAAGGACACCCCGGCCCCCATCGTGGACGAGATTCGCGCCCTCGGAGCGCACCTCACCCTCATCGACGGACTCATCTCCGACTGTGGCCGGATGGTGCGAGAGGGAGCGGAGGCCCATGGATGGTGGGATCTCTCCACCCTGAAGGAACCGTACCGGGTGGAGGGGAAGAAGACGATGGGGTACGAGCTCTTCGAACAGCTCGGAGGGCGCCTCCCCGACGTCATCGTCTACCCCACCGGCGGGGGGACCGGTCTCATCGGGATGTGGAAGGCCTTCCACGAGATGGAGGCGCTGGGGTGGATCGGCTCCGAGCGCCCCCGCATGGTCTCCGTCCAGGCCACCGGGTGCGCCCCCATCGTCCGGGCCTACGACGCCGGAGCCTCCGAAGCGCCCTTCTTCGAAGGGGCCTCCACCTACGCCTCCGGGCTCCGGGTCCCGTCGGCGGTGGGGGACTTCCTCATTCTGGAAGCGGTACGCGCCTCGGGAGGGACGGCGGTAGCGGTCTCCGACGGGGCCATGGCCCGTGGGGTGGAGCTCATGGGGCGTACCACCGGGGTCTTTGCCGCTCCCGAGGGGGGTGCCACGGCGGCGGCCGTCCCCATCCTCCGGGAACGGGGGGTGGTGAAGGAGGGGGACGAGGTCGTCCTCTTCAACACCGGGAGCGGACTCAAGTACGTGGGAATGACCCCGGAGCCCTCGCCATGATGGGGACCTTCTTTCTGGTGTTGGCGGCGCTCATCGTCTTTGCGGGAGTCCGGGCCCTGCGGATGCGGCGCCCTTACCCGGAAGAGGTGGAGCCGTGGGATCGCGCCTGGGACGACGATGACGAACCGCTGGACGAGGAGGAGATCCGCGCTGCGGAGGACGCCTTCTGGGAAGAAGGGGAGTGGGAGGACGAGGTGGACGACGAGGGGTGGCGTGGGTGAGGCGACTCTAAGGTTCCCAGCCGTAGCGATAGTAGGCGCCCGGGATGGGAACGATGAATCGGTTGGGGGGGGTGTCGTCTTCGGGATCCAGTCGATTCACCGCGAGGGCACGGTTGAAGCCCACCTCCAGCCCGGCGTAGTGCCCGCCGGTGATTTGCCAGTCTACCGCAAGGGGGGCTCGGAGCAGGAGGATGGAGCCGCTCCCGTCCTCCGTCCACGCGGTGAGGCTCCAGAGCCCGAGCCCCACGGCCGGTTGGAGGGCGCCTTCGGTGAAGTACCGTTTCCCGGAAACCGCCACGGAGATCTCGCGGAAGGTGATGGTTCCCAGCGACAGCTCTCCCGACCAGTCGCCGCGTCGGAACTCCGCCACCACTCCCACGAACCCCGTTCCACCAAAGGTGAGCCCCAGGCGGAGTTCATCCGGACGGGTATCGCCGTTCTGCCCGGCCAACGCGGAAGGTGCGTGGAGGGTCAGGAGGAGGGCGAGGAGCACACCCACGGAGGTCGTGTATATCAAAGGCATGAAAAAGTCTCTTCGGAGGTTCCTGTCCCGACCGGTGGAAGGTACTGCCGGGAGCACAATATACCCTACAGTCGCGCGGCGCTGCATCACACCATGCGGCATTGCTCCTCTCCTCCGGAGTGCAGGGCTACGCCTCTCTGTCCTGGTTCAGCGGGAACTGGAGATTCCGGGGTAGGTGAGTTGTGATCTCCGGGGCGGTCAAGCGGCCTCCTGGAGACGTGAGAGGCGCCGGAGTTCCCGGGCCTGTTCGAGCTTGCGATCGCGT